>DASUCS010000262.1:0-19806 GCA_036275935.1 Acidimicrobiales bacterium
TTCTCGAGCGAAGATGCGGCGAGGGAAGCGCCAGCGACATCACACAGCGGAGAGCTTGCTAGTGCTTTCGAACCGCGACGCGCTCTCCGCTACCGATCGAGCGAGCGCCAGCGAGCCGAGCGGTGATGGGGCGCGAGCGCAAGCGAGCGGGGACGCAGTCCCCAGAGTCACAGCGGAGGGTGTGGGATTTGAACCCACGGTGACCCGGAGGCCACAACGGCTTTCGAGGCCGCCCCTTTCGTCCACTCAGGCAACCCTCCGGGTCTGACATTACTGGCGGGTTCGCAGGGCGGATTTCGACAGTTGCCGCTTACGATTCCCCGGCATGCGGCACGGCCCTCACTCGATGCTCGGGAGCGATCCCAGCGCGGTGAAGGGCGCGAAGCTCGAGCGAGACCTCGTGCGCAGGGTGTGGCGGTTCGCCAGCCCGTACCGGCCGATGCTGGTCGGCTTCCTGGCGACGATCGTGCTCGAGGCGGTCGTCGAGATCGTCCCGCCGCTGCTGATCAAGCAGATCATCGACGACGCGCTGCCGAGCAAGGACCGCGGAATGGTCACTGCGCTCGCGATCGCGATGGTCGCGCTCGCGTTCGCGGACGCGCTGCTGTCGCTCGGGGAGCGATGGTGGTCGGCGCGCATCGGTGAGGGCCTGATCTTCGATCTGCGCGTCGGCCTCTTCGACCACACCCAGCGCATGCCGATCGCGTTCTTCACCCGGACCCAGACCGGCGCGCTGATCAGCCGGATGAACAACGACGTCATCGGAGCGCAACGGGCGCTGACCGGCACCCTCGGCGCGGTCGTCTCGAACGTCGTGACCATCACCGTCACGCTCTTCGCGATGGGCTTCCTCGAGTGGCGACTCACGCTGCTCACGCTGGTGCTGCTGCCGGTGTTCATCGTGCCGGCCAAGCGGATCGGGCGACAGTTGCAGGCCATCACCCGGGAGTCGATGGACCTCAATGCGCACATGAACACGACGATGACCGAACGGTTCAACGTCGCCGGTGCGCTGCTCGTGAAGCTGTTCGGCCGTCACGACGACGAGACCGCGGACTTCTCCGATCGCGCCGGACGCGTGCGCGACATCGGTGTGCGCAGCGCCATGTACGGGCGGGTGTTCTTCATCGCCCTGACGCTCGTCGGCGCCATCGGCGTCGCTGCCGTGTACCTGATCGGCGGCCACCTCGTGATCTCCGGCGCGCTCACGCTCGGCACGATGGTGGCGCTCGCCGCCTACGTGCAGCGGCTGTACGGCCCGCTCACCGCGTTGACGAACGCCCGCGTCGACATCATGACGGCGTTCGTGTCGTTCGAGCGGGTGTTCGAGGTGCTCGACACGCCGAGCGCGATCGTGGACCGGCCTGGTGCGGTCGATCTCGTCGATCCGACTGGACGCGTCGAGCTGAACGACGTGTGGTTCCGCTACCCCAGTGCATCCGATGTCTCGATCGCGTCACTCGAGGCGGACCCGCAGAGCGGTCGACCCCTGTCCGACACACCCGGCGCGTTCGTGCTTCGAGGTGTCAGTGCCGCGATCGAGCCAGGGCAGCTCGTCGCGCTCGTCGGTCCGTCTGGCGGAGGCAAGACGACCATCAGCAACCTCATCCCGCGGCTGTACGACGCGTCGACTGGATCGGTGCGGGTGGACGGCCACGACGTGCGCGACCTCACCCAGACGTCGTTGCGGGAGGCGATCGGTGTCGTCGCACAGGACCCGCACTTGTTCCACGACTCGGTGATGTCGAACCTTCGCTACGCGCGTCCTGACGCGACTGCTGAGGACGTCCACGCCGCGTGTCGCGCCGCGCAGATCCACGACGTGATCGTCGGCCTGCCGGATGGCTACGACACCGTCGTGGGTGAACGCGGCTACCGGCTGTCCGGCGGCGAGAAGCAGCGCGTCGCGATCGCCCGCATGCTCCTCAAGGACCCCGCGATCGTCATCCTCGACGAAGCGACGAGTCATCTGGACTCCGAGAACGAAGCCGCCATCCAAGAAGCTCTCGCGACCGCACTGGCGGGACGAACCGCTGTCGTCATCGCTCATCGGCTCTCGACGATCACCAACGCGGACCAGATTCTCGTCGTCGACAACGGCCAGATCGTCGAGCGCGGCCATCACGACGAGCTCCTTGCCGCCGACGGCTTGTACGCCGACCTCTACCGCACATTGGTGCGCGCCGACGTCGAGCCGATCGCCTGACGGTCAGCTCGACTCAATCGGGCATCAGTGGGGATGTGGGTGCGGGTGGTCGTGGGAGTGGCCGTGGTTGCGCGTGTCCAGCCACCGCCGGAATCCCGCCGCGTTCGAGTGGATGCCATTGAGCGTCTCCAACTTCTCGCGGTGCGCCGGGTCGATGCCTTCCAACTCGGCCGCAAAGGCCGAGCCCAGTGCTTCGGCGATGTCCCGACCCTCGCGGTAGGCCGCCTCGGCGACCTCGGCCCACTTGCGCAGGATCTCCTCCGCTTCCACCAGCGTGTTCATCGGATCGGGCACGAGCCCGTAGTGCGCAAGCGCCACGCCCGTCGGCCGGCGACCCGCGAACTTGCGCAACGAGCCGATCGCCTGATCGAGGTCGAAGTCCGGCGGCGGTGTCGCGGGACGCAGCACACCGGCATCGGGGAGCCGCACACCGACGGCGTCACCGGCGAACAACAGACCCGACTCGGAGTCGTGCAGCGCGAGGTGGTGCTTCGCATGACCGGGAGAATCGACGGTCGTGAGCGTGCGGTTGACGTCGACGGAGATGGTCTCGCCGTCCTCGAGCACGTGCACGCGTTCCGGTGGCGTCGGGTCGAGCCGGCCGTAGAGCGAATCGAGGAGGTCGCCGTAGACCATCGCCGCGCTGTTCACGAGACGCGTCGGATCCACCAGGTGCCGCGCGCCCTTCTCGTGCACGTACACGGTCGCGTTCGGGAACGCCCGCGCCACATCGCCGACGCCGCCCGCGTGATCGAGATGGATGTGCGTCACTGCGATGCCGGCGAGATCCGTGGGAGCAACGTTGAGATCCGCCAGGGCGACAAGCAGCGCGGCGACGGACGACTGACTCCCCGTTTCGACGAGCACCGGTTCGCGGCCGGTGACGAGATAGCCCGCGGTGACGCTCGTCCAGCCGCCGAGCAGGGTGTCGATCTGGATCACGCCCGGGCCGATCTCGGTGTGCATGGGCCTACTGTGCCTCACGTGCAGGACCCCTTGTTCGCCGACGAGAGGACGAGCCGAGAGGCGAGGCCTCTCCATGAGTTCAGTGCCTGCCGGCGCAGAGCGCCGGTCTGGCTCTGAGGGAGCGCTCGTCAAGAGACGTGGAGATGTCACCTCCCAGCGCGACCGAGGAGCCGACGTTCACGGTCGCCGAGCTCAACGCGGGGATCGGCACGGTGCTCTCGCGGGCGTTCCCGCAGGAGCTCTGGGTGCGCGGCGAGATCGCCAACCTCAGCCGCCCGCCGTCCGGGCACGTGTACTTCGACCTCGTCGATGCGGACTGCGCCCTGTCCGTCACGCTGTGGGCGTCGGACCGCCAGGTCGTGAACGCGGTGCTCAAACGCGCCGGCGGTGCGGTGCGGATGACCGACGGCACGGAAGTGCGCGTCCGGGTCCGAGTGTCCTGGTACGCGAAGCGTGGCCAGGTGTCGTTGCGCATGCTCTCGATCGACACGGCGTACACACTCGGTCGACTGGCCGAAGCGCGAGAGCTGCTCGTACAGCGACTGCGGCTGGAAGGCCTTCTCGCGCGGCAGCCGGCACTCACGCTTGCGCCCGTCCCGCTGCGCGTCGGTCTCGTCACGAGCGATGCGAGCGCAGCGGCGCAGGACTTCCTCACCACCCTCGAGGCCAGTGGACATCGCTGGGACGTGGTGCTCGCCGACGCGCGTGTGCAGGGAATCGACGCCCAGGCATCGGTGCTGCGCGCGCTCGAGCGGCTGCGCGACGCACCGGTCGATGTCGTGTGCATCGTGCGCGGTGGTGGCGCACGCACGGATCTCGCGGTGTTCGACACGGAACCGATCGCGCGAGCGATCGCCGTCTACCCCATCCCGGTGCTGACGGGCATCGGTCACGAGGTCGACACCACCGTTGCCGATCTCGTCGCCCACCGCCGCTGTCTCACCCCGACCGCGTGCGCCGGCGCGCTCGTCGAACGTGTGGGCGACTGGTGCACCCGTCTGCACGATCGCCGCCGGTCGATCGCACGCGCGGCGCTTCGTGCCGTCGACCGATCGGTCGTCGACCGGCTCGCACGTCAACTCGCGCGAGACGCGCCTCGGGCGATCGACCGCGCGACCCGGCTGGTCAACACGTTGGAGGTGCGCACGCGCGCGGTCGACCCGGCGCGCACGCTGGCACGAGGTTGGTCGATCACGCGCGACGCGGACGGCCACATCGTGCGCTCGACCGGCGACGTGCGGCCCGGTGTCCAGCTCGTCACGACCGTGAACGACGGCACCCTCAGGAGCACGGTCGATGACTGAACTCGACCCGACTCTGAGCTACGCCGACGCGATGCACGAGCTGGAGACGATCCTCGCCGAGCTCGAGCGCGACGACGTCGACATCGACCACCTCACCGAGCGCGTGGCACGCGCCGCGACGCTGATCGAGTTCTGCCGTTCGCGCATCGAGGCCGCCCGCGTGGACGTCACGCGCCTCGTGGAGGACCTCGACGGCTAAAGGTTCAGGTGGTGGCGCTCGCGGCCTGTGTGCGGGTGACGAGCGCGTACTCGAGCATCGACAGGTACACCGTCATCAGCTTCGGGCCGTAGTTGGGGTCGGTGGCCCAGGTGCCGGTGAGCGCGTTCCACGTCTCGCAGCAGCCCCGAACCCCGAGCGAGTCGGGATCGGATCCGACGGGCGGATTGGCGAGCGTCTGCGTGCGCAAGGTCTTGTCCGCATACGCGTGCAACAGCTGCATCTGCGCGCGCACGCCCATCTGCGGCGACGGGAAGTCGAACCCGGTCGGACACGTGTCACACGCACCGATGCCGGCGTAGTTGTTGTGCGTCGTGAGCGGTGACGTGAACGCACCGGTTTCGACGATCGACTGCGCAAAGGCCACGTCGCCGCGGACGTGTTCCGCGTTGCCCTCGTCGATGTAGGTCTTGGCGAGTGTCGGGAGGTCGACGCCGCCGACGTAGCCCACGATGCCTTCCGACCTGTACCAGCCGACGAGCTCGTCGGCAGTCAGGACGGGTTCCCCCACGACCGTCGGCGACACATCGCTGCGGTTGCTGAGCCGCCCGGCCTTCGCTACCGCCTCGGTCGCGTCATCGAAGGACGCTTGGGCGTAGTCGCGAGCGCCCGCGGTCTGCGAGGTGCGGGCAGTTGCCTGCTCGAGCGCGGCGTTGGCGCGCTGCAACCGCTCCGTGGCTGCGTTCAACTGCACCCGATCACGCTCGATCGCCGTTCCTGCCAACAAGCGGGCCGACGCGTTCGGCACGTAATCGTCGACGGTCGCGGGCGCGCTACCGCCGACGTCGTTCCCCCGCACATACGCGTTGCTGACGGCATCGGTCAGCAGCTCCTGCTTGATGTCGAAGTCGTGTTGTGCCGCGTCGCGGGCCCCACGCACCTTGTTCTCCGACTCGGTCGCCATCAGGAACGCGGCCTGCGTGAGGTCGAGCACCTGCTGGGCGTTGAGCAGGGTGATCTTGGCCATCATCACCGCGACCTGCGGTGACGGATCGGGCAGGGGTGGCTCGGGCTCGGGCGCGGGAGCGGCGGGGTCGGTGGAGGGCGGCGTCGGAACCGAGACGGTCGGGATGCCGGGCGGCAGTGAGGGCGGAGGCGCCGCCGGCTCGGTGCCGGGCGTACCGGGATTCGTCGGTGTCGTCGTCGTCGGCGCGGACGTCGGTGGCGCGCTCTGGCCCACCGCCGCGGACGGCAGCGCGAGCAACGAGAGCGCCGTCACCAGGACGGCAGCGAGCAACTTCACCATTGTCCTCATCGGTCCGGATCGACCGATTCTTCAATCACGACCGGTCAAATGCCGCGCAATGGACACCTGATCGATGCTGGTTCCGTCCTGCGGTGCCAACGGCACGAAGGGAGACGCTATCGACCGATCGACCTACGCTTCGTTCGGATGTCTGCACCGACCCGAACCGTGCCGGTCCCGGCGAGCCTGCTGCTCGTGGCCGAGCGGGTCGAGGGACGTCTGCGCGCCACGCTCGACGCAGAGATCGAACGGTGGGGCGCGCTCGACGACAGCCTGGTCGCGCCACTCGAGGACCTCCGGGCCTTCGTCCTGGACGGCGGCAAGCGGCTGCGCCCGGCGTTCTGCCACTGGGGCTACGTCGGTGCCGGCGGGGACGACTCCGATCCGCGCATCGTGGACGTGGGCGCCGCGTTCGAACTTCTCCAGGCGTTCGCGCTCATCCACGACGACGTGATGGACGGCTCCGCCACGCGCCGTGGACGGCCGGCGGTCCACGTCGAGTTCGCCGAACGCCACGACATGGAGAGCTGGCGCGGTGAATCACGACGGTTCGGCGAGGGCGTCGCGGTGTTGATCGGCGATCTCGCACACGTGTACGCCGATCGCTTCGTGGCGGACATGTCCGACGACGTGCTGTCGGTCTGGAGCGAACTGCGGGTCGAGCTGAACGTGGGCCAATACCTCGACATGATCGGCACGGCGCGCGCCGACACCGACCTCACCCGGGCTCGCCGCATCGCGAGGTACAAGTCCGGTAAGTACACGATCGAACGCCCGCTGCACATCGGTGCTGCGCTCGCGGGACGGCTCGCCGAGCTGCAGGTTCCGCTCTCGGCGTACGGCGATCCTCTCGGCGAGGCCTTCCAGCTGCGCGACGACCTGCTCGGTGCGTTCGGCGACGAGGCGCGCACCGGCAAGCCCGTCGGCGATGACCTGCGTGAGGGCAAGCCCACGCCGCTTCTGGCGATCGCCAGTGAACGCGCCCGCGGTGACCAGGTCGCGTTGCTGTCGTTGGTCGGCTCGTCCGAGCTGACGCCCAACGACATCGAGGCGATCCAAGCGGTCCTCGTCGACACCGGCGCAGTGTCCGAGATCGAGCAGACGATCGACCGCCTGACGGCCGAGGCGATCGCCAGCGTCGACGATGCACCGATCACGGGCGAGGCGCGCGCCGTGCTCGTCGAGATGGCGGAGTACGTCGCCTGGCGAGACCGCTAGTGGGAACAAACTGCCCGTAACGGGCCGACACGCACCGTAGGGAGTCCCGACACCGCGAGCGCCGTCCCGTACCCTTGACCACCGAGTGAGCATCGGGTCCGAACGGGAATCGCAGATGGTGTTGGACAACGTCGAGCGATACCGCGCGCTGCTGGAGCACGGCTCGGACGTGATCGGCGTCATGGACGCGGAAGGCCGGATCCTGTGGGTCAGCCCGGCGATCAAACGTGTGCTCGGCTACGAACCCGAAGAGCTGGTGGGGCGCCTCGGTTCGGACATCTGTCATCCCGACGACATCGACCGCGTCGTCGCGCAGTTCACCGACTTCGTGAAGAACCCGGCCAGCGACACCATGCGCACCGAGAGCCGCTCGTTGCACAAGAACGGTTCGTGGATCTGGGTCGACAGCATCGTCATGAACCGTCTCGACGATCCCGAGGTGCAGGGGATCGTCACGAACTTCCGCGACATCACGGCGCGAGTCGAGACCGAGCACGCGCTGCGCGACAGCGAGGCCCGCTACCGCTCGGTGGCCGACGCGTCGCCGATCGGCATCTACGAGATGGACGACGTGCCCGTCCTGCGGTTCGTCAACGAGCGCTGGCAGGAGATCACCGGCCTCGATGCCGGCGAGGCGCTTGGGCGCAACTGGCAGCAGATCATCCACCCGGACGACCGCGCACTCATGGCCGAGCAGTGGGCGAACACCGGCGCCAAGGGCAAGGCCTTCCGCGGGATGGTGCGCGTGGTGCGGCCCGACGGCGACGTGCGCTGGGTCATGGCCGCGACCGAGCCGATCTTCGACGAAGACGAGCTGACCGGACACGTCGGAACCATCGACGACATCACCGAACGCCTCGCCGCGCAGCGTGACACCGAGCGCCTCTCCGACATCGTCGAAGCGTCGAGCGACCTCGTCGTGATCTCGGATCGCAACAGCCGCATCCTGTACATGAACGCCGCCGCCCGTCGCTTCTTCGGCCTCGGACCCGAGGACCCGGTCGATTCGTTCGACTTCACGCCCTTCACGCCGGCGTGGGCGATGGAGACGTACATGCTCGAGACCAGGCCGGCCCTGCGCGACCACGGCATCTGGAGCGGCGAGTTCGCGTACCTGCACGAGGGTGTCGAGGTCCCGGTCTCGGCCTTGTTCCTCGCCCACCACGACGCCGAAGGCAACATCGAGTTCGTCTCGTCGGTGACGCGCGACATCACCGAGCGCAAGGCGTTCGAGCAACGACTCGAGTACCAAGCCACGCACGACCCATTGACCGGTCTGCCGAACCGCACGCTGTTCCTGGACCGGTTGGAACTCGCACTCGCACGGAGTCGTCGCAGCCACCGCCCGGTAGCCGTGCTGTTCTGCGACGTCGACCACTTCAAGGTGGTGAACGACAGCCTCGGCCACGGCGCCGGCGACCGACTGCTGGTCGCGCTCGCCCAACGCTTGCGCGACGCGTTGCGACCGGGCGACACCGTGGCGCGCTTCGGCGGCGACGAGTTCGTGATCCTCTGCGACGACCTCGTCACAGAGCACGATGCGATCGCGATCGCCGAACGCGCGAACAGCGCGGTGCACGAGCCGTTGACGGTCGAGTCGACCGAGGTGTTCTCGTCACTGAGCATCGGCATGGCGTTCGCGGGACCCGACACCGACCCGGAGACGATGATCCGCGACGCTGATGCGGCGATGTACCTCGCGAAGGAGCACGGCCGCGCTCGCTACGAGATCTACGACGAGCGCATGCGCGGCACCCTCGTCGAGCGCCTCGACATCGAGACCGCGTTGCGACGCGCGCTCAACCGCCACGAACTGCGGGTCTTCTACCAACCGACGATCAACCTGGCGTCCGGGCACATGGTCGGCGTCGAGGCTCTCTTGCGGTGGGAACACCCGGAACGCGGGCTGCTCGTGCCGGCGGAATTCATCGACGTGGCAGAGGAGACAGGGCTGATCGTGCCCATCGGCGCATGGGTCGTCGAGCAGGCCTGTCGTCAGGCCCAGCGCTGGCAGCTGGCGACGCCGGAAGGCCGCGACCTGTTCGTCAGCGTCAACCTGTCGGCTCGTCAGCTCGACACCGCGGTGCTGGCCGACAACGTGGCCGCGATCATCGAGCGCACGGGCCTCGGGGCGGGACTGCTCGGGCTCGAGATCACCGAGAGCGTGATCATGCGCGACCCGGAGGTCTCGACCAAGGCGCTGCGGGCGCTCAAGGATCTCGGCGTCCACCTTGCGGTCGACGACTTCGGTACCGGCTACTCCTCACTCGCGTATCTGCGCCGCTTCCCCGTCGAGCTTTTGAAGGTGGACCGCGCGTTCGTCGACGGCCTCGGCGAGTCCGGCGATCCCGAGGACCGCGCGATCGTGGCCGCGATCATCAATCTGGCGCACACGCTCGGCATGCAGGCGATCGCGGAGGGCGTCGAGACCGCCGATCAGCTCGCCGACTTGCGGTCGATGGGTTGTGACATGGCACAGGGGTACTTCGTGTCGAAGCCGATCACCGCGCCGGACTTCGACGACCTGCTGGCCCGCGACCCGGTCTGGTAGCCAGTGCCGTGCACTACTTTGCCTGCTGCGCGCGGAGAAGGTCCCGGATCTCTCCGAGGATCAGAGCTTCGTCGGATGGTGCGGGCGTGTCCTCCTCCGGAACCTGGCCACGCTTGCGCCGCTCGGCCAGCATGTTCAACGGCTTCACGACGAAGAAGAAGATCGCGGCGGCGATCAGGACGAACGAGATCACCGAGTTGATGAACAAGCCGTAGCGAAACACGCTGCCGCGGATCGTGAAGTCGAAGTCGGCGAAGTCCTTGCTGCCGATGATGCCGACGATCGGCATGAGGATGTTGTTGGTGAATGACGTGACGACTGCGCCGAACGCAGCGCCGATCACCACTGCGACGGCGAGATCGACGACGTTGCCTCGCAGAATGAACGCCTTGAACTCCTTCAGCAATTGCTTCCCTCCGTTGATTCAGGCGCCGGCATAGCTCACCAACGCCTCGGTTATGGACAACGACAGCACACCGGGTTCGCGTTCGACTGCAGCCAGCCAGTCGGGACGATTCACCGATGCAACGGTGATGGGGTGTTCGAGTGCCGACGCCTGTGTCGCGAGCCGCACGAACGTGGTGGCGTAGTCGGGCGGCCGCACGTCACGCGACAGCTCGGCCAGCGCGAACGGATCCGGAGGCGCGGGGGCGGTTGCATCGACCGCCGCCGGCACCGACGAGCCCGGCCCGAGTCCACCGCCGAGGATCCCGGGACCGTCGAACAGGATGGCGCCGCACACGGCGTCGGGACGGGCGCCGGCGAGCAGCAGCGCGATGTAGGCGCCGAGTCCTCGGCCGAGAACGGTTGCTTCGCCGAGATGGCGCAGCGCAGTGTCGGCGTCGGCCAGCAGCATCTCTGCGGTGTAGGCACCGCCGAGAGGGACCGTCGACGCACCGTGGCCGACGAAGTCGAGCGCGAAGATCGGCCCTGGCCAGGCCTCGAGGTGCGCCGGCACCGCGTCGGGCGAGCGTTCCGCCAAGCCGTGCAGCAGCAACAGCGGGCGACCCTCCCCCGCGCGCAGCGCGTGCAGGGCGAGTCGGGCGCGAACGTGCTGCAACCAGACGATCTTCTTGCGTGACGGCTCGGACGCGGGCTCGAGTTGCAGCGGCGCCGCGGTCCCCGCTTCGACCGCGCCCCACGACCCGCCGTTCGCCGACGGCGGATCACCGAGGAAGTCGAGGATGAGATCAGCGATGCGACGCGGCTGTTCGATGTGCACGAAGTGTCCGCAGTCCTCCATCGGTACGACGGTCCCGCCCGGCGGCAGCCAGTGCGCCACGTCTTCGGGCTGCGTCTCCCAACCCATCGTCTCGGGCTGCATGCCGAGCACGCCGAGCACCGGCATCGCCAGGCCGGGCATCCGCATCATCGACCACTCCGGGCGCCACGGACCGAAGCCCCCGAAGCGCATGATCGGATCGAGCTTCCAGCGCCACTGGCCCGGCTCGACCTCACGCGCGCCGATGGTCACCAGGTAGCGCAGCCAGTCGAGCGGCAACCGCGGGTTCATGCGGCCTCGCCGAGCCGCCAGCTCGTCGATCGTGCCGAGCTTGCGCTCTTTGGTCCCTGCCGTGGCGCGGTGGTCGAGCCAGCCGCGCAGCTCGCCCGCGAGCAGCCGGGTGCGCTCGTGATCCGGGACGTCGGGAGCGCTGCGCCGCGACGGCAACCCATCGAGGTTGACCAGGTGCGTGCAGCGGTGGGGCATCGCTTCCGCCAGTTGCATCACGACGCCGCCGCCCTTCGAATGTCCGACGAACGGAACCGGTTGGCGGGTCGTCGAGTCGAGAACGGTCAGCGCGTCACGAACGTCGCCATCCCAGCTGTAGAGGACCGAGTGGTCGGAGTCACCGTGGCCGCGCTGGTCCCAACTCACCACCCGCCAGCCGGCGTCGGCCAGCAGCGGCGCGAAGCCGTCGTACGTGCCGGCGAAGTCGAAGCCGCCGTGCGCGAGCAGCAACGGCGGCGCCTCGGCGTCACCCCACTCCCAGACCGATAGCCGCAGACCATGGTCGGTGACCCAACGCTGCCGGTCTGGCCGCCGCGCGCCGGGATACCTGATCTCCGCCATTCGCGCCGGACCGTATCAACCATCGTGCATCGCCTCGGCCGCCGGGGGGACGCGATGCACGACAGTCGCCCGTGACCACTGTCATGTTGCCTTTCGACCATCTGGTCTGGACGATGAACGAATGGTGCAAAAGCCGCAGCCGCTGATCCGGATCGCGCGCCGGATCGTTCGTCACCGGCGTCTCATCCTCGTCGCCGCTGCCGTCGCGTTCGCTGTGTCCGGCGCGTTGGGCGGGAGCGTGGCAACCAAGCTGTCGTCGGGTGGGTTCGACGATCCCGGCGCGGAGTCGACCCAGGCGCAGCACTACCTCGACGAGCACTTCACCACCGGCGGGATGCCGAACGTGCTCCTGCTCGTGACTGCCGATGAAGGCACGACCGTCGACACGCCCGCGATCGCCGCCGCCGGAACCGCACTGACCAACGAGCTCGCCCAAGAGCCGGGCGCGGCCTTCGCAGCGTCGTACTGGAGCACGGGTGGCGCGCCGCCACTGAGGACCACCGACAGCCACCGGGCACTCGTCTTTGCCCACTTCAACGGCAGCAGCAACGACCTCAACCACCTGATGGACACGATCGGTCCGAAGTACACGCGCCATGCCAACGGCGTCACGGTGGCCGTGACCGGGTTCGGTGAGATCTTCCGGGAAGTCGGTCACACAATCGAGCACGACCTCACCCGCGCCGAGATGATCGCTTTGCCGATCACGCTCATCCTGCTGCTGCTCATCTTCGGCAGCGGCGTCGCCGCGCTCCTCCCCCTCGCGGTCGGCGGGTTGTCGATCGTCGGCACGTTCCTCGTGCTGCTGATCATCAACAGCTTCACCGAGGTGTCGGTGTTCTCGCTGAACCTCACCACGGCGATGGGACTCGGACTCGCGATCGACTACAGCCTCTTCATCGTCTCGCGCTACCGCGAGGAGCTGCGCGGGGGTGCTGAGCCGAACGTCGCCATCGAGCGCACCGTCGCAACCGCCGGCCGCACCGTGGCGTTCAGCGCGTTGACGGTCGCAGCGTCGTTGTGCGCGCTGCTCGTGTTCCCGCTGGCGTTCCTGAAGTCGTTCGCCTACGCAGGCATCGCGGTCGCCGCGCTCGCGGGCTTCTACGCCGTCGTGGTGCTGCCCGCCCTGCTCGCCGTGTTGGGCCGGCGGGTCGACGCGCTGCGGCTACGCACGCACGCGATCACGCCACCGGAGGAGGGCTTCTGGCACCGCACCGCGATGCGGGTGATGAAGCGGCCGATCCCCATCGCCACCGCCGCCATCCTGCTGCTGCTGTTCCTCGGGAGCCCGGTCCTGGGCATCCGCCTGGGGCTTCCCGATGACCGCGTGCTGCCGACCGACAAGCCCGCCCGCCAAGCTGCCGACGTGATCCGCCACGAGTTCAGCTCGCAAGAAGCCGGTGCGCTGTCGGTCGTGTCGCCAGGTGTCGACGCGACGACTCGCTCGGGCGACATCGACGCCTACGCCACGCGACTCGCGGCGCTCCCCGGAGTGGCGCGCGTCGACGCGGCGACCGGCACGTACCTCCACGACGGGCCGAAGATCCCCGGCGATCCCGCGTCGCCCGTGTATGCACGCTTCGTCGGGACCGGCGATTCGTTCCTCAATGTCATCCCCGACGTCGAGCCGCTGTCCGCCCGCGGAGAGAAGTTGGTCAAGGACGTACGCGCTGTCGACGCTCCGTTCCAGGTGAAGGTGACAGGTGAGTCCGCGCAGCTCGTCGATTCGAAGGCCGGATTGATATCGAAGTTGCCGCTCGCGCTGCTGATCATCGCGTCGATCACCTTCGTGCTCATGTTCCTCATGTTCGGCAGCGTGATCGTTCCGGCGAAGGCAGTGGTGATGAACCTGCTGAGCCTCAGCGCCACGTTCGGCGCGATGGTCTGGATCTTCCAGGACGGCCATCTGGCCGATCGACTGGGGTTCACACCCACGGGCGCGATCGACTCCACGACCCCCATCCTCATGTTCTGCGTCGCCTTCGGGCTCTCGATGGACTACGAGGTGTTCCTGCTGTCGCGCATCAAAGAAGAGCACGACAAGACCGGCGACAACGTGCACTCGGTCGCCATCGGCCTCGAACGCACCGGCCGAATCGTGACCGCGGCCGCGCTGCTGATGTCGGTCGTGTTCCTCGCGTTCGCCACATCGCAGGTGAGCTTCATCAAGCTGTTCGGCATCGGCCTCGCGCTCGCGGTGCTGATGGACGCGTTCATCATCCGAGGGATGTTGGTGCCGGCATTCATGCGATTGGCCGGTGAATGGAACTGGTGGGCACCGCTGCCTCTCCGGCGCGTCTACGACCGCTTCGGCATCCAGGAGCATGTGCAGCTCGAACCGATCGTGCTCCCCGATCCTCCAGTGGACCCGCACGTGCCGATGGTCAACGGGCGACCGCGCCGGGAACGTCCGCTCGTGGCGGCGGGGCGCGACAAGGGCGACGTGTGACAATCAACGGGTGACCCCGGCCGACGAGCGCGTCCGTGTGCTGCTCATCGACGACGACGCCAAGATGGTCCGGCTGGTGCGCAGCATCCTGCGGGACGACGGCTTCGACGTCGTGGGACTGACGAGCCCGGCTGACGTCGTCACCCAGATCGAGCTGCTCGACCCGCACGTCGTCGTGCTCGACAAGGTCATGCCGGAACGCGACGGCCTCGACGTCGCCGAAGACATCCGGGAACTTCGACCGGATCAGCCGATCGTCATCTTCAGCTCGCTGTTCGATCGACGACTGAACCAGGAGACGCGACGCCTCGGCTACGTGTACTGCGAGAAGGCCGGCGGCATCGATCAGCTCGAGGACGCCATCAAGGAGGCCCTCACCCGTGCGACCTGACGAGGTGCTGCCTCATCGCCCTCCGTTCCTGTTCGTCGACGAGATCGACGACGTCGTGCCCGGCCAGTCAGCGCGGGGCCGATGGCACCTGACCGGCGACGAGGCGTTCTTCGCCGGCCACTTCCCCGGGCGGCCGACCTTGCCCGGGGTGCTGATGGTCGAGGCGCTCGCGCAGCTCGGCGGCATCGCGGTGCTGTGCGACGAGCGCTACGCCGGCAAGCTCCCGCTGTTCGGTGGGATCGACAAGGCGCGCTTTCGAGCGCAGGTCGGTCCGGGCGACACCCTGGAGCTGGAGACGACGATGGACAAGTTGAGCGCAACCGCAGGCCGAGGATCGGGCGTGGCCCGGGTCAACGGCAAGGTCGCGTGCGAAGCAGGGATGTTGTTCGTCGTCGTCCGCCCGTGATCCGTGTCGAAAAATGGCGAAGTTGGCCGCTTCCGCCGGCGGCCAACTTCATCACGTTGCTTCGGAGCGGAAAGGGCTCCGGAGCTACATCTCTTCTTGCGACATCTCCTCGAGACAACGCCGGATCTCCGACACGCGGAAGCGGCGGTGGCCGCCGAGCGTGCGAATCGCGGTGAGCTTGCCCGCCCGGGCCCAACGAGTGACGGTCTTCGGGTTGACCCGGAACAGGGCAGCGACCTCCGACGGGGTCAGCAGCGCCTCAGGTGCATCAAAATCCTCGGCTTGCGCCATCTGGTCGTGTCCTTCTCTCGGTGGACTGCAACCCCTTGGGCGGCATGTCCGGTTTCTCCCTGGAAGATAAGAGCGCACCCCTGCGCGTTCCATAGCGCGATGGGGTCATTTGTGGCATTGACACATGACTAGTCAAATCTCGACACGAATCGCTCGGCCTTCGGCCTCGCTGCCTTCGTGCTGTCGGACGGCCGCCTGAGGCTTCGCCTCCAGCGGCGGCTTCGTCCGACCTCGACACGAATCGCTTCGCCAGACCGACCTTCGCCGTGCAGCCCGTAGCTTCGGTGCCCGTGACCTCGGAACTGCTCGATCTGGTCGCGGCGCACGGCGCCGAACAGGTCGCGTTCGCGGCGGACGACGAGACGGGTCTGCGCGCGATCGTGGCGATCCACTCGACGGTGCTCGGGCCGGGCATGGGCGGCACCCGCTTCTACCCGTTCGCATCGGAGCACGACGCGCTCGTCGACGTGCTGCGACTGGCGAAGGGGATGGCGTACAAGCACGCGGCGTGCGGCAACGACTTGGGCGGCGGCAAGGCGGTGATCATCGGCGACCCCCGCACGATGCGCACCGATGAGCTGATGCGGGCCTACGCGCGGTTCGTCGATCGGCTCAGCGGCCGGTACCTCACCGCTGAGGACGTCGGCACGACCCAGGCCGACATGGACTTGATCCACACGATCACGCCCCACGTCACCGGCATCAGCGAGTCGTTGGGGGGATCGGGCGACCCGTCACCCGCGACGGCGTGGGGCATCTTCAACGCGCTGCGAGCGGTCGCCGAGCAGCTGTGGGGAGACCCATCACTCGAGGGCCGCCACGTGGCGATCGCGGGGACCGGCAAGGTGGGCGGCGACCTCGCCCGCCGGCTGGCTGCGGCCGGTTGCCGGTTGACCCTGGCCGATGTGCGGGAGGACGTCGTCGTCCCGCTCGCGAGGGAGCTCGGCGCGGACCTCGTCGCGCCCGACCGCGTCCACGCAGTTGCCTGCGACGTGCTCAGCCCGTGCGCACTGGGCGCAACGCTCAACGAGCACACGATCCCCGAGCTGAAGTGCGCGGCGATCTGCGGGTGCGCCAACAACCAACTCGCAACTGACGAGGACGGCGACCGGCTCGCGGACGCCGGCGTGTTGTATGCCCCCGACTACGTCGCCAACGCCGGAGGCGTCATCAACATCGCGGACGAGCTCGGACCCAGCGGCTACGACCGGGAGCGGGCGTACGCGAGCGTCGCGACGATCCACGACACGTTGCGGCGCGTGTTCGCACGCGCCACCGCCGACGGTGTCACCCCTGCCCGCGCCGCCGACCGCCTCGCGGAGGAACGGTTGGGCGTTGCCCGCGCTCAGCCCTCGTAGTCGAAGCCGAGGTCGGGGGCGGTCACCAGCGGGGTGAAGGCGATGCCCTCGGCCTCACACATCGCCCGAGCGGTGCCACCGCGATCCACGACGGGGATCGCCAGTACCGGTTCTGCGCCGGCAGCGCGAATTGCCGTCGCGGCCTCGAGGAACGCGACGCCGCGCGTGATGGCGTCCTCGGTCATGGCGACCCGGTCGCCGGGTTGCAGCGCGCCGGCGATCCGGCCTCCGGCGCCGTGATCCTTGTCCTCCTTGCGCACGCTGAAGCTGCGCAACATGCGACCGCGGGTCGCGGCGATCGCCGCGACGCCGAACGCCACCGCATCGGCGCCCATCGTGAGCCCACCGAGCGCCGTGATGTCGTCGGGCAGAACGTCCAGCAAGGCGTCGGCAACGAGCAGCATTCCGTCCGGTGAACACGTCGTCTGCTTGGCATCGATGAACCAGTTGCTGGTCTTTCCTGAACGAAGCGTGAACTCACCGCGCTTCACGGAATGTTTCAGTAGATGATCAACAAGGGCTTGGTTCATCCTTAGCGAACCTACTTCTATGATCCGATCAATGGGTCGAGCGCGCGTTGTCGCTGTCGCGAACCAGAAGGGCGGCGTCGCCAAGACGACCAGCGTCCACTCGCTGGGCACCGCACTCGCCGAACAGGGCCTGCGTACCTTGCTGGTGGACGTGGACCCGCAGGCCTGCCTGACGTGGTCGACCGGCACGGATCCTGACGCGCTCGAGCGTTCGCTGCACGACGTGTTGCTGGGGCGCTGCGATGCCGCCGAGGCGATCGTGAAGGTCAACGACGTGCAGCTGCTGCCGTCGACCATCGACGTCGCGGGTGCGGAGGTGCACCTGCTGTCGAAGACGGGACGCGAGTACGTCCTGCGCCGTGCGCTCGAGCCGCTGTTGCCCGAGTTCGACGCGGTGCTCATCGACTGCCCACCGTCGCTCGGGATCTGCACGATCAACGGCCTCACCGCGGCGTCCGAGGTCTTGATCCCGCTGCAGTGCGAGACGCTGTCGCAGCGGGGCGTCGGACAGCTCTTGGAGACGGTCGACGACGTGCGCGCCTACACGAACGAGGATCTCCGCGTCCGAGGCGTGATCGCGACGATGTACGACGGCCGCACGAAGCTCGCGTCGACGGTCATCGACGAGGTGCGGCAGCGTTACGGCCTCGACGTCATCGAACCGCCGGTGCCGAAGTCCGTGCGCGTCGCGGAGGCTCCCGGCCGCGGTCACTCGGTGCTCACCCACGCGCCGTCCTCCAAGGCGGCGCAGGCCTACCGCGAGCTGGCCAAGGCGATCTTCGAATGACCAGGTTCGACCCTGAGGGCAAGCGTGCGTTGTTCGAGGCGCCGGTGTCCGCGCCGCCCGAGCAGCTCAAGCCGGGACGTCCGCGCGACGGCCGAGACGCATTGTTCTCCGTCGGTCCTGCATCGCCGGGCACGGTGCTCGTCGACTGCTCGTCGTGCCAAGGACGGGCGCGCATTCCGTTCACCGATCTCGGCGTGCGCCTCCTGACCGGCTCGCTCTTCGTCCCGTTCCGGTCGCACGACTACTGGGTGCGCTGCCCCGTGTGTGAGGAGCGCACCTGGTGCAACGTCAGCTGGCGCCGTTGACGCCACTCACCAGCGCGCGGACCTGGTCGAGCAACATCTGAGCGTTGAAGGGCTTCGCCAGGTAGCCGCGCGCGCCGATCGACAGCGCATGCTCGACATCGGCGGCCGACGACTTGGCGGACACGACGAGCACCGGCGGCGCGTCGAGTCGGTCCTGCAAGGCTTCGAGGACGCCCCACCCGTCGAGCACCGGCATCATCACGTCGAGCACGACGCAGTCGGGTCGATCGATGTCGATGCGTTCGAGCGCCTTCATCCCGTCTGCCGCCAGCAGCACCTCGTGACCCGCGGCCTCGAGGTTCAGCCGGTGCAACAGCAGGATGTCTGGCTCGTCGTCAACGACGAGTATGCGCGCCATCGATCTCGTCCACCCGAGCGGAAACTTAACGTCCTGTCAGGTGCACGCGTCCACTTCCTTCTTCGATCGAGCCGATCTCGTGCGCGGTGTGACCGTTCGATCGCAGCACATCCAGCGACCGATACAGGTCGTCGCGCGCCACGACGACGATCATGCCGATGCCGAGATTGAACACGGTCGCCATCTCGTCGTCGTCGATGTCACCGAGACGCTGGATCTCACCGAAGATCCGTGGCGGTTCCCACGTCCCTCGATCGACGACGGCGTCGCAGCGTTCGGGTAGGACGCGCTTCAGGTTGCCGGGAATGCCGCCTCCGGTCACATGCGCTGCGGCGCGCACTTCGACGACACGCTGCAACGCCAACAGCGCGGGCGCGTAGATCACCGACGGGCGCAGCAGCTCTTCGGCGAGATCGTGCTGTGCGCCGTCGAAGGCCGGCTCATGCAGTCCTCGACCGGCGCGATCGAGCAGAACCCGCCGAGCCAGCGAGTAGCCGTTCGAGCGCAGACCCGGCGACGGCAGGCCGATCAAGACGTCACCGGCACGGACGTGATCGCCGGTGATGAGCAGATCGCGCTCCACCACGCCGACGGCGAACCCGACGAGGTCGAACTCACCCGGCTCCATCGCTCCCGGATGCTCGGCCATCTCACCGCCCACCAGGGCGCAACCGGCCGTCCGGCAGCCCTCGGCGATCCCCTTCACGAGTTGCTTGATGTGACCCGGGTCGAGCTTGCCGACGGCGATGTAGTCGAGGAAGAACAGCGGCTCCGCACCCTGGCACACGATGTCGTCGACGCACATCGCCACGAGGTCGATTCCAATCGTCTCGAACTGGCCGACGGCTTGCGCCACGAGCGCCTTGGTGCCGACGCCGTCGGTCGACGACACGAGCACCGGGTTCTTGAACCGGTGCTGCGGAAACGCGAACAGCCCGCCGAACCCACCGATGTCGCCGATGACCTCGGGTCGGTAGGTCGAACGGACGTCGTCCTTTATGGCCGCTACCGCTTCGTCGCCCGCGGTGATGTCGACGCCGGCGTCCTTGTACGACTCGCCCATCAGCTGTCCGTTGTGAGCAGCGGAGCCTCGTGCATCGTGCGCTCGAGCTCACCGGGAGGCATCGAGTTGCCCTCGAGGACGTGCTTGCG
>DASUCS010000263.1:0-7183 GCA_036275935.1 Acidimicrobiales bacterium
CGTCGAGGTCCATCAGCATGAGCTTGCCGATGCGGCGCGCCGCGACGAAGTCGCGCCCGATCAGCACATCGTTCAGCGCGGCCTGCGTGACGCCACGCTTGAGGAACCACGCGTCACTCGCATCAACCGACGTGATCGTCCGCCCGACCGCCTTCTCCGCCAGCCGGCGATACGCCTCGACCTCGATCATCTCCGGCATTTGAGTGATTCTGGCTGTACGGGCGACACAGATGTGTATCGCCGGTACCGCCAAAACGATTCAGAGGCTGTAGAGCGTGGCGGCGTTGTCGTGGAGGATGGCGCGGAGGTCGTCGTCGGGGACACCGGCGAAGTCGCGCTCGATGACCTTCTGGCTGTGGGGCCACGTCGAGTCGCTGTGTGGGTAGTCGCTGGCCCACATGAGCCGGTCGAGCCCGACCCGCTGGCGCGTCTCGACTGCGACCGGGTCCTTCTGGAACGTGAAGTAGGTGTTCGTGCGCAGGTACTCACTCGGCTGGCGCTGCAGACCTTGCGACTTGCGGCCGAGCCAGTTGTGATGGCGCTCCCACATCTGGTCGAGCCGGTACGCGTAGTGCGCGACCCAGCCGGCGTCGTGCTCGGCCGACACGACCTTCAGATCGGGATGACGGTCGAAGACCTTGCCGAAGATCAGCAATGCGAAGGTCTGCTGCACCTCCTGCACGATGCTCATCACCGTCATCATCCCGAGCCCGGAGCCGAGCGTCGGGTCGCCGCCGATCCCACCGGTGAGGATGTGGAAGGACACCGGCCAATTCGCATCCGCGAACGCACCCCACATCGGGTCGAACCGCTCTTCCGCGTAGTGACCTTCGGTGGGGACGCCCGGGATCATTGCCCCGCGCAGACCCAACGCCGCGCAGCGTTCGATCTCGTCGACCGCTGCGTCCGAGTCGATCGTCGGGATCATCGCCAGCCCGATGAGACGCCCCTTGCCGCCGGCGCAGTAGTCGACCAACCAGTCGTTGTACGCGCGGATGCACGCCAGCTGGTAGTCGCGATCCTTCGACTGCGCCAGCGTCATCCCGATCGACGGATACAGCACCTCGGCGGCGACGCCGTCGGTGTCCATGTCGTCGAGCCGCGCCACCGGATCCCAGCCGCCCGATCGCAGTGAGTCGGCGGTGTCGCCGCTCGCGCGCAGTTCGGACGACGCCTTGCCCGCCGCGCCTGCGAGCCCGATCGGGAACGGCTTCAGCCCATCGATGATGAACAGGTGGCCATGCGACTCGTGCTCGACCATGTGCGGTGCACGGTCTTCGTACGCAGTTCCTTTCAATCGCGTCGTCCAGAGGTCGTGCGGTTCGAGCACGTGTGAGTCGGCGCTGATGACCGTGTAACTCGTCATGCCGTTCCTCCGCGAATCAGACGCCCGGGTCGGGCGCCGTCGATGTCCTTGCCGTCCATCCGAATCGGTGCGCCGTTGACCCACACGTGCTCGATTCCGTTGGAACGAGCCACGAGCCGGTCGGCTCCCGCGGGGAAGTCGAAAACTCGCTCGATGCCGGCGACGCCGACCGTGTCGGGATCGAACGCACACAGATCGGCGTACATCCCAGGAGCGATCACGCCCCGCTCGGGGATGCGGAACACGTGCGCGGCGTGCGCCGTCAGGCGGTGCACGGCTTGCTCCAACGAGCAGGCGTTCAGCTCGCGCACCCAGTGCCCGAGCAGGTGCGTCGAGAAGCACGCGTCACAGATCTGCGAGGCGTGTGCGCCCGCGTCCGACAGACCGATCACCGCACGGTTGTCGTTGAGCAGCTCGGCGATCTCGTCCTGTCCGTCGTTGGCAAGCACGATCGCGTAACGCGTCTTGAGGTCCTCCTCGAGCGCGAGGTCGATCATGGCGTCCATCGGGTGTTGTCCACGCTGCGCCGCGATGTCGGCGATCGACGGACCCCGCAACAGGTCCTTGTGCTTGTCGCTCTCGTCCACCCAGTCCTTGTGCCAGGTGTGGCCCCACACCTTGTCGAGCTCGGGCCGAACCCGGTCGCGCCACGACATGTCCGCGTAGATGTCGGCGCGTTGCGCTCGTGGCGCGGCGAGGATCTCGTCGAAGCCCTTCGCCATCGCGAACGGGAACGGATCTTCGAGCGTGATCTGGAAGACCAGTGGGCGGCACGCGATCTGCGGCCACACCTCGCCGGGCAGCGCCGCCTGCTTCTCGAGCGTCTCCTTGGCCCGCCCGGGCGCCTCGCTCAAGGTGAGCAGCGCGGTCCACGTCGCCGGCCGCCCGATCGCGTCGGACAGCGCGGCGAGCTCCTTCGTGTAGAAGCCCGGACCGATCGTCGCCTGGAACACACCGCGCCCCCGATCCCCCATCGCCGACGCGAGACGCGTGATCTCGTCGATGTCCGCGAGACGGCTGGGCACCGGCTTGCCGGCGTCACCGGAGTGCGTGGGTGACTGCGACGTGGCGAAGCCGATCGCGCCGGCGTCGATGGCCTCGCCGACCAACTCACGCATGCGCTCGATCTCGGCCTCGGTCGCCTTGCGTTCGGTCGCCTCCTCACCGAGCACGTAGAGGCGCAACGCGGTGTGACCGATCATCGCCGCCACGTTGAGACGCTTGTCGATGCGGTCGATCGAGTCGAGGTACTCAGGGAATGTCTCGAACGACCAGTCGATGCCGGCTTCGAGCGCCTCCACCGACATGCCCTCGACGTTCTCGAGCGTGCGGGCGATCACGCCGCGGTGCTCGGGTCGCGTGGGTGCGATCGTGAAGCCGCAGTTGCCCATCACCACCGAGGTGACGCCGTGCCAGCACGACGGCGTGAGGTCACCGTCCCACGTGACCTGCGCGTCGTAGTGAGTGTGGATGTCCACGAAGCCCGGCGCGAGCACGAGCCCGTCGAGATCGACGACCTCCGCGCCGCTCGCCGCCCCGACGTCGCCGACCGCGACGATGCGATCGCCTTCGACGGCCACGTCGGCGGCGCGCGCCGTCGCGCCGGTGCCGTCGATGACCTTGCCGCCTCGGAGAACGAGGTCCATGGATTCCCCCTCCAGCTCTGACAACCCCGGCACGACGGTATCCCCTGGACGTGCTTCACTCGTAGCCCCAGAATGCCGATGAAGCGGTGGGCCTGGAAGGGGTCGGGGGCACGCCAGTGGACGAGAACCCGGATCGCGCAGCCGAGCGTCGGCTCGACCTGCTCGTGCGCACGAGCCACGCGCTCGACGTTCGGCTCGACCCCGAGATCGTGCTGCGCACCGTCGCCGAGCTGCTCGTGCCCGACTTCGTGGACGCCTGCGAGATCAGCGTCGTGACCGGCGACGTGTTCGAACGGACAGTTGCCGCCGCAGGAGTCGGCCGGGAGGTGCTGAAGGAGCGCGAGGAGACCAAGCTCACGCTCGACTCCGACCATCCGATCGCCGCCGTCGTTCGTACCGGTGAACCCGTCTTCGTGGACATCGACAGCCCCGACGCCGACTACTACTTCGGACCCCGCGGCTCACGGCTCACGGCGCGCGCCGGCGGACACACCGCGCTGGCGATGGTGCCTCTGACCGGTCGCCGGAGCGTCCTCGGCGTGCTGAGCATCGCCATGGGCCCTTCAGGCCGTTCGTTCGGTCGCGACGACGTCGAAGTGCTCACCGTGGTCGGCCGCCGAGTTGCCGTCAACGTGGAGAACGCACAGCTGTACGAGCAGGTGCGGCGCCAGTCGCACACGTTGCAACGCGCGCTGCTGCCGGACGACCTTCCGACCAGCGACTGGTTCGACGTCGCCGGCCGCTATCGCCCGGGAACCGACGGCGACGAGGTCGGCGGCGACTGGTACGACGCCCATCAATCCGAAACGGGCGAGCTGACGTTCACCATTGGAGATGTGGCCGGACGGGGCCTCGAGGCCGCGGCCGTGATGGGCCAGCTGCGCAGCGCGATCGCGGCGCTCGAGCTCGATCGCCACGGACCAGCCGTTGTGCTCGACCGACTCGACCGCGTGCGCTCGCGCAGCGAGGCGCACGCGACAGTGCTGTACGGGTCGCTGGCGCACGACGGGCGCGTGCGCTTCGCGTCCGCAGGGCACCTTCCACCCGTCGTCATCGGCGCCGCCGGCGCGTCGCTGCTACCGACGAAACCCGCGCCGCCGATCGGCATGCGGACCAACATCGGGGCACGACTTCACGAGCACTACCTGGCGCGCGGTGACGCACTGGTCCTCTACACCGACGGATTGATCGAACGCCGCGGCGAGTCGATCGACGAGGGGCTCGCCAACCTCGCACGTGCCGCATCGTCGATGCACGACGCAACGGGTGACGAGATCGCCGACGGGTTGCTCCACGCGTTGCTCACCGACGACAGCGACGACGACGTTGCCATCCTCGCGATCAAGTTCCGAGGCTGACCGCCGGCCGTTCTGCCGGTAGTAACTCGCGCAGGGCGCGAGTTACTACCGCACAAAGATCAGGAGATCTGGTCCAGGCTCTGGCGGAAGTCGGCGATCACGTCGTCGACGTGTTCGAGACCGACCGACACGCGGATCATGCCTTCGCCGATCCCCATCGCCGCGCGCTCGTCCGGCGTGAGCGTCGCGGCGGTCATCGTGGGCGGGTGCACGACGAGGGTCTCAGGCCCTCCGAGGGACGGTGCCACCTGCGCGATCTCGACGGCCTCCACGAACTGGCGGCCGGCATCGAGTCCGCCGGCGAGCTCGAAGGTGAGCACTGTGCCGCCGCTCGACATCTGGCGCTTCGCAACATCGCGTTGCGGGTGCGAGTCGAGTCCGGGATACACGACCCGCGCGACGGCTGGATGCGTCTCGAGGAACTCGGCGAGCGCCTGCGCAGTCTCGGACTGCTGACGCACACGCGCGTGCAACGTCCGGATCCCTCGCAGCGCGTTCCATGCGTCGAACGGTGAGCACACCGCGCCGACCATCAGATGCGTCACCCACACGGCGGCGATGAGATCGCGCTCCCCCGCGATCACACCGAGCATCGCGTCGTTGTGACCTGCGATCCCCTTGGTGGCCGCGTGCATCACGATGTCGATGCCGTGCGACAGCGTCTGCTGCACCGGCGGCGGCGCAAACGTCGAATCACACACGGTGAACGGCCCCTGGATCGAGCCGATCGCATCGAGGTCGACGACCGTCATGCCCGGGTTGGCCGGCGACTCGACGAACACCAACTGCGTCTTGCCGGGACGCACGGCGGCCCGAACCTCGTCGGCATTGGTTGCGTCGACGAACGTGACGTCGATGCCCAGCCGGGGGGCGAGCATCGTGAACAACTGGTTGGTCACCGAGAACGTCGAATCCTGAACCACAACGTGATCACCGGCGCCGCAGAAGGTGAGGACGACGGTCGAGATCGCGGCCATGCCCGACCCGAACGCGAGCGCGGCTTCCGCTCGTTCGAGGTCCGCAACGGCATCCTCGAAGTCGAGGACGGTCGGGCTTCCGTTGCGGCTGTAGAACTTGCTGGGGTGCGTGGAGCGGGCGATGGCGAAGTTCTCGTCGACCGAGCGGTTGAAGTACGTCGTCGACGGCCACAGCACGGGGGCGAGTGACACGTCGTTGTTCACTCGTCCGCCGCGGATCGCGCGCGTCTCGCTGTGCAAGTGGTCGTTATCCGTCATGCTCGATCCTGTTGAGGAACTTGGTGAGAGCTTCGCCGACTTGGTCGAACTCCAAGAGGAACGCATCGTGGCCGTGCGGGCTGTCCAATTCGGCGTACTCGCCGTCGCCGCCCACCGCATGCAGCGCATCGACGATCTCGCGTGATTGGTACGCGGGATAGAGGATGTCCGACGAGATGCCGACGGCGAGCACCGGCGCCTCGATGCGCGACAGCGCAGTCTGCAGCCCGCCGCGACCACGGCCGAGGTCGTGGAGGTCCATGGCCTTCGTCAACAGCAGGTACGAATTCGCGTCGAAGCGGCGCACGAGCTTGTCGCCGTGGTACTCGAGGTAGCGCTCGACCTCGAACCGCTGCCACAACGAGAACCCACCGTTCAACGGCTCGACGACCTCGCGCCCGAACCGGTCGGTGAACACGTCGTCGCTGCGGAACGTGATCTGGCTGATCATGCGGGCCAACGCGAGTCCCTCGTGCGGGCCATCGCCGGGGGCGGCGTCGTAGTAATCGCCGCCCCGGAACTTCGGGTCCATCTGCAGCACGCGCCGGCCAGTGCTCCACCAACCGATCTGCTGCGCGCTGGCAGCCACGCATGTGGCGATGGGAACGATCGAGCGCACGCGGTGCGGGAACATGATCGCCCACTCGAGCACCATCATCCCGCCCATCGATCCGCCGACGGCCGACAGCCACTGGTCGATGCCGAGATGATCGGCGAGCGCGGCTTGTGTGCGGACCCAGTCGCGGATCGAGACCACCGGGAACCGTGACGCGTACGGGCGGCCGTCGTCAGGATGCGGTGAGGCTGGTCCGGTCGAGCCCTGGCAGCCGCCGAGCACATTGGCGCAGACCACGAAGTAGCGATCGGTGTCGAGCGCCCGCCCGGGTCCGATGAGCTCGTCCCACCAACCAGGCGTCGGATGGCCCTCGGCCATCGGACCGGCCGCATGGCTGTCGCCCGTCAGAGCGTGACAGACGAGGATCGCGTTGCTCGCCTCGTCGTCCAGGGTCCCCCACGTCTCATAGGCGACGCAGATGTCCCGGAGCGACCCACCCCCTTCGAGCACGAACGGCCGGTCACCGGCGATGGCGAGGAACTGCCGGTGGCCGGGAGGGTCCCCGGTCCGCCACGCGCCAGAGGCGGGCAACATCGACGGATGCACCCGGCGGTCCACCCCTCCATGATGGCCGAGACCCTTTCGGGCGATGCCACCTATTGGTTCGGGAGCCGGCCGCTCCACCACTCGAAGACGGCTTCGTCCGCACCGTACGCAGCGGTCATCAGCGCGCCGGCGCCGACCAGATCACCGTCGCGCAACACGGTGGCGGCCTCTTCCCAGCGGCGACGGTCGGGCGGCAACGGGACGTCGAGCACCTGTCGCGCCGAGAGCTTGATGGCGTCTGGCGCGAGCGCGACGCCGGCGTAGTTGGCTGCGGCCCACGCGCTGACCGGCGGCGCACTGAGCACGGCGGCGACCGCGTGGAGCTGGTCCGGTGTCGTGTGCACGGCGATCACAGGAGTGGACGGGACCCACGTGCCGTCGAGGTCCGTGGCGGCCTCGAGGACGCGTGTCTGCGT
>DASUCS010000264.1:0-20742 GCA_036275935.1 Acidimicrobiales bacterium
CATGGATTTGCGTGCTTGATGATCGCCACCGCCGGTCGGTCGCGCACGGGGTCCATGTCGTGCGCCAGCAGCCACGCCGCGTCCGCGTCGTAGAGGTTCAGGTACGACAACGCCATCCCGGCGTGTTGCGTCATGTTGTCCCACCACGGCTGCGCACCCTGGGCGCGGTACAGCGCGGCCCGCTGGTGCGGGTTCTCGCCGTACCGCAGCTCGAGCGGAACGCGCTCGTAGCTGGGGTGATACGTCTCGGGCAGCAGCTCGTCCCCGTCGAGCCACTCGACGATGGCGGCGTCGTACGCCGCGGTGTGCGCGAACGCCTTACGGGCAAGGCGCTTCTTCGTCTCTGCGCTCAATGAACCGTTCGACCGCAGCTCGTCGAGCACTGCCGCGTAGTCGGAAGGGTCGGTGACGACGCCGACATGCGCGTGGTTCTTCGCGGAAGCTCGCACCATCGCGGGCCCGCCGATGTCGATCAGCTGGATCGAAGGATCGGACGAGAACGGATACAGATTCGAGACGACGAGCTCGATGGGCGTGATGTCGTACTTCTCGAGGTCGGCGACGTGGCTCGGATCGTCGCGGTCGGCCAGCAGTCCCCCGTGGATCTTCGGGTGCAAGGTCTTCACGCGGTCACCGAGCATCTCGGGCGAGCCCGTCACCGACTCGACCGTCGTGACGTCGAGACCGGCGTCCCGCAGTGCCGCCGAGGTCCCCCCGCTCGACACCAGCTCCCAGCCCATGTCGGCGAGCCCCCGAGCGAGTTCGACGATGCCGGTCTTGTCGTACACGCTCAACAACGCCCTCACGCCAGCACGGTTCCTCTCTCGATGATCGCTTTGATCGTGTCGGGGAAGAGACGGCGCTCCACCTCTTTGATGCGTTCGTGCAACGTCGCCTCGTCGTCGCCCGGCAACACGGGAACCGCGGCCTGGGCGAGGATCGGACCAGCATCGACCTCGAGGGTCGCGACGTGCACGGTCACGCCCGTGACCTTCACACCGGCGGCGAGGGCATCTCGCACCGCGTGCCATCCCGGGAACGCCGGCAGCAGCGCGGGGTGGGTGTTGAGGATGCGGCCCTCGTAGGCGTCGAACATCGTCTTCTCGAAGATCGTGCCAAATCCCGCCATCACGACGAGCTCGATTTCGTGCTGCTCCAGCACGTCGATGACATCGTTCGTGTAGGTGAGCCGATCGAAGTCCTTGCCGTAGCTCTGGCGCTCGACGAGCACCGCATCGACGCCGTGCTCGCCGGCCACGTCCGTTGCCCGGCACGGCCGGTCGACGACCACCACCTCGACAGGGATCCCGGCGTCGAGGATGGACTCGAGGATCGTGCCGCTCCCCGACGCGAGCACCCCTATCCGCATTGCTCGCACGCTAGCCCGCACGCTCGTGGACGCTTCGAGATCCCCCGCAGGAGCGGATGCACTGGTTTACCCTGTCGCCGTACGCGCGGACCTTGGAGGCCCGATTTGGCAGACAACAACCAGCCCTCTCCCCCCGACATCATCACAATCGCTGCGGGAGCCGTGATGCTGATCGCGGGTTTCCTTGCGATCTTCAAGATCCCGTCGGGCTTCAACATCCAGACGGGATCGGTCACGAGCGAAGGCCAGAACGTGTTCGGCGACCTTGCGTTCCCGATCGCCACCTTCGTGTGGCTGTTCGGAATCGTCGCCGCACTGCAGATCGTGCTCACGACCTTCGCCAACGTGAAGCTTCCCGAGCGGGTCCTCGACTTCACGTGGTCACAGATCCACCTTGCGCTGGCGGGTTTCTGCGCCGTCGTCATGGTCTGCTGGCTGATCACGAGCGACCTCCCCGACAAGGGCATCGGGTTCTGGGGACTGCTCCTCGGCTCGATCGCACTGGTCGTCGGCGCCGTGATGCGGTTGCAGGCAGCTCCGTCCACAGCCGGCGGGCCGACCCCGCCGACGACGTTCTGAATCGAGGACGAACATGAACAACAACGTCACCCCTCCCCAGATCATCATCATGGCGGCCGGGGCAGTGATGCTCGTGGGCTCGTTCCTCGACTTCTTCAGTGGCACCAACGCGTGGGGTTCGGGCGCGCTTCCGATCGTCACCTTGGCCGCGTGGATCGGTGTTGCGATGGCCGTTGTCATCGCGCTGCAGGCGTTCGCCAACGTGAACCTCCCCGAACGGGTGCTCACGTTCACGTGGACGCAGCTGCACCTCGTGCTGTCGATCTACGCCGCGCTGCTCATGATCGGCTGGCTGCTTCTGAAGGTCCCGGGCAGCGTCGACCGCGGTGCCGGCTTCTGGCTCATGTTCCTCGGGGCCGCAGGACTCGTGGTCGGCGCGGTGATGCTGCGCAACGAGTCCCCCGCAGCCGCCGGCCCGTCGTCCCCGCCGACGTCCTTCTGACGTTCGTTTTGGCAGTACCGGCGATACAGATCTGTATCGCCGGTACTGCCAAAAGCGCTACAGGGTGGGGTCGGTGCAGCCTTCCGGGCCGCCGCCACCTCCGGCGGGCTCCGTCCTCGGGTAGGGCGTGACGAAGCCGGACCCGGGGTCGGGGGTCGCGAGGAAGCGGGTGATCGCGTTGGTGATCGCCTGCGCCTCGACGTGTCGGAACGCGGGATCGGCGAGGAGATGCTCCTCGGGCGCATTCGAGATGAACGCCGCCTCCGACAGAACGGTCGTGATCCCTGCGGCGCGGCGCAGGATGCCGTAGTAGTCGCCACCGGTGGTGCCCGGGCGGTACTTCGCGCCGTGGTCGGTGTCGGCCGCCCAGGCGACGTGGTACGGCGTGAACGCGTTCGTGATCTCTTCCCAGAGCAGGCCGGCGAGACGCTTCGAGTCCGGACTGGCGATCTGGTAGTAGCTCTCGTTGCCGGGAACGTCCGACGGGCCGTCCGGTTCGGCGTTGTGATGGATCGAGATGAAGACCTGCGGGTGAAGGTCGACGGCGATCTCGGCTCGCGTCTTGATCGTGGTGTTGTAGTCGTCGGTGCGAGTGAGCACGACCTTCGCGCCCTCTGCTTCGAGCAGTTGCTTCACGTCCTGCGAGACGTCGAAGTTCACGTCCTTCTCGATCAGGCCCGTCGGCCCGACTGCCCCCGTCTCGTTGCCGCCGTGACCGGGATCGATGACCACGTTGGCCCCGAGGATCGGCGTGCCGTCCGCCGGCGCCTGGTTGCTGCACGGCGTGTCGACCACCCCGTCGCCGACGATCGGTAGCACCACCCCGGTCGACGACACCACGACACCCGGACCGGACTCGTCGACCGCGGGCCAGATGAACCTCGGTGCGGTCGTGGTTGACGTCGTCGGAGCCGTGGTTGACGTCGTTGCGCTGGTCGTGGTCGTCGTCGGCGCGGACGAGGAAGCGGGTGCCGCCCCCTTCGCGTCGGACGAGCACGCCACGAGCGCGCACAGAACGACAGCGATGGCCGCGCGTCGCATCGCGCCAGTGTGGTGCGTCAGAGCTTTGCGACGATGTCGGCCATCAACTCGCCGCACTCGGTGGGGTTGTTGCCCACCTTCGCTCCTGCGTCGCGCAGGGCCTCCATCTTGGCGGCGGCCGTGCCCTTGCCACCGGAGACGATGGCGCCGGCGTGGCCCATCTTCTTCCCCGGCGGCGCAGTGACACCGGCGATGTACGCGGACACCGGCTTGGTCATCTTGTCCTTGATGAACGCCGCGGCCTCTTCTTCGGCCGACCCCCCGATCTCGCCGATCATCATCACGGCCTTGGTGTCGGGATCCGCTTCGAAGCGCTCGAGGCAGTCGATGAACGTCGTGCCCGGAACGGGATCACCGCCGATGCCGACGCAGGTCGTCACGCCGATGCCCTTGAGCTTCAGCTCGTACAGCGCCTGGTACGTGAGGGTGCCCGAGCGGCTGACGATGCCCACGGCGGGCTGCCCGGGCTGCGGCTCGAGCGCGATGTGCCCGGCGGTGATGCCGATGTTGCACTTGCCGGGACTGATGATGCCGGGACAGTTCGGTCCGAGCAGCTGCACGTCGGGGAAGTCGCGCTTGAGCTTGTTGTAGAACCACGCCTCGTCCTGCGCGGGCACGCCCTCGGTGATGCAGACGACGAAGTCGACTCCACCCTCGGCGGCGTCGAGCACCGCGTCTCTCACGCCGGGCGCCGGGATGAAGATGCACGAGGCCGTCGCGCCGGTCTCCTTCACCGCCTCACCGACCGACGCGAAGATCGGCACGCCATCGACATCGGTGCCGGCCTTCTTCGGGTTGGTGCCGGCGACGACCTGCGTGCCGTACGCCTTGTTGAGCGCGCCGTAGAACTTTCCTTGCGAACCGGTCAGGCCTTGGTACACGACCTTCGTGTTCTCGTCGACGAAGATTGACATCGGAACGACTACGCCTTTCCTGCGAGTTCGACGGCCTTCTTCGCCGCATCGAGCATGGTCGGCTGCATCTGCAGCTGGTCGGACAGGTGCGGTTCGAGGATCGCCCGCCCCTCTTCCGCGTTGGTGCCATCGAGACGGATGACGATCGGCGAGTCGATCTTCACACGACCGAGCGCGGTCACGATGCCGTTCGCCACCTCTTCACCCTTGGTGATGCCACCGAAGATGTTGATGAGGATCGATCGGACGTTGGGGTCGTTGTTGATCACCTCGAGCGCACCCGACATCACCTCGGCGTTCGCACCACCACCGATGTCGAGGAAGTTGGCCGGCGAACCGCCGACTTGGTTGACGATGTCGACCGTGCTCATCGCCAGACCGGCGCCGTTGGCGATGACACCGACGTAGCCGTCGAGGCCGACGTACTGCAGCCCCTTGTCGTGCGCGGCCTGCTCGCGCTCGTCGCGCACCTGCGTCGCGTCGTACTGCTCGTAGTCGGGATGACGGAACACCGCGTTGCCGTCGAGCGTCACCTTGGCGTCGAGCGCGTGGACCTCACCGGTCGGTTTGAGGATCAGCGGGTTGATCTCGACGAGGTCGGCGTCGCCTTCGACGTAGGCGCGGTACAGCTTCATCAAGATGTCGACGGCACCGTCGTTGGCCTTCGGGTTGAGCTTGGCCGCCTCGACCCACGCGCGGGCGGTGGTCTCGTCGAGCCCGTCGACCGGATCGACCCAGATCTTGGCGATGGCGTCCGGGTCCTTCTCGGCAACAGCTTCGATCTCGACACCACCTTGCGCGGAGAGCATGCCGAGGTGCTTCTTCGCGGCGCGGTCGAGGGTGAAGCTCGCGTAGTACTCCTCGGCGATGTCCGACGCCTTCTCGATCCAGAGCACGTTGACGGTGTGGCCCTTGATGTCCATGCCGAGGATGTTCGACGCGTGCTCGCGGCACTCGTCGGCGTTCGAGGCGAGCTTGATGCCACCGGCCTTGCCGCGCCCGCCCACCTGCACCTGTGCCTTGACCACCACCGGGTAGCCGACCTTGTCAGCCGCGGCGACCGCGTCGTCGACGTCGGTGACCGCGGCACCAGGTGACACCGGTATGCCGTACTCGGCGAAGAACTGCTTGCCTTGGTACTCGTACAGATCCAATTAGGTGGTCGCTTCCTCTAGTGCGCTTTCGAGCCAGTCGGTGATGGAGACCATGGAGGCCCCCGGGGTGAAGATGGCGGCGACGCCCTTCTCCTTGAGCGTCGCGATGTCCGCATCAGGGATGATCCCGCCGCCGAACACGAGCACGTGGTCGAGACCGCGCTTGTGCAGCTCGTCGACGACCCGCGGGAACAACGTCATGTGCGCGCCGGACAGCACAGAGAGCCCGACCGCGTCGGCGTCCTCTTGCAACGCCGTCTCGGCCACCTGTTCCGGCGTCTGGAACAAGCCGGTGTAGATGACCTCGAACCCCGCGTCCCGCAGGGCTCGGGCGATCACCTTGATCCCCCGGTCATGGCCGTCGAGGCCGGGTTTGGCGACGACGACTCGATACGGGCGGGGCACGCCCGGGATACTAAAGGTGTGCCTGTCGCCAGATCAGATCCGCGACGCGCGACCGTCGTCGGCATCGTCGGGGTCGTCGTCGGCTCCATCCTGATCTTCGTCGTGTTGTTCGCTGGCAACCTCGGCGGCGACAGCTCACACACGACGACGTCGAACTCCACGTTCAACGTGGGGTCGGCGAAGGATCGCGCCGCGGCCATCGACCGGGACAAGACGCCGTTGCTGTTCAACGACACCGCGACAGGATCGGTGCCTCTCGTCGTGCAGCACGCCGGTAGCGATCCGACGAAAGGCTGGATCGCCTTCGCCGCCACGCCCGACAACGGGTCGTGCGTGCTCGAGTGGAACCGCGATCAGCAGACGTTCAAGTGCGGTGAGCGGACGCTGCCGCCGGACCCCGGCGCGGACTTCCACCACTACCCCACGCGGATCGACGGCGACGACCTGATCGTCGACCTCAACCCGAACTCGTCGTCTACGAGCTCGTGAACAGGTCCAGCAGCTCTCGTCGTTGCACCTTGTTCGTGCCCGTCCGAGGCAGGTCGTCCACTGCGACGATGCGCTGCGGGACCTTGTAGTCGGACAGTCGCTCGTTCACCCACGCGCGCAGGGCATCCTCGTCGAACGACACACCAGGCGCGAGGCGCACGGCGGCAACGGGGACCTCGCCCTTGCGGTCATCCGGCAAGCCGAGCACCGCCGCTTCCAGTACGTCGGGATGCTCCTCCAGGGTGCGCTCGACCTCGAGCGCGTACACCGAGTAGCCGCCGTGCTTGATGACATCCTTCTTGCGACCGGCGAAAACGACCGCGCCCATCACGCCCTTGCGGGCGAGATCACCCGTGCGCAACCAACCGTCCTCGGTCAGCGCCGCTTCGGTCGCGGCAGTGTCGCCCCAATAGCCCTTCGTCACGCCCGGACCCTTGAGCAGCAGCTCGCCGATCTGTCCGGCGCCGAGGTCGGCGCCGTCCTCGTCGACGACACGGAACTTGTAGCCGGGCATCGGGAAGCCGAGCGATTCGCCGAGACCGAGGTTGAGCATCGGGGGCGACGCCTTGACCGCCGCACCGCCTCCGGACTCGACCATGCCGTAGCCCTCGAAGAACAGGGCCTCGCCGATCGGGCCAACGAACGGCAGGCTGGCGGTGGCGCCGAGGCTCTTGAACTTGGCGGCGAGGTCCGCCGGCATGGCGTCGGCGCCGGAACCCCAGGCCCGCACCGACGTCAGATCCCGCGACTCGGCGCCCGCCTCCAGCAGCATCCGGTACATCGCGGGAACACCGACGAAGATCGACGCTCGGCGGCTCTCGATGGCGTCGAGCACGTCGGTCGGTCGGAACTTCGCGATGAAGTACACGGGAACGCCGGCGCACGCCATCGCCAGGATCGAGACGAAGCCCATGATGTGCGCGACAGGAAGTGAGAGCACCGCGCCGCCGCGCATGAGCACGTTCGGCATTGCCGCGGCCGCGGCGACCTGTCCGACCAGCGAACGGTGGGTCAGCTCGACACCCTTGGGCTTTCCGGTGGTGCCCGACGTGTAGAACAGCGCGGCCACGTCGTCCGGACTGGCGGGATGCGCGCTCGTCAGCGGCTCGGCGTCGTCGACTTCGTTCGCCGACCGCAGCACGAGCGCGGCGGACGAGTCGTCGATGACGTGGCGGATCTCGTCCGCCCGCATCTGCGCGTTGACCGGCACGGGAATCGCACCGGCGCGAGACGCCGCCAGCGAGAGCAGGAGCATCTCGTAGCCGTTGGGCGTGGCGATCACCACGCGGTCGCCTGGCTGGGTCGTGGTGGCGATGCCGCCGGCCCAGCGGTTGATCCGCTTGGACGCCTGCGCATACGTGAGCCGGAGCCCACCGTCCGACTCGTCCACCAACTGGCGGCGGCCGTTGATCCTGGCCAGCCGCTCCATGATCGTTCCGAGGGTTTGATCCCGGCGCACGGCTAGCGCGGCGCGGTCGAGTGCGTGGAAGGCCATAGCGATCAACTCAGTCTGGTGGTTAGTGCGAGAGCTTCTCCAATGGAGCCCAGCTCAAGAGCAACCGCTTCTCGCCCACATCGGGGAACCGCACCGTGGCCTCGGTCTTGTCCCCTTGGCCCTCGATGTCGAGGATGACCCCGTCGCCCCACTTCGCGTGACGGACGTCATCGCCGATCCGCAGCCCCAACGCCTCGGCCCCGCTGGGGACCGGCCCTCGCGGCGTCAGCGCCCGCTCGACGATCTCGTCGCGGTTGCGGTGGGCCGGCGAGGACCAGCCGCTCGCCCCGAACGACGTCCCCCGTTGGCGCGGCCGCGTCTCCCGGGACCCTTCGGCGTGCTGCACGAGCTCGCCGGGGATCTCGTCGAGGAACCGGCTCGGCGGGTTGTACTGCGTGGCGCCGTACAGCATCCGGCTCCACGCGTTGGTGAGGTACAGCCGCTCGCGGGCGCGCGTGATGCCGACGTACGCGAGCCGGCGCTCCTCCTCGAGCTCGGCGGGCTCGCCGAGGGAACGCAGATGCGGGAAGACACCGTCTTCCATGCCGACGAGGAACACCGACGGGAACTCCAGACCCTTCGCCGCGTGCAACGTCATCAGCACCACCGACGTGTCGTCCGCGCCTTCGGGCAGCTCGTCGGTGTCGGCGATGAGCGACACGGATTCGAGGAAGGCGTCTACCTCGTCGAACTCTCGAGCCGAGCCGACGAGCTCCGCCAGGTTCTCGAGTCGTCCCTCGGCTTCGATCGAGTGCTCGCCCTGCAACTCTGCCAAGTAGCCGGTCGAGTCGAGGATGAGCTCGAGCATCGACGCCGGTCCGCGCTCCACTGATTCGCGCAGCTCTTCGAGCAATGCGAGGAACTCGGCGATGCCTTTGACCGCCTTGCCGGTGACGCCCGCGTCGTCGAGATGTTGCAACGCTTCGATGAAGGCGACGCCGTGCGCGGCCGCCCAGGCATCGAGCTTGCCGACGGTCGATTCGCCGACGCCACGCTTGGGCACGTTCAGAACCCGCTTGACGCTCACCTCGTCGACAGGGTTCACGACGGCGCGCAGGTACGCGAGCACGTCCTTCACCTCGCGGCGGTCGTAGAAGCGCGTGCCGCCGACGACCTTGTACGGGACACCGAGCCGCATCAGCTGCTCTTCGATCACGCGGCTCATCGCGTTCGTTCGGTAGAAGACCGCGACGTCGCCCCACCGTTCGCCTTCGTCGTGCAGCCGGCTGATCTCGTGGGCCACCCATTGCGACTCGTCGGTCTCGTCGTCCGCGTGGTAGCGCACGATCGCGGTGCCCGCGCCGGAGTCTGTCCACAGCTCCTTCGGCTTGCGCCCGAAGTTGTTGGTGATCACCGCGTTCGCGGCGTCGAGGATCGTCTGAGTCGATCGGTAGTTCTGCTCGAGCACGATCACCGTGCAGTCGGGAAACGCGGTTTCGAACTCGATGATGTTGCGGATGTCCGCGCCTCGGAAGCGGTAGATCGATTGATCCGCATCACCGACGACACAGACGTTGCGATGCTCGGCTGCGAGTTGGATGACCAGCTCGTTCTGCACAGCATTGGTGTCCTGGTACTCGTCCACCAACACGTGCTTGAAGCGCTGCTGATAGTGCTCGAGGACGTCGGGGTGCTCGCGGAACAGAGTGGCGGTGACCATCAACAGGTCGTCGAAGTCCATGGCGCCCGCCTTGGCGAGACGCTGCTGGTACTCGACGTACACGTCGGCGATCTTGCGTTCGAAGATCGCGCCGGCGCGTTCGCGGAACTGACTGGCGAGCACGAAGTCGTTCTTCGCCGCGCTGATGGTGGCATGCACCGATCGGGGCGGGAACTTCTTCTGGTCGAGTCCGAGGTCGCGAACCACGTAGCCGACGAGACGCACGGCGTCGGATTGGTCGTAGATCGTGAAGCTCGACGGGTACCCCAGCTTGCCGGCGTCGCGTCGCAGGATCCGTACGCACGCGGAGTGGAAGGTGGAGACCCACATCTTCTGGGCGACAGGCCCGACCAGCGCGGCGACGCGCTGCTTCATCTCCCCTGCCGCCTTGTTCGTGAAGGTGATGGCGAGGATCTCGAATGGACTGACCCGGTGGTCACGAATGAGGTGCGCGACGCGGTGCGTCAGCACCCGCGTCTTGCCCGAGCCGGCACCCGCGACGACCAGCAGCGGGCCTTCATGGTGGGTCACGGCCTCCCGCTGGACGGGGTTGAGGTCGGACAGAAGGTCGGATTCGGGGGATTCAGGCTCCGGCACGGTTCCTCAATCCTACGGACAGGGTTGGACCGTCCATTGACCCTCTAGGGTGTCGCGCCGTGCGCGTGCAGCAACTCGAATCAACCGACGCGTTCGTGCTGTACGACCTCGAAGGGGCAGAGAGGGCGGCGGGTGTCGCCCGACTCGCACCGAAGGTGCTGCGGGACTCCGCGGAGCTGCTCGCCCGTACGGTCACCTACTCGTTCGCTGCGTTCGGCCTGAAGATGACCGGTGCGTCTGCGGGCATCAATGCCAAGCCCGACCAGCGCGACGCGGCGATTGCCGGGTTCCTCGAGGCGGTGAAACCGCTGGTCGCCGACGGACTCTCGTTGCACGCGAGCACGGGCCTGAGCGACACCGACCTCGCTCCGCTCGGCACCGAGCCGCCCGATCCCGCCCTGACCGTCCACGGTGCGCTCGCAGCTGCGGGCGCCGCCGCGGGCACGCTCGTGGGCAAGACCGTTGCCGTCGTCGGGTCCGGCCCGATGGCCGACAACGCCAAGCTCTCCGCCGCGGACCGCGGTGCGACCGTCGACGACAGCGGGGACCTCGACGTGACCGCCGACGTGCTGATGGTCGCGGGCAAGACGGGAGTGATCGACCATGGCGCGGCCGAGTCGATCAAGGCCAAGGTCATCGTGCCGCTCACCCCGCTGCCGGTGACCGCCAAGGCCTACGCCGCGCTGCGGCGCGCCGAGATCGTGTACGTCCCGGACTTCATCGCGCTGGCCGCTCCGCTGCTCGACCAGTTCGATCCGTCGGAGGAGTCGACTCCCGCGGAGCGGGTCCGCGCCGCGACGCACGAACTCGTCGGCGACGGCCCGGATGCATGGCTCACCGCCATCGCCAAGGCCGAGACGTTCCTGTCCACGTGGCAGGACGAGCTCCCCTTCGGCCGCCCCCTCGCCTGACCTAGGTCAGGAGCTTCTTGCGGAACAGGTCGAGGACTTGGTCGAGAGCGTCGCGCGTGGGCGTGCCGGGTGTGTCCTGCAGGTCCTCGGTCAACACCGAGTGGGCCTGGTTGCGGTGACCCCAGGCGTTGCCCTTCGACGAATCGATCTCGACGCCGACGAACCGATCGCCGAGCTCTTCGCGTAGGCGCTCGAACCGTTCCGGCGGCACGAATCGATCGCCGGTGAAGCGCAGGCCGAGCACCGTCACATCCTCCGCGGCGCACTTCACCTTCACCTTGTCGAGATCCGCGTCCGACAACCCGAGGTCACGCTTGCGCTTCGCGCCGATGCCGAACGGCAACGACGGTTGGGACAACACGGGCGCGAGCACCGGTGCATCGGCCATCATCGCCAGAGCGAACCCGCCGGTGAAGCACATCCCGACGACACCGACCCCGGGACCACCGCACTCCTCGTGCAGCGAACGCGCCAGCGCGCGCAGCCACTCGATGACCGGTGACGTCTTGCCTGTCGCCAACGCATGGAAGTCGCGCGACACGCACGCCGGCACCATGCTGCTCATCACGTACGGGATCGCTCGTGCCGGTCCGCCTTGATACGGATCACGTCCCGGCTCACCGAACAGGTGCGGCAACGCGACGGTGCAGCCGATGGACTCGACTCGCCGGGCGAACTCCACGACCTTCGGCGTGATGCCCGGCATCTCGGCATTCACGATCACCGCCGGACCGGAACCCATGCGATACACGTCGCGCGTCTTGCCGTCGAACGTGAAGGTCGTCTTGTCGAACCCGCTCAACACTTCCTTCCCCATAGGCGAGGGAAGCTAGCTTCCCCCGCCGTGGCGCACCCAAGGCCGTTCCGCTTCGGCGTGCAGTGCTCGACGCCGCCTGACTACAGCGCGACGGCCTGGGCCGAGCTCGCACGGACGGTCGAGGATCTCGGTTACTCGGTGCTCACCGTCGCCGATCACTTCGACAACCAGTACGCGCCGGTGCCGGCGTTGATGGCCGCGGCCGACGCCACCACAACGCTTCGAGTAGGTGCGCTCGTCCTGTGCACCGACTACACGCACCCGGTCGTGATCGCGAAAGAGGCGGCCACCCTCGACCTGCTGTCCGACGGACGGTTCGAGCTCGGGCTCGGTGCGGGGTGGATGACGACGGACTACGAGCAGGCGGGCATCCCGCTCGACCCACCGGGCACCCGCATCCAGCGACTCGAGGAGGCGGTGCAGGTCATCGACGGGCTGTGGCGAGACGAGCCGTGCACCTTCCACGGCAACCACTACGACGTCACGGCGCTCGAGGGTCGCCCGAAGCCGGTGCACCAACCGCGCCCTCCGATCCTGATCGGTGGAGGCGGACGCAAGGTGCTGTCGCTCGCGGCTCGCCACGCCGACATCGTCGGGTTGAACATCGACCTGCGGCGCGGCGTCATCGATACGGGCGCGGGACCGAACGCGACCGACGCGGCGACCGAGCAGAAGCTCGACTGGATCCGAGACGCGGCGGGTCCGCGGTTCGAGTCACTCGAGCTGCACGTCCGGGTCCACTTGGCCGCCGTCACCGACGATCGAGCGACGATGGCCGACGCCCTCGGACCGGCCTTCGGGCTCACACCAGAACAGGCGCTGCGATCACCGCACGCCCTCGCCGGCACGGTCGACGAGATCGCCGACGACCTCGTCGAACGCCGCGACCGCTGGGGCATCTCCTACATCGGTGTCGGCCTCGACGCGTTGCACGAGCTGGCGCCCGTGGTTGCGAGAATGGCCGGGACATGAGCAAGCCGCCGTCCCTCACGCCGACCTCGTACCTCGTGCTCGGCCTCGTGGCGCGACAGGGCGAGTGCACGTCCTACGACATGAAGGTCATGGTCTCGAACTCCATCGGCTACTTCTGGACGTTCCCGCACTCGCAGCTCTACGCCGAGCCCGCCCGGCTCGCAGAGCTGGGCCTGCTGTCCGAGGAACAGGAGACAACGGGGCGCAAGCGCCGCACCTACCGGCTGACGGACGCGGGCCACGATGCCCTTTGCGAGTGGCTCGCGGAGCCGACCGACGAACCGACCGAGATCCGTGACCTCTCCGTCCTCAAGCTCTTCTTCGGACGAATGGCGGAGCCGCACCAGCTCCGCGACCTCGCCGACCATGCCGCGGCCGCACATCGCCGGCGACTGTCGGAGTACGAAGCGATCGCACAGATCGAGGGCATCGAGGAGCACGAACGCGCCACCCTCGAGATGGGGTTGGAGTTCGAGCGGTTCGCGATCGGCTACTGGGACGGAATCGCGAAGCGATTCTGAACGCCGGCGGCTACGGCCGGCTCGCCACCATCGACGTGTTCCAGTAGTAGAGGTCGTCGACCTCCACCACTGCGCCAGAGTGCGGTGCGTTGATGATCTGACCGCCGCCGATGTACAGCGCGACGTGTTCCATCCCGTTGTAGAAGATCAGGTCGCCGGGCTGGATGGCGGACAGTGGGACATGGGTGGTGGCGGCGTACTGCGCGCCCGTGTAGTGCGGCAGGTTCACACCGCCCGCGCGCCACGCCCACATCGTGAGTCCGGAGCAGTCGAAGCTGTTGGGCCCGGCGGCGCCCCACTCGTACGGCTTGCCGAGCTGACGTCGTGCTTCCGCGATGGCCGCGCTGGCTCCCCCGTTCGTGGGCGGCGGAGGCCCGAGCGACCCGCCCGAGGACGAGGAGGACGAAGAGGATGAGCTCGACGAGGACCGAGCCGCCGACGCGGCAGCGGCGGCGCGAGCGCGTGCGGCGGCTGCATCCGCGGCAGCCTGACGTTCCTGGGCCTGCTTGACCAGCGTGGCCAGCTCGCCCTGCGCCTGGGCCAGCAACTGCTTCTGCTGGGCCTGCGCGCTCGCAGCGGCCGACCGGCGGTCACTCAGATCCTTCTGCTTGGCGGAGACCTTCGCCTGCGCGTCGTTGAGCTGCGCGATCTGGATGTTGACGTCTTCTTCCGTGGCGCGGAGCTGGTCGACGAGCTGCTGACGGTTGTCGGAGGCGGCGCTCAGGTAGCCCTGGCGCTGTCCGAGATCGGTCAGGTCGGTGCTCGCCGCGAGGGCGGCTGCGTGATCGTCGGCGCCGTGGACGTATGCGTCGACGGCGTAGGCCTGGAGCTCAGCGAGGTGCTGCGCCTGCTCGGCTTGCGCGGCGTCGACCTTGGCCTGCGCATCGGCTTCCTGTTGGTTGAGGCCGTCGAGCTCGATCTGCGCGCCGTTGGCTTGCTCGGCGTACTGCTCGATCGTGTGGTTGAGCTGGTCGACCTTGGCGGCGATGGCGTTGGCCTGCGCCTGCTTGTCGCTGATCTGGTCCGCCGACGCGGTCACCGGAAGACTGCCGACCACCAAGGTCGCCACAGCAACCGCGAAGAGTGCAAGCGCGCGGCGCGACCGCCCAGCTACGTCCACCACCATGACGGGGAGACTGTAGCAAACACGCGTCGAATGTTGCGAAACGGTGACGGAACCGGGACAAATGGGGTCCCAAATTGCCCATTTTCGCTGGTCAGGCGACTGCGGAGGTTGTTACTCCCATTCAATCGTCCCGGGCGGCTTCGACGTTACGTCGTAGGCCACCCGGTTGATGCCTGGGACTTCGTTGATGATCCGGCTCGAGAGCTTCTCGAGCACTTCGTACGGGAGGCGTGCCCAGTCGGCCGTCATCGCATCCTCGCTCGTGACGGCGCGCACGATCACTGGATAGGCGTACGTGCGCTCGTCGCCCATCACACCGACCGAGCGGATGTCGGGCAGCACCGCGAACGCCTGCCAGATCTCGCGCTCCATCTCGGCCTTCTTGATCTCCTCGCGGACGATGGCGTCGGCGCGCTGCAGGATCGCGACCTTGTCCGGTGTGACCTCGCCGATGATCCGCACACCGAGGCCCGGACCCGGGAACGGCTGGCGCCACACGATCTCCTCGGGCAGGCCCAGTTCCTCGCCGACGCGCCGCACTTCGTCCTTGAACAGCGAACGCAACGGCTCGACGAGCTCGAAGTCCATGTCCTCGGGAAGGCCGCCGACGTTGTGGTGCGACTTGATCTTCGCCGCCTGTCCGCCGTGACCACCGCCGGACTCGATCACGTCGGGGTACAACGTGCCTTGCACCAGGAAGCGCGCGTCTTCGATCCCGCCCGCGGCATCCTCGAACACTCGGATGAACAGCTCGCCGATCGCCTTGCGCTTCTCCTCTGGATCGACGACACCTTGCAGTCGCTCGAAGAACCGGTCCGCGGCGCGCACGTGGATCAGCTCGATCCCTTGATGGCGACGAAACGTCTCGACGACCTGATCGCCTTCGTTCTCGCGCATCAATCCCGTGTCCACGAACACGCACGTGAGTTGCGGACCAACGGCCTTGTGCACGAGGGCCGCCGCGACCGCAGAGTCGACGCCGCCGGACAGCCCGCAGATGACGCGCTCGTTGCCGACCTGCGCGCGGATCGCGTCGACCGACGTCTCGATGATCGAGCTCATCGTCCACGTCGGCGTGCAGTTGCACGCGTCGTAGAGGAAGTGCTTCAGCATCTCCTGGCCATGGGGTGTGTGCACGACCTCGGGATGGAACTGCACGCCGTAGAGACGGCGCTCGACTGACTCGAACGCGGCGGCCGGCGTGTCGGGCGTGGTGGCCGTCACGTGGAAGCCATCCGGTGCCCGGGTGATCGTGTCGAAGTGGCTCATCCAGACCTGCTGGTCCGCGGGCATGTCGACGCCGAACAGGCGGCCGGCGGACGTGATGCGCAGCGGTGCCCGGCCGTACTCGCCGCGCCCGGTCTTGGCGACCTCACCGTCGAGGTCGCGGGCCAGGAGCTGAGCTCCGTAACAGATGCCGAGCACGGGGATGCCGGTGTCGTACACGGCGGGGTCGATGGACGGCGCGCCGTCGACGTGCACCGACGCGGGGCCGCCGCTGAAGATGATGCCGGCCGGCGCGCGCTCGCGCAGCTCGGCTGCGGTGATCGAGTGCGGAACGATCTCGGAGTAGACGTGCGCCTCGCGCACCCGCCGAGCGATCAGTTGTGCGTACTGCGCGCCGAAGTCGACAACGAGGACGGTTTGCTCAGGCGCCGCGGTCACCTCTGGTTCGGCGGCGACACCTCAGTGCCCCATTCCGATGCCTTGGGCGCGTTGCAGGTTCTTGCCTTCGGTCTGCAACGCAGGCGCAACCATCACTTCGGCCTTCTGGAATTCCTTGACCGACTCGTAGCCGCACGTCGCCATCGAGGTACGCAGCGCGCCGAACAGGTTCATGCGTCCGTCGTTCTCGTGCGCCGGGCCGACGAGGATCTCGCGCAGCGTGCCGCGCGCCTGGGTCTTCACCCGAGCGCCGCGAGGCAGCGTCGGATGGAACGTGGCCATACCCCAGTGGTAGCCGCGGCCTGGCGCTTCGACGGCGGACGCCAGCGGCGAGCCGATCATGACGGCGTCGGCGCCACACACGATGGCCTTGGCGATGTCGCCGCCCGTACCCATCCCGCCGTCGGCGATCACGTGCACGTACACGCCGGTCTCGTCGAGGTGACGCATGCGCGCCGCCCGGGCGTCGGCGATGGCGGTCGCCTGCGGCACCCCGATGCCGAGCACGCCGCGAGTCGTGCAGGCATGACCGGGACCGACACCGACCAGGACTCCCGCGGCGCCGGTCCGCATGAGGTGCAGCGCCGCTTGGTACGACGCGCAGCCGCCGACGATGACGGGGATCTCGAGCTCACGCACGAAACGCTTGAGGTTGAGGGGCTCGACGGTCTTCGACACGTGTTCGGCCGACACGACGGTGCCCTGGATCACGAGCAGGTCGAGCTCGGCGTCGATGATCGCCTTCGCGTACTGCTCGGTGCGCGGCGGCGTGATGGACGCGCAGGACACGACACCGGCGGACTTGAGCTCGCGGATGCGCTCCGCGATGAGCTCGGGCTTGATCGGCTCGCTGTAGATCTGCTGCATGCGGCCGGTCGCCTTCTCGGCGGGGAGCTCTGCGATCTCGTCGAAGAGCTGCTCCGGATTCTCGTACCGGGTCCACAGGCCCTCGAGGTTGAGCACCCCGACGCCGCCCAGCTTGCCGATCTCGATCGCAGTCGCGGGGCTGACCACACCGTCCATCGCCGCGGCCATCAGCGGCAGCTCGAACTTGAAGGCGTCGATCTCCCACGAGATGTCGACGTCCTCGGGATCGCGAGTGCGCCGGCTCGGGACAATGGCGATGTCGTCGAACCCGTATGCCCTGCGTCCGGACTTGCCGATCCCGATCTCGACCTCAGCCACGCTGCCTCCTGCCGCTGCCCCGGAAAGAGACGAGTCTAGTGGCCGCGGCCGCGCCCGAGGCTGACCGCGAACGCCGAAATTCAGGCGGAATTCACGCCGGCGGCGGCTGGTAGGCCGGCGGCGGCACGTCCGCGGACGCGCCCGTCGTGCCCTTCGCGCCGAGCGGCGCCACTGCCGCCCACGCGAGACCGACGACGATGCCCACGAGCGGGAGGATCGTGAGGAGCGCACTGTCGAGCGGGATCACGCCGAAGAACAGCAAGTCGAGCGCGATGAACAGGAAGAACAGAAAACCGAAGATCGCGCCTCGCACCGCGTGGCCCTTGAACATCAGATCCCACCCTTCGCTCGTCCGGCGAACAACAGACCGAGACCTGTCAGGAGCGTGAGCGCCACGCTGCCGACGGAGAACGCGTTGACAGAAGAACCCTTGATCTTCGCGGTCACGTGCCCGCTGCAACTCGCAGTGCCTTGGGAGTGCGAACCCTTCACCGTGAACTCCACGTTCGCCGGCACCGCCCCGGGGATGTCGTAGTGCTTCACGCCGGAGTTCGACGTCGCGTCGGTCGTGCCGCTCCATGAGTCGATCGACATCGAACCGAACGGTGGCGGCAGCTCGACCTCGATGCTGCCGCTGTAGGCGTTGTCGCCCGTGACGCCCGTGATCGATCCCGTCCACGACACGTCGTCGGTCCGTGGCACCTCGACCGTTCCCGTCTCGGTGGCATTGACGGTGAAGCCTCCCTTCTGGAAGGCGCCCGAACCCTCACACGGTCCGTTGATCACCGTTGGTGCCGCGCCGGCCGCCGCCGGAACGAACGCGATCGCCGCACACACGACAGCGAAACCGAGAACCGCCCGTCTCACCATGGGTCCGCCCCCCTAGTGGTTGGTACTCGGACAGTACGACGAGAAGTCGCAGCCGCCTAGGGGGATGTTTGCCGCAGATCACGGCAAAACGAGCGGATCCCGCTGACGAGCTGATGGGGCGCTTCCCACGGCACGAAATGACCGCAGTCGCGCAGCAGGAACGGACCGACGTGGTTCGGGAACACCACGGCCGCCATGCGATCGAAGTCGGGATAGAGCACGTGGTCGCTCGCTCCGAACAGGAGCAGAACCTCGACACCGTCGTTGCGCGCCATCATCGGTAGCTCGCTGCGTGCCGCGTCGTTGAACACGGACTCGTAGGCGCCGAAGCTCGCGCGCAACTTGGCGGCGTCGGCGAAGGGCTCGGTGTGGAAGTCGACGATCGCGCTGCCCCCGAATCGGCCCGCGACGGCGATGTCGTCGTCGGTGAGGAACGCGCCCGGGTGCGCCCAGAATCGCGACGTGTAGAACGTCGCGATGTAGCGGCGCCGTTTCTCCTCGGTGTCCAACTCAGCGGCGAGACCATCGGGGTCGGTGCCTTGGCGCACGAAGTAGTCGCTCGCTTCACGCGCCGCCCGCGAGTTGAGGCCGCTCATGCGCTCCTTGTCGTACGGAAGCGGCGAGTTGAACAGCACCATGCGCGACGCGAAGCCAGGAAAGCGCAACGCCAGGTCCTGGATCACCGGACCGCCGAGGTCACCACCGACGAGCACGGCAGTGTCGTGTCCGAGGTGATCGTGCACGAGGGCGTGCACGTCGCGCGAATGCGACGGCACGTCGTGGAAGCCGTCGGGCGCGACATCGGACTCACCGAAGCCGCGGAGATCCGGGACGATCACCTCGAACCCGGCGTCCGCGAGCGGAGCGATGACCTTCCACCAGATGCGCTTGCTCTCGGGCCAGCCGTGCACGAGCACGAGTGGACCGGCGCCGCCCGGGTTCTCGTGGACGAACGCCTGCGTGAAGCCGCGCCCGTCGGTGCGGTGCGTGGCGTAGCGCAGCGGGTCGATGTCAGTCACGGCGCAGCAGCTTGTCGATCTTGCGTCCGAGCCGCTCGAAGCGTCCTCCGGGAACCAGCACGGTGCCGGCGACGGGCAGCTTCCACTCGGTCGCGGGCGGAGGTTCGGTCGCGAGCTCGAGGGCGGCCCACTTCGCAGTCCGTTTCAGGGTACGGAAGGGCGACAACCCTTCCATGTAGTCCGCGACGAGCTTCGGCGCCGGAAGCTGCACGTCGTCGACGATGACGATCGCGCCCTGCTTCAGGCCGCGTGCGGTGTAGTACCAGTCGACGGTGGGCGTCGGGTGCTGGTGCTCACCGTCGATGAGCACGAGGTCGTACGCGACTTGGTCCAGCGTCGGCAACACATCGACTGACGAGCCGATGGCGAACGTGAGGTTGTCCGTCGGGATCTCGTGGCGCTCGCACCAGCCACGGGTGGCATCGGCTTCCGCGGCGAACGGCGTCACGCAGGTGTGCTGCGCGCCCCGCATCGCGAACACGGCCGTCGAGATGCCGCACCCCGTTTCGATCGTTCGTGATCCGTTGTCGACGTGTGCGGCAATGAACTCGTAGCAGTCGGCGTCGGTGCTCCACACGCCTCCGGGCGCTTCCGGATGCACGATCGGCGGGTCGGCGATGATGTCGGCGACCCGCATCATCCGGACCCTAGTGAGTCGATGAGCGACCACAGGTCTTCGACGTGGCGCTGTTCCGTGTACGTGCCGCCGATGGCGACCCGGATGACGTAGCGCTCGCGGAGTCGCGTGTGGGTGAGGAACGCCTTGCCGCTCGCGTTGACGGCTTCGAGAACCGCAGCGCTCGCCTCGTCGCCATCGCGATGCACGAAGCAGACGAGTGACAGGTCGGTCGGCGCGGCTCGTTGGAAGCGGTCATCGGCATCGATCTGGTTGGCCAACCAACGAGCGGATTCGACGTGACGGGTCACGTGCTCGGCGAGGCCTGAGACGCCGTAGCGTCGGAGCACGAACCACAGCTTGAGCGAGCGGAAGCGGCGTCCGAGTGGGACGTGCCAGTCGCGGTAGTCGATGACGGCACCCGATTCCGAGGCTGCGTTGCGCAAGTACTCGGGAAGCACGCTCAAGGACTCGATGAGAGCGGCTCGGTCGGCGACGTACAGCACGTCGCAGTCGAAGTTGGTCAACAGCCACTTGTGCGGGTCGAAGCACCAGCTGTCGACACCGTCGAGTCCGTCGTTGACCAGCGGGCGCAGCCGCGGCACGACGGCGGCGCTCCCGGCGTAGGCGGCGTCGACGTGCACCCACATGTGGTGCGGACGCGCCACCCCGACGATCCGCGCCACGGGATCGATCGCCGCGGACGATGTCGTACCGACGGTCGCGACGACGAGGAACGGAGTGCGACCGGCCGCGAGGTCGTCGGCAATGGCAGCAGCGAGTGCATCCGCACGCATCGCGAAGGTGTCGTCGACATCGATCAGCCGCAGCTGCTCGGGCTGGAGTCCTGCGACACGGATCCCTTTCTCGACCGATGAGTGCGCGTGCGTGGACG
>DASUCS010000265.1:0-5483 GCA_036275935.1 Acidimicrobiales bacterium
GGCCGCTGAACTCGACCCGCGCCATGAGAGTGTTCCGGTCGTAGCTTCGTGGCCGTGAATGACGAGCTCTGGGAGAGCCACGCGGGCTGGTGGCAGGAGGGATTCACCGCGGGCGCCGATCCTGAGTACGAGGAGCAGATCATCCCGTTGGCGCGCCAACACCTCACGGGTGCGCGACGCGTGCTCGACATCGGTTGCGGCGAGGGGCAGATCGCGCGCGTCATCTCCGGCGCGCATGTCGTGGGCGTCGACGCGACGTGGGCGCAGCTCGAGGTGGCGCAGGAGCGCGGGGGAGGGCCGGCCTACCTACGGGGCATGGCCGACGCGTTGCCGATCGCGACGGCATCGTTCGACACCGTTGTCGCCTGTCTCGTCTTCGAACACATCCGAAGCGTCGACGAGGCGATCGCGGAAGTCGCGCGCGTGCTCGAGCCGGGCGGCCGCTTCGTGTTCTTCCTGAACCACCCGCTGTTGCAGACGCCGAACAGCGGCTGGATCGACGACCACGTCCTCGACCCGCCCGAGCAGTACTGGCGCATCGGCCCCTACCTCGTCGAGGACGAAACCGTCGAAGAAGTCGACAAGGACGTGTTCATCCCGTTCGTGCATCGCCCGCTGAGCCGCTATGTCAATGCGCTCGCCGGCAACGGCCTTACCATCGTGCACATGGAGGAGCCGGCCCCGCCTCCCGGGTTCCTGGAGCGCGCGGCGGAGTACGCCGATGCGGCGACGATCCCGCGGCTGCTGTTGCTCGTGACGGAGAAGTCGCGATGAGCGAGTTCGTCGTCATCACGGGTCTGTCGGGTGCCGGGCGCTCGCAGGCGGCGGATCACTTGGAGGACATGGGCTGGTTCGTCATCGACAACGTGCCCGCCGCGCTCATCCCGAAGCTGGCGGAGCTGCTCGCTGATCCGGGCAGCACGCACGAGCGTGCCGCGCTCGTGGTCCGCACCGGCGACTACGACGACGAGATCAGGCCGGCGCTCGACGCGTTGCGTAACACCGCGCAGCGCGTGCGCATCCTGTTCCTCGACGCCGCCACTGACGTACTCGTCCGGCGCTACGAGAACACGCGGCGACGTCATCCGGTCGGCGGCGCCAGCCTCGAGGAGAGCATCGAGCTCGAACGACAGCAGCTCGAGCCGCTGAAGGCCGAAGCCGACGTGGTCGTCGACACGAGCGACTTGAACGTCCACCAGCTCCGGGCGTGGATCGTGGAGCTGTTTGCGGCCGACTCCGCCGACGCCGGTCTGCAGGTGAGCGTCGTGTCGTTCGGGTACAAGCACGGCGTGCCCATCGACGTCGACATGGTGTTCGACGGTCGCTTCCTGCCGAACCCGCACTGGGTCGAGGACCTGCGACCGCTCACCGGGCGCGACGAGCCGGTGCGGGACTACGTGTTGGGACAGCCCGAAGCGCGTGAGTTCCTCAGCCGCCTCGACCATCTCTTCGAGCTGCTCGTTCCCGCGTTCGTGCGGGAAGGCAAGTCATACCTGCGGATCGCGGTCGGCTGCACTGGGGGGCGCCATCGTTCCGTGGTGATCGCCGAGGAGCTCGCCGGCTGCTTGCGGGAGCACGGGTTGGACCCAACGGTGCTCCATCGCGACGTCGACCGGTGAACGTTTCGAACCCGCGAGTTGTCGCGATCGGGGGCGGGCACGGGCTGTCGGTCACGCTGCAGGCTGCAACCACCTATGCCGACACGCTCACCGCGATCGTGTCGGTCGCTGACGACGGTGGCTCGAGTGGCCGGCTGCGGGAGACGACTGGCTTGCCGGCCATGGGCGACATCCGCCGCTGCCTGTCGTCGCTGGCGGAGCCCGCCGCGCTCGGCCAGATGTTCGAGCACCGATTCGACGCCGAGCTCGCGGGCCATGCGCTCGGCAACCTCATGATCGCGGCGCTCGCGCAGCGAATCGGGTTCCGGGCCGCGATCGACGAACTCGCCCGCTTGCTGTCGGTCCCGGCGCGGATCCTTCCGGCCACGGAGGTACCGGTCGACCTCGTCGCGGTCACCGAACGCGGCACCGTGCACGGGCAGGTCGCGGTGCAGGACTCGACCGACATCCGAGGCGTGGCGCTCGACCCACCCGACCCGCCGGCGGAGCCGGATGCGGTCGACGCCATTGCCTGCGCCGATCAGATCGTCATCGGTCCGGGATCGCTCTACACGAGCGTGCTGGCCGCGCTCGCGGTGCCCGGCATCCGTGCCGCGGTGAACGAGAGCGAGGCGCGGATCGTGTACGTGTGCAACCTCCAGGCGCAGGAGCCCGAAACCGCGAACTACGCCACCAGCACGTACGTCGACGCGCTACGGGCCCACGGCGTCGACCCCGATGTGGTGATCGACGAACCCACGCTCGCTGCCGCGGGCGGGCGCCTCCACGACCCGAAGCTGCTCGCGCCGGTACTTGCCGAGACCTTGGGCGAGCCGCGACGGCCCCGGTAGGGTCGAAGCAGAACTCGAGGAGGCACAGAGAGTCATGACGATTCGCGTCGGCATCAATGGTTTCGGGCGCATCGGGCGAAACTTCTTCCGGGCGGCCCGCAAGGCGGGGGCCGACGTCGAGGTGGTGGCGGTCAACGACCTCACCTCCCCGGAGATCAACGCCCATCTCCTGAAGTACGACAGCACCCACGGCGTGCTGGACGACGAGGTCAAGGTCACGGGTGACGGCATCGCCGTCGGCTCCACGACGATGAAGGTGTTCGCCGAGCGCGATCCCAAGGCGCTTCCATGGGGCGAGATCGGCGTCGACGTCGTGATCGAGTCGACGGGCATCTTCACCGACCGCGAGAAGGCGGCGGCCCACCTCGAGGGCGGTGCGCCGCGGGTGATCATCTCGGCGCCGGCCACCGGCGTCGACGCGACCTTCGTGGTCGGGGTCAACGACGACACGTTCGACCCGAAGGTCCACACCATCGTGTCCAACGCGTCGTGCACCACGAACTGCTTCGTACCGATGGTGAAGGTGCTGGACGACGCGTTCGGCATCGATCGCGGACTCATGACGACCGTGCACGCCTACACGAACGACCAGAACCTGCTCGACCTCGTGCACAAGGACCTGCGTCGTGCTCGTGCCTCGGCCGTGAACATCGTGCCGGCCTCCACCGGCGCGGCCCGCGCCACGAGCCTCGTGCTCGAATCGATGAAGGGCAAGCTCGACGGTCAGGCCCTTCGTGTCCCCGTACAGGACGGATCGATCACCGACTTCACCGGCATCCTGAACCGTGACGTCACCGTCGACGAGGTCAACGAGGCGTTCCGCGCCGCAGCCGGTACCGGCCCGTTGGCCAAGGTCCTCGTCTACAACGAGGACCCGATCGTGTCCTCCGACATCGTCGGCTCGCCGGCGTCGTGCACGTTCGACTCGCCGCTCACGCAGGCGATGGGCAACCTCGTGAAGGTGATGGGCTGGTACGACAACGAGTGGGGCTACTCGAATCGGCTGGTCGACCTGTCGATCATCGTCGGCAAGGCCAACCAGTAAGCGTCATTGGCCACAGTCCCACAACTCGAAGATTTGCCAGCACTCGATGGCAAGCGCGTGCTGCTGCGCGCCGATTTCAACGTGCCGCTCGAGGACGGGGCAATCACGGACGACCTCCGCATCCGGGCTGCGCTGCCGACGATCGAATGGCTCGTCGACCATGGCGCGCACGTCACGGCCTGCACCCATCTCGGGCGCCCGAAGGGTCAGCCCAACCCGAAGTACTCGGTGGAGCCGGTGCGTCGGCGGCTGGCCGAGCTCGCGCCCGGGGTCGATCTGCTCGACAATTTGCGCTTCGACCCCGGTGAGGAAGGCAACGATCCTGCGTTCGTGACGCGACTCGTCGACGGGTTCGACGCGTACGTGAACGACGCGTTCGGCGCGTCACATCGCGCCCACGCGTCGATTGTCGGTCCGCCACAGCACCTGCCGTCGGCTGCCGGACGCCTGCTCGCGAAGGAAGTGGAGGTGCTGCTCGGACTGCGAGAGAAGCCGCGCCGGCCCTTCGTCGCCGTGCTGGGCGGCGCGAAGGTGTCCGACAAGCTCGGTGTGATCGACGCGCTGCTCGATCGGGTCGACGCGCTGATCGTCGGGGGTGGGATGTGCTTCACGTTCCTCGCTGCCCAGGGCCACTCCATCGGCGACTCGTTGTGCGAGCGCGATCAGATCGAGACCTGCAAGCGGCTCCTCGCCCAGTCGAAGCCGATCCATCTGCCGAGTGACGTGACCGCACTCGGCCCGAACGGCGACGTGCGCCAGGCGGGTTTGGACCTCCCTGACGGATGGAAGGGTCTCGACATCGGCCCGGGCTCCGCTGCTGAGTTCACGGACGTGATCCTCGATGCGCGCACGGTGTTCTGGAACGGACCGATGGGAGTGTTCGAGGACGACCGGTTCGCCGCCGGCACCCGCACCCTCGCGCAGGCCATGGTCGACACGAAGGCGTTCACGGTCGTCGGCGGCGGCGACAGCGCGGCTGCGCTCGCGCACTTCGGGTTGGCCGACGGCGTCGACTGGATCTCCACCGGCGGTGGCGCGTCCCTCGAGCTGCTGGAGCTCGGCGACCTTCCCGGCCTCCGAGCACTGAGAGAGAGCGCGACGCGGTGAGCAACGCACGCAAGCCGCTCATCAGCGGTAACTGGAAGATGCACCACAATCACTTCGAGGCGATCCAGACGGTGCAGAAGCTTGCGTTCCTGTTGTCGAAGGAGGACTTCGACGCGGTGGACGTCTCGATCCACCCGCCCTTCACCGATCTGCGGTCGGTGCAGATCACGATCGCGGACCAGAAGGCGACCGAGCTCGCACTCGGAGCGCAGAACTGTCACTGGGAGGAGAAGGGGGCGTTCACCGGCGAGGTGAGTGCGGTCTTCCTCAAGAAGCTCGACTGCGCGTACGTCATCGCCGGTCACTCCGAACGGCGCGAGCTGTTCGGCGAGACGGACGAGATGGTGAACAAGAAGGTGCGTTCGATCTTCACGCACGAGATGACGCCGATCATGTGCGTGGGGGAGACGCTCGAGGAACGAGAGGGCGGCACGACCGAGGCAAAGGTCGTCGGTCAGGTCGAGGCGGGCATCGCAGGGCTGAAGGCGGAACAGGTCGCGACCCTCGTGATCGCGTACGAGCCGATCTGGGCGATCGGAACGGGCCGCACCGCAACGCCGGATGACGCGCAGTCGGTGTGCGCGCTGGTGCGCGACACCGTCGCCCGCAAGGTGTCGCGCGAAGCGGCTGACGCACTTCGCGTCCAGTACGGCGGCTCGGTGAAGTCGGACAACATCGTCGACCTGATGGCGCAGCGAGACGTCGACGGCGCGCTCGTCGGCGGCGCCAGCCTCGATGCGGATGAGTTCGCCCGCATCGCCCAGTACCGGCTGCGCTGACCCACACCGCGTTGTGCGAAGTGCACACTGGGTGGCGCGCCCACTGTGCGATCTGTCGGGAAACGCACAGAGTGACCGTATGTTGCGACTCGTTTACGGTCCC
>DASUCS010000266.1:0-11027 GCA_036275935.1 Acidimicrobiales bacterium
GTGCAACCCGACGACCGGATCGAACTGATCGCCGAGCGCCTCGGCGTCACCGCCTGAGTCAGTACGAACGCGGGCCCGAGCCGAGCTCGGGTGGAGGGCCCTGCGGGCGGTTGCGGTGGGCCTGCCGCTGGCGCACGTTCGTGCGCAGTGCGTCGAGCACCGATGCGGCCGAGTGCCGCACTCGTTCGGTCATCGGATGCGCGCCGATCACTTGTTCCTCGACGCGGTGCACGGAGTCGATGAGCTGGCCCAGGAGCGTGCCCAACGCCTCCATCTGCTGGCCGATGCTGTCGAACTCGCCGTCCATGCGGGCCTCGAGCCGAGCCATCGCCGTGGCCGCGGACGCCACCAGGGCAGCGCCCGCTCCGCCACCCACATCATCCGGACGCCGCGACTCCGATCGCAGCTCCTCGACGGTGCGACTGATCGACTGGAGCTCGACGCGTGTCGACTGCACATCGGCGCGCACGTCCCGGAGCGCGTGGCTGAGTGGCTCGACCGCAGAGCCGACATCGACCACCGGCGAAGGTTCACGATCGCGATCACGCTCACCGAGGGACCGGACGGCGGCAAGCACCTCCGAGTTGGAGGACTCCTGCCGTAGCGCCTGGAGCTCGCGCCGAAGCTCCGTGAGGCCGGCGTCGAGCTGCGCCGCGACCGAGGACGCGTCGCTGCTCGAGGGCGTCGTCGAGAGGACCTCGGACAGAGTGGTCAGTGCGGTGCGGACGTCGGCGTCGCGGCTGCCCACCGACGCGTCGAGCTGTTGCAGGAACTCCCGCATGCGGCGGTCCCGCTCAGCGATCGACTGATCGATGCTCGTCAGCGCAGCGCGCATGGCTGCCTCGGTGTCCGACACGTCGGGCATCGCCACGGTCAAGGTTTCGACGTCGGATCGCAGCGCGGTGAGGTCCGCACCGAGCCCCACGACTGACCGCACGCTCGATCGAACGTCGGCAGTGAGCGCGGCCATCTGTTGCGCGAGGTCGCCGATCACGTCGCGGGCGTCGTCGCGTGGTGTCGACAGGCTGGAGATCGCCGCGTCGATGGAGCGAATTGCTTCCTGGGTATCCGATGCGTTGGCGCTGACTTGCTCGAATCGCTGGACGACGTCCATCAGCGCGTTCGCCTGACGGTCGCCGAGCGCGTGCACCGCTTGTCGCAGTTCGTCGATGTGCGTACGAACCGCCTCGGATTGCTCCGAGTCGAAGCGCGTCACGGTGTCGGCGAGGTCGTCGAGCGTCGTACCGATCTGCGCTTCGCTCACAGCGGCACGAGCGCCCAAGCTGTCGAGGCGGTCGATGACAGGAGCGAGAAGTGCCGCGAGCTCGGCATTGCCGTCGGCGGGGCGAAGGTATTCGTGCAGTGCATCGATGCGGTTGCGCGTGTCGGTCACGGTCGTCTGCAGCGACTCGACGAGATCGGTGAGCACGCTGAAGCTCAAGGTGAGATCGGGGCGGGAGTCGTGCAGGTCGGCGATGGCGCGTCCGAGCTGTTGCAGCTGCTCGTTGGTGGCGTCACTGTCCAGCCTGCTCTCGTGGAGCTCGGCAAGGCTCGCAGTCACGTGGTCGAGACGAGCGGTCGTGTCCGCAGCCAGCTGCGCGAGACCTGTCCGCTCGGTGCGCATCGTCGACATGGCGTCGGCCAGTCCCGCGACGTCACCGTGCAGTGACGACACTGCGTCCACGACGACCGCCAGTCGGTCGGCGAGCGGCGCGAGTGCACCGGCGGCGTCGACCGGGGTGTCGCGCAGACCGGTGACGACCGACATCAGCTCGTCGAGCTGCATCGTCGTGCGGCTCAGCTGGCCTTCGAGCTGGGCGACCCGGTCGCCGGTGGCGGCGGCACGATCATCGAGCGCCACCAGGCGGTCGCCGAGCGGCGCGAGTGCTCCCGCAACATCGGCGACCGGCGCCGGCATCCCCTGAAGCTCCTCGCGCAGCGTCACGAGTGCGGCGCGGAGCTGGTCGACCTGTAGGACGAGCGGTTGGATGGCGGCATCGGTGGACGCGGTGCCGGGCTGCTCGTTGCGCAGGGCGGCGATCTCGGCCAGCACCCGATCGAGTCGTTCGGCGAGGAAGTTCTGCGCGATCGACGGGTCGATCTGCGCCGCTCGCAGTGCGGCGAGCTCCTCCGTCACGCGCGCCAGCGCCGGTTCGGGCTGCTGCAACCGACCGACGTCGTCGGCCACCCGTTCGAGGCGCTCGGCGATCGGCGCCAGGGCAGCAGCAGGATCCGTCTGCCGAGCGCGGAAGTCCGCGAGCTCGGCCTGCACCCGTTCGAGTTGTCGTTCGAGCTCGGGCGCCGCCGTCTGAACCCGCTCCACGAGATCGGCGCCGAGCTGGTCGAACCGCTGTGACAGCTGTGACAAGGCCTGCTGGCGTTCCGTCAGCTCGGCGAGGTCGCGCGCCAAGTTGTCGAGACGTACGACCAACTGCGGATGCGGGGCCTGGACCTGTGAGAGCGCCTCAGATTGCTCGTGCAGGCTCGACGCGATCCGTCCGATGACGGCATCCGTCGCCGGCTGCGCAGCCCGCAACTGTGTGAGCTGCGTCGCCGCGTCGTCGAGACGAGCGAGCAACGGTGCAAGGTCGACCGGCTGGACCTCGCGGAGTCGCAGCGCGGTGAGTTGCTCGTCGACCCGCGACCCGAGGTCCGTGATCTGCTGTGCAAGCGGGTCGAGATCGACGTCGAGCTGCGGTTGTGCGGCGCGCAGGTCCTCGAGCTGGGCGCCGAGCTGGCCGGCGAGCGCGTCGACGCGCTGCTCGAGCGGTGTCGTGTCGAGCGACGGCTGCGACGCGCGCAGGTCCGTGAGCGCCTCGCGCAGCGTCTGGATGTCGTCGCGTATGCGAGCGACAGCGCCATCCACGTCGGGACGATCGGACCGCAGCGCCGTGATCTCCGCGACGAGGCCTGCGATCGCATCCGCTCCGGGTGGCTCGGCCCGCAGCGAGGACAGCTCCGCCAGGATGCGATCGAGCTGCGGAGCCGCAGCAGTCGCCGAAGTGGTCCGAATGTCCGTGAGCTCGGCGAGGATGCGATCGAGCTGAGGGCGGGTGTCGGGTTGGGCGGCGCGCAGCTCCGCGATCTCAGCCGCGAGACGAGCAAGGGTGTCGGTGGGATCGACACGATCGATCGGCAGCGCGGACACCATTGCCGTCAGCTGTTGCAGCGCCTCGGCATGATCAGGCCGTGCCGTCCGCAGCTCGGCGAGCTCCGCAAGGACCCGATCGAACTGGGGTCGGAGATCCGGCTGCGTGGCACGTAGCTCGGAGAACTCACCCAGGATCCGGTCGAGCTGGGGCCGCAGGTCGGGCTGCCACGCGCGGAACTCGGCCAGCTCGGTGGACAGATTCGCCAGTGCCTCACTCGGGTCGACGGTCTCGGTGCGCAGGGCGGACACGACTGCGGTCAGGCGCTGGAGCTCGTCGCGATGGTCTGGCTGATTCGCGCGCAGCTCCGCGAGGTCACCCGCGAGGCGATCCAGCGTCTCGCGGTGGTCGGGCTGGCTCGTGCGCAGCTCGGCGAGCTCCGTCGCGACACGGTCGAGCGCGTCTCGCGGGTCCGGCACTTCCCTGGGCAGTGCGGCGACGAGCTCGGCGATCCGTTGAAGCGCCTCGCGATGGTCCGGTTGGGCCGCACGGAGCTCCGTGATCTGCGCGGACAGGCGGTCGGCCAGCCCCTCGATGTCCGGTTGCTCCGTGCGGAGCGCGCTCACGGCATCGACGAGCTGCTCGAGTTGTGGGCGGGGGTCGGGTTGGCTCGACACGACGCTGCGCAACGTTGCGGCGAGCGCATCGACTCGATCGGAGATTCCTTCCACGGACGCGAGTGGTTGGGTCAGCGCGTGCTGCAACGAGCTGAGCTCGTTGGTGACCTCCTCGAGCCGGGATGCCAGCTGCGGTTGGTCCGAGCGCAGCTGGGTGACCGCGCCGATGATCTGCTCGAGGCGTTCGTCCTGCGAGTTCGCGGCGAGCCGGCTCTCGAAGGCTTCGAGCTCGGTGCTCATCACCCGCAGGGCGTCGAGCGTGGCGCGTCGCGCAGCCTCGTTCGAGGCGTCGAGATCCGAGCGGAGGCTCGCGAGGTCGCTGCTGAGGCCGGACAGTCCCGCCGTCACGCCTGACACGCCGGCGGACACGCCGGACACGTCGGTGGAGATCCGATCGATGGCATCGCCCCACGAGCCGGCTTGGCGCACCTGCGCGCTCAGGCGCTCCTCGACCGAGGGGAGCTCCGACGTCGCGCGGGCAATCGTGTCCAACCTGTCGGCGAGCTCGGCCACTGCCTGCCGCGAGCCCGCGATCGTGTCGGCGATGCGGTCCGCCAACTCGCGTTCGCGCTGCTCGCGATTGCTCGCATCGCGGTCGAGGCGGTCGGACACCGACGTCGCGACGTCCTGTGCCGCGCCGCGCACGCTGCGCTCGAGCCCCGCGAGGAGGTCGAGACGATCGCCGATGTCGGATGCGAGCCCGACGAGGTTCTGGGTGTCGCCCACCGTCGACCGGAACTCGTCGGCCAGCGCGTCCACCGCGCCGGCAGCCGCGCGCATGCGCTCGACCTCGCTGCGGATCGTCGTCTCCATCATCCCGAGACGCGTTTCGAGGCTTCCGAGCTTCGCCTGCCACCGGTCGGCCTGGTGCTCTGACCACGACTTGCGGGTGAGCTCGCCGACCAGCTCGCGCAGGCCGTTCACGGCCTCGGCGACCTCGCCCAACTCGGTGCGCGTCGCGTCGACCTGGTCCTGCAATCGGTCGAGTTGCCGTCCCGAATCGCCCCCGTTGGGCATGCGCTCACCCCGTCTTGACTGCCGAGAGACTACAAGCGGTGCCAGTAGCCTCACGGGCGATGGCCGACTTGCAAGCCGAGATCGACGACCTGTGGGAACGACGCAGCGAGCCTGCGACGTCTGATGCGCGAGAACTCGTCACGAGCGTCATCGACGACCTCGATCGTGGTCAGCTCCGGGTGGCCGAGCTGGTCGACGGCGAGGTGCTCGTTCACGACTGGGTGAAGAAGGCGATCTTGTTGCTCTTCTCGCAGTCGGCGATGGAGACCATCGAGCTGGGCCCGTTCGAGTACGCCGACAAGATCCCGTTGAAGCACGACTACCAGGAGCAGGGTGTACGCGTGGTGCCGGGCGCGTCGGCGCGCTACGGCTCGTTCCTCGAGCGCGGCGTGATCATGATGCCGAGCTACGTCAACATCGGTGCGCGTGTCGGTGCGAACACGATGGTGGACACGTGGGCGACGGTCGGCTCCTGCGCGCAGATCGGGTCCAACGTGCACCTGTCCGGCGGCGTCGGCATCGGCGGCGTGCTCGAACCGCCGCAGGCCGCGCCGGTGTTCGTCGGCGACAACTGCTTGATCGGCAGCCGCTCGATGGTCACGCAGGGAGCGCGCGTGGGCGACGGCGCGGTGCTCGGCGAGGGCGTCATCCTCAATCCGGGGATCCCGGTCATCGAGGCGGAGACCGGGAATCAGGTCGGCCGGGGTGTCGTGCCTCCCTACGCCATCTGCGTGCAAGCCGGGCGCAAGCGCGAGTTCGCCGGCGGCGAGTTCATGATGCCCTGCGTGCTGGTGCTGCGGTACTACCAGCCGGGGGAGCGCACCCACCTCAATGAGATCCTTCGCGACGAGGGCGTCAACGTCGGATGACCTCTGACCTGCTCGACCTCACGGCCGAGTTGATCGACATCCCGTCGCTCAGTCATCACGAGCAGGCGATCACCGATCACCTCGAGGCCAAGCTGCGGGCAGCGCCGTGGCTGACGGTCGACCGCCACGAGCACAACCTGATCGCACGAACGAACCTCGGCCGGCCCATGCGGGTCGTGCTCGCCGGCCACACCGACACGGTCCCCGTCAACAACAACGACCGCGCCCGGCTCGACGGCGACACGTTGTGGGGTCTCGGCGCGTCGGACATGAAGAGTGGCGTCGCGGTGCAGCTCGACTTGGCCACGACAGTCGACAACCCCGCCGTCGACGTCACCTACGTCTTCTATGCGTGTGAAGAGGTGGTGGGGGAGCACAACGGTCTCGGTCACGTCGCGCGCGACCGACCCGAGCTCCTGCAGGGCGACGTGGCCATCCTCGGCGAGCCGACCGACGCGGTGCTCGAAGCCGGCTGTCAGGGCACGATGCGCCTCGACATCACACTCATGGGCGTGAGGGCCCACAGCGCCCGACCATGGATGGGTCGCAACGCCATTCACCGGCTCGGCAGGCTGCTCGCGATCGTCGACGAGTGGGAAGGCCGCCGTCCGGTGGTCGACGGGTGCGAGTACCGCGAAGCGGTGCAGGCCGTGCTGGTCGAAGGTGGCGTCGCGGGCAACGTCGTCCCCGACCGCGCCCGCGTCATGATCAACCATCGGTTCGCACCCGATCGCGACCCTGACACCGCCGACGCCTGGTTGCGCGAGCTGCTCGCGCCCGCGCTGGACGACGGCGACACGATCGACATCGCCGATTCCGTCGGTGGTGCGCGCCCAGGGCTCGATCACCCGCTGTTCGCCGCGCTGATCGCCCGCAACGGGCTCGACGTGCGGGCCAAGCTCGGCTGGACCGACGTCGCGCGCTTCAGTGCGCTCGGCATGCCCGCAGTGAACCTCGGCCCCGGTGACCCGCTCCTCGCGCACGCGCCGGACGAGCGGGTGACGCGCGCGCAACTCGAGCGCACCTGGACCATCCTGCACGATCTGCTAGTGAATGGTGCATGACGATCGAGATCGGACAGGAAGCCCCGGACTTCGAGCTGAAGGATCAGAACGGTGAGGCCGTGAAGCTGTCCAGCTTCCGCGGCAGCAACGCCGTCGCGCTCGTCTTCTACCCGTTCACCTTCACCGGTGTCTGCGAAGGCGAGCTCTGCGCGCTGCGCGACGACTTCAGCGAGTTCGAGAACGCCGGCGTGCAAGTGCTCGCGGTGTCGTGCGACTCGCGGCACGCGCAACGAGTGTGGGCCGAGCAGAAGGGCTACCAGTTCCCGGTGCTGTCCGACTTCTGGCCGCACGGTGAGGTCGCGAAGGCGTACGGCGTGTTCAACGACGCGCTCGGATGCGCGAACCGTGCGACGTTCGTGATCGACAAGAGCGGCAAGGTCGCCGACACGTTCGCGTCGCCGGACCTGGGAACCGCGCGGGAGCAGTCGAGCTACGCCGAGGCGCTCGCCAAGGTCCGCGTCTAGTCCGCGCCCGGCGGACGGGGCGGCGTGCGTCGCGTCCACGACGAGCCGCGCAGGAAGAACAACCCGACCGCCGCACTCACGCCCGCGGCGAGCGTGACCGCGCCCGCAACGAGCCCAGCAGAGATGTCGTGCTTCTTGGACGGCGTGTGCACGGTCACGGCGGCGCCGGACGCACCCTCGGCTCGTTGGTTCGGCAGTGAGATGACCCCGGCGGGCGCGGTCGACGTCGGGCCGCTCAGGTCACCGGACGGTGGCGTCACCGGCGGCGGTGGGGCCGTGGTCGGCGGTGACGTCGGCGGTGCGTCGCTCGCCAGGTCGGTGGCCGAAGGCGGACCCGCCGACTGGCCGGACTGGTCGGGCGTGCTCTGCGGGCTCGTCGCCGGGGGAGCGTCGGCAACGGCCGCAGCCAGGTCGAGCGCGCCGGCCCCGTAGACCGCAGCCGGATCCATCTTCTTCGCCGTCGCCAGCAAACGGTCGATGGTCGCCTGCTTCGACAACCCCATGCCGCGCAACACCGCGGCCGCACCCGACACATGCGGTGCCGCCATCGACGTGCCCGCGAGGCAGGCGTAGCCGTTGAGGTACGTGGACAGGACGCCTGACGGACTCGACTTGCAGGTGTCCGCCGTGTCCGGCTCGCCGCCCGGGGCCATCAGTGCCCACTGCGCATCGCCGACGCTGTTGGCGTACTGCGACTTGCTGCCGTCCTTGTCGAGGGCACCGACGACGATCGCGTTCAGCGCACCGCCCGAGGGCAGCACGTAGTCGTTGCCCGCGGCGATCACCGGGATTGCGCCGTCCGGTCCCTTGTTGAACGCGTAGTCGATCGCGTCCTGGAACGCAGGGCCGAACAGGGATTGCGACGCGTTGCCCAGTGACAGGTTGATCACGGCGGCGCCGTGGTCAGCGGCGTACCTGATGCCCGCGGCGACGTCGTCCGTCGTGCCGGTGGCATCGCAGCCCATCACCGGGTCGCAGTTCTGGCTCAGGACCTTGACGTCGAGGATCGACGCGTCCGGCGCGACACCGGCGACGCCTTGCGCGTTGTTCGTTTCGGCGGCCGCGATGCCCGCAACGTGGGTGCCGTGGCCGTTGTCGTCCTGGCCACCGTCCACGCACTTGGACACGTCGCCCCCGGAGCCCACGCAGTTGACGTGGCCGATCACCTTGTCCTTCAAGTCCGGATGGGCGAGATCCACGCCGGAGTCGACGATCGCGATCGTGATGTTCGCACCGGTCCCTTTCGCCCAGGCCCCGGGCGCTCCGATCATCTGGAGGTTCCACTGCAGGCCGAAACCCGGGTCATCGGGCTGTGAGGGCACGGCCTGCGCCGACCCACCCATGAGGAGGGGCGCGAGGAACAGACCGACAGCACCCCAACGGGCGATCCAGGATCGCACCGGTCCATTCTCGGCCATATCGTCCTCGCGTTGTCCATCGCGAGGCGTAATTCCTGCTTGTCAGGCCTACAACCGGCGAAGAACGGTGACCACCTTGCCGAAGATGACCGTGTCGGCGGGATCCAGCTCGATGGGCCGCAGGCGGGGATTGGCGGGGGTGAGCACGATCTTGCCGCCCTTGCGGCTGTAGGTCTTGACCGTGGCCTCCTCGCCGGGCAGACCGGCCACGACGATGTCGCCCTTGTCCGCGGTCGTCTGGGCTCGGGCGACCACGTAGTCGCCGTCGAGGATGCCGGCGTCGATCATCGAGTCGCCCCGCACCCGCAGCATGAACAGGTCGCCGTCACCCGTGAAGTCGGCCGGTAGCGGAAGGATCTCCTCGACGTTCTCCTGGGCGAGCACGTCGGTCCCAGCGGCCACGTCGCCGACGAGGGGGACGTGGCGGGCCGGACGACGTTCGAGTACCGCCCCCGAGTTCGGGTCCCACCGCACCTCGATGGCCCGCGGCTTGGTGGGGTCTCGGCGCAAGAAGCCCATGCGCTGCAGGGTGTTGAGGTGCGAGTGCACCGTCGAGGGTGAGGTGAGGCCGACCTTCTCGCCGATCTCCCGGACCGACGGGGGATAGCCCCGCTCGCGCATCGACTGGTCGATGATCTCGAGGACCTCCCGCTGCCGGTCGGTCAGGTTGTGCTCGGTCATTGGGTGCGCTCCGAGGGATCGAACGTATGTTTGACGCACCGTACCAAACGGCGCGCGCCGAGGCAAACATCTGTTCGTCTGCACCTTGACGGCGAACAGGCGTTCGTGCTTGAGTGACGAACAGATGTTCGTGCGGGTGGAGCCGGGGCGACAACAGCGCAGCGAGTCCGTTCGCTGTCACACCCCCTGAGGAAGATCAGCCCATGGTTGCCATCGCCACCGCTTCCAGCCACCGATCGCCCAGCCACCGATCGCCCAGCCGTCCGAGTCGACCCGTCCTGGTGGTGCTCCCCCCGGTCACCAGGCCGGGCGCTCGGATGTACCGTCGCCGCCGGCTCGCCGTCGTGGCGGCGGCGCTGAGCCTGCTGCTGCTCCCCGCGCTCGTCATGGTGGCGGCGGGGGCGTCCACGACGGTTCACCCGGAGACCGCGCCGGCATCCGCCCCCGCGGTTGCGCCCGCGGCATCGGTGTACGTCGTGCAGCCCGGCGACACTCTCTGGTCGATCGCCCATCAGGTCGAGCCGCAGGCCGACCCGCGCGACGTGGTCGACCGACTCGTCGAGCTCAACGGCTCGGGAGCGTTGCAGCCAGGCCAGCGTCTGCGCCTCACGCGCACCGAGCGGTGACTAACGTCCGCGATGGTGCGGTGCCCGGTCTGCTCCAGTGATGACGACCGCGTGGTCGACTCTCGCTCCTCGGACGATGGCACCACGATCCGGCGACGCCGCGAGTGCCTCGAGTGCCGGCGGCGCTTCACCACGTACGAACGGATCGAGGAAGTACCGCTCGTCGTCGTGAAGCGTTCGGGCGACCGCCAGCCGTTCGACCGGATGAAGATCGTCGTCGGTCTGCGCGCGGCCGCGAAATCCCGACCGTTGTCCGACGATCAGCTCGAGGGCATCGCCGCGGATGTCGACGACCAGCTACGGCTCGCGGGCGCGGGTGACGTACCGAGTGAGCAGGTGGGTCTCCTCGTGCTCGACCACCTTCGTGACCTCGACCAAGTGGCGTACATGCGGTTCGCGAGCGTCTACAAGGGCTTCGACGAGGCCGCGGACTTCGAGCGGGAAGCGGGCCTGCTGACGAAGTCGACCGCGCCGAAGCAGCACTGATGGACTCACTCGAGTTCTATGCGCAGCCAGGCGCGATGACTCGCCTGCCGGACAACGTCGATGTCGACTCGCTGCCGCGCGACCGCGACGAACTGCGTCACGTCGTGCAGGGCGTGTTGGTGCATCGGGACTGGGCGCCGGCCTACGGCATCGAAGAGGACGCAATCCGCATCGCCGAGCAGAACCTGCGCTCGACCGGCGAGGTGCTCGAGCGGCTGTTCGCGATCTCATCCGAGCCGCTCACCGTGCAGCGCGCGCCGATCGATCGTGTGCTGTGCATCTGCAGGCACTTCACCTTGTTGCACACTGCGCTGTTGCGAGCGACCGGGGTGTCGGCACGCGTGCGGTGCGGCTTCTCCAACTACTTCGATCGTTCGAAGTGGTACGACCACTGGATCACGGAACGGTGGGACGGGACGCGTTGGGTGCGTGACGACCCGCAGGTCGACGATCTGCAGGCCAAGGTCGTCAACCTGGATTTCGATCCGTACGACCAACCGCCCGGGAAGTTCCTCACCGGCGCCGAGGCGTGGGTCGCGGCCCGGGCCGGCGAGGTCGACCCGAACCTCTTCGGCATCTTCGACATGTGGGGGATGAGCTTCATCGGCGGCAACGTCCTTCTCGACGTCGCGTGCT
>DASUCS010000267.1:0-23429 GCA_036275935.1 Acidimicrobiales bacterium
CTCCTTGCCCTTGAACTCTGGTCGCGCCTCGTCACGCACGGCCCGCCAGGTGTTGACGGTCGTCCACACCGTGGGTTGCAGCTCGTAGCGCGAGTCCGACGTGAACCCGACGACGGTGATCGGTCGCGAGCTGCCCGAGAACGTGATCGTGTCCCCGAGGCCCACACCCTTGTCGCGAAGCGACGTGTCCGCTGCGCCGGCGAGCGGCTCGTCCGGACGCGGTAGGCGCCCTGTGACCGCGCGCGCCGGTCCGCCCGGCTGGCCGGGCTCGTAACCGACGAGCGCGAGGTCGACGACACCCTCCGGGCCCTGTGCCGTCCCTTGCAGGATGCCGACCGCGCCCACGGCTGCGACACCCGGGACGGCCCCGACCGTTGCGGCACTGGCTGCGGGCAGCGATGAGCGAGCCACCTGCTTGCGACCGTCTTTGGAGAACACGTACAGGTCGGCGCCGCCCGAGCGGATGGCTCCTGTGGCGCCGTAGTACAGCCCGTCGGCGAGCGCGTTGAGGACGAGGACGAGGAACACGATGAGGACGACCGCGCTGATGATCGCCGCGAACCTTCCGCGTTGGCGTCGCATCTCGGCGAGGGCGAGCGTCATCGCACACCTGCCGCTTCCACGGGATCGAGACGCGCGATCCGGCGCACGGACACGAGCGACACCCCGAGCGAGCACGCGAGCACCGCGAGGGTGGCGATCACGACGAGGCGCACGTCGACGCCGATGGGGAACGCGGGTGACGAGTTCACCGCAGCGACCGCGAGGAACGCGGTCGCGAGGACGGCCGCGACGACGACCACGGCGACGACCTGCACGACGAGCGAGGAGGCGAGATAACCCGTCGTGGCACCGACCGCCCGCAACGCAGTGAAGACGCGCAGCTTCTGGACCGTGAGGATGAGGAAGAAGAATCCGGTGACCACCACGACGATGACGAACGTGATGCCGACGATCAGGTTGAAGCTCTGGGAGACCGAGCTCGCACCCGGGATCGACGCGACCGCCTCTGGACGCGACAACGCCTCGAGTTGTGGCTCGGCCGTTTCGATGGCTTGGGTCACCGTCGACACCGACGTGCCAGGAGCGACCTCGACGGCCACGAGGTTGTCGGGCACGAACGGCGCGTTCGGGTTCGAGGCGACAACGATGTCGCGATACGTGGCGATGGGGGTGTACGCCGTCGGCCCGACGTTGAAGCGGGAGTCGGTCGTGTAGCCGACGATCCGCAGCGTCTTGCCGGTTGGCTCGATCGTGATGGTCCGGCCGACACGGAAGCCGTTGGCCTCGTCGGCCCGGTCGACGAGAGCCTCACCCTCTTTCGGGACGACGTCGCCGGACACCCGAGCCGGCCCGCCGGGCAACCCGGGCTGCCAGCCGAAGAGGGCGAGATCGGTCAAGCCCTTGCCGACGTCGGCGGTCAACGTCGTGTTGCCGATCGGCCCGGCCGCGGCCACACCCGGGACGCCAGCGACGCGCTCGACGGTCCCCGGCGCGAGTCGGCTCGCCTGGAGGTTGCGTCGGGACGACCCGTTGTACACGAGGACGTCCGCATCGACGTGTTGGACCGCGCCCGTGAAGAAGCCGAGCAGCGTGCTCGACAGCGTGCTCAAGAAGAGCAGGAGGAACACGAGCAGGGCGAGCGCGCCGCCGAGGAGCCCGAACTTCAACTTCGCTCGTTGGAGATCGCGCAGGCCGAGCCTCACGCGGCCGACTCCGACACCACGCGCATGATCCTCCTCGATCGACCGTCGCTCGGACGGTACGACGCGAGTTGCCCCGGGCAACAGAGGCCAAGGTCACTCGGAGGTCTGGTTGATCAGCCGATGGCGCTGGCGAGCTCGGCGCGGCTGCCCACACCGAGCTTCGAGTAGATGCGGGCGAGGTGGTTGTCCACCGTGCGGGCCGACAGGAACAGCCGCTCCGCGATGGCGCGACTTGTGAGTCCTGAGGCGGCGAGGATCGCGACCTCCCGCTCGCGGTTGGTCAGCGGGACAGGGCCGCCGGGACTCGTCAGCATCGGTGTCGCCGGGGTCTCGCACCTGTCCGCCAACTCGGATGCGCGCAGTGACAAACGAGCGGCTCGGCGCTGATCGCCCGCGCGCGCGGCGGCTTCCGATGCGCCCATTGCCGCTTCGGCCGCCTTCAGGAGGTACCCCATCTCGGCGAAGTCCTCGGCGACGTGTTCCAACCCATCGACGTCGTTGCCGGTCAGCGCGGCGGCGTGCGCCGCCATCGTCGCCACGAACGTCCCGTCACACTGCCCCGCGAGCTGCGCGAGTCGGTCCGCGACGTCGGCTGCGTCACCGATGCGCACCCGGTCGTGCAGGCAACTCGCTTCCTCGACCGGCAACCATCGTCCGCGCGCGAGCGCGGTGGCCTTTTCGAGCTCGGCACGGGCCCGCGCAGGCTCGTTGATCGCGAGCGCGGACCACGCCCGAGCCCGTCCGAGTGCGACTTCGAACAGCTCCGACGGATGGTGACCGACCTCGTCGAGGGCGCGCGTCGCTTCCGCGGCGACTTCGCGATCACGGGCCAGCGCGGACGCGAACAACACGCCGGCGAGCGCCCATCGTGTCGGACCTTGATGAAGGCGTTCGCGGAACAGTGCGACAGCTTCGCGGTAGTAGCGGATCGCTTCGGCGAGCTGCCCGCCGTGCATCGCCACCCAGCCGCGCGCGTTCGCCGCGTAGGCCTGCGTTGTGCGTTCACCCGACGCCACTGCGACGTCGTAGAGATGGACGACGAGCGCACGTGCCTCGTTCAGCCGGCCGAGACCGACGAGCGCCATGACCTTCGTGACCGGCAGCAGGTTTCCGGCGAACGCGTTCATGCGCCCTCGCTCCATCGTGCACCGCGCCACGGCGGTGTCGATGACGGACAGCGCTTCTTCACCGCGGCCGACTCCTGGCAGAGCGAACGCCAGCACGAGCGCGACCTGCGCGTGTGTGTTGACGTCGAGGGTGGACGGGTCGGGGCAGCCCTCCAGCAGCGCGAGCGCGCCGTGGTGATCCCCGCACTGGCTCTCGACCACGGCAGCCATCCCACGGATCGCCCAGTACGCGTCGGGATCCTCGACAGCGCTCTCCGCTTCGGTCAGCAGGCGGCGCGTCGTGCCGAGGTCACCCTTCCCCCAGAACCACGCCCCAGTGCGGCTGATGGCGATCATGGCGCGCTCACCGTCGTTGGCGGCCGATGCAGCCGGCGCGGTGAGCACCGCATCCTGCTCGTCGAAGCGGCCGAGGCCGAACGTGATGTTGGCGAGCAGCATCGTCGTGGCGAACGATGGCGCCGCGTCGTACGCGGCGCGGGCGAACCGCTCCGCGATCGGCAGTGACGAGGCCGCGAACGCGTCCCACGCCGCCGTGGTGAGGATCTCGGGTGTTGCCTCGTCGCCGGCCTCCAGTCGAAGCAACGCGAGCCGCATCGCGTCGCCTCGGCGACGAAGGCCGTGCTCGTCGAGTTCGTCGGCCAGCGCGTGCTGCAACCGCCGGCGCCGGATCTCCGGCAGCTGTGCCCGCACGACATCACCGTGGACGGGATGTGCGAGGCGAACCTCGTTGCGGTTGCCGTCGACGCGCAGCGCGGCGAGCCCACGCTGTTCGAGGGTTTCGACACCAGCGACCGTCGCGAGACGTTCGATCGTCGTGAGGCTGACTGGTTCGGCCAAGGCCACCAGCTCGAGCACCTCGCGCGCCTGATCGTCCAGGACGCCGATGCGGTCGGCGACGAGCTCCGCGAGCCGAGCGGAACGTGCCGGCGGATCGCCGATGACCCAGACGCCGTACTGCTGGTGGATCAAGTCGAGCCGTTGCGCCTCCTCGATCAGTTCGCGCAGGAACAGTGCGTTCCCGCGGCAGCGGGTGGCGAGGCGCACCGCGCCGGCCGGCTCGACCTGACCTTCGAGCACCGCCTCCAACACGGCGACGACCGCGTCCGCGTCGAGCGGCTGCACGTCGATCCGCTCGAGCAGTCCGTCCTTCCACAAGGCCGTGACCGGCGCGGGGGCTTCGACGCCTTCGCGGAGCGACGCCACGACGGTTGCGTCGCCCGCGGCCACGAGTTGGTGGATGAGCACCGCCGACGCGTCGTCGAGCCACTGAGCGTCGTCGACCGCCACGACCAGGCGCGCGCCGTTGCTCGCCTTCTCGATCGCCCGCCGCACGCCGACCAGACCTGCGGCGCCCTCGTCCACCTGATCACCCAGCGCCAACAGGCCGGACAGGCACCCGAGCGGGATGAGCTGCGAGGAGAGGCTCGCCACCACCGTGAGGTGAGTGAGCCCGCGGTCGCCGGCGCGTCCCAGCGCCGCTTCGATGAGCCGCGTCTTGCCGACGCCTGGAGGTCCGGCCAGCAGGACACCACGGCCGCGGGCGATCGCCTCATCGATCGTCGCGAGTTCCGCCTCGCGCCCCACCAACGGCCAGCCGCTCACCTGCTCATGGTGTCACGCTGTGATCCGACCACGGCGGGCGGGAGGTCAGCAGCAGTCCAGGGCGATGCTGCCGAGAACCGCCTCGGTGATCTCGTCGACGAGCTCTTGTGAGGTTCCGAGCAGCCAGAGCGCGTCGCGAAGGTGGCGCGTCGCCACGTCGTACTGCACGAGCACGCCACCTCGGCGCGGGTCCCGCGGCGGTCGGCCGCGCAGCGCGTCGGTCAGCAACCGGACGTCGGCCTGCAGCATGTTGCGGGCACGGATGTCGTCCAGCACGACCGGAATGTCCGGATCGCTACGGATGCGCTGATGCACCGCGCGGGCGATCGCCTCGACACCGGCAACTCCACCGATGCGTTCGTAGAGGGACGGCTCGTACACACGACCACTGTCGGCCAACCGGCGCGATCCGGCATGAGTGATCGTTACTCATCTGTGACCGAGAAGGTCAGTCGGCGAGAACGGTCTCCCGCTTGGCCGCCTCGTAGAAGTCCATCGGCGGCGGCGTGCGATCGATCTCGGGTGCGGCCGACAGCAGGTTCTCCTGCGCTCGCTCCAGATCGCTCGAGTCGAACACCCGGGTCGTGCAGCAGAACTCGACCATCGTGCCGCTCGGATCGTTCGAGTAGATCGACACGCACCAACCGTGGTCGACGCGCACGACGTCGTGGCCATGGGCGAGCCAGCGATCCTTGCGGGCGTCGAGCTCGTCGAGCGAGTCGGCGCCGAACGCGATGTGGTTGACGAACTGCGGCAGGCCGAGGCCGGTCGAGATCGCCGGGTTGAAGTCGGGGAGCTCGTCGTCGTGCAGGTCCCAGATGGCGAACATCTCGCCGTTGCCCGTGTCGTAGAAGAGGTGACGGGCCCAGCCGCCCTTGTCACCGAAGGGGATCACGTCGACATTGACGAGCTCGAAGCCCATGGCCTCGGAGTAGAAGCGGTGCGTCGCCTCGAGATCGCGGGCGGCGATGGCAACGTGGTGAAACGACATGACTTTCCCCTCTCAGGACTGCGTGGCTCGTAGGGTACCGGCCGCTCCTCATCCGAAGCTGATCGAGCGCCGCGCCAGCTTCCACCCGTCGGGCGTCCGCCGCAGCTCGTCGCGATAGCGACCCATGTTGCGGATGGCCGGCGCTGCGGCGGTGTCACCCCAGTACTGGAAGTAGGAGCGGGCGAGCGCTCGGTCGGTGCCGTCGAGCTGCACGGAGATCGTGCTGATGACGTGCATGGTGTTCGAGCCCGGGCCCTGATGTCCGGCGGCGATGCGGTCGCGCTGCCCGGCCGCGATCTCGTCGCGCCCGCGACGCTCCGACGCCGCGAGACCGATGGCGGTGTTCTCGGGCATCGTCCACACGATGTCGTCGGCGAGCAGCGCCACGTAGGCATCGGTGTCGCCCTCGTCCGCCAACTGCGCGAGACGGGCGAGCACGTTGCGGATCTCGAGCTCGTCGGCGGCGCTCACGGCCGGCCCGCCGCCACCCACGTTTCGTGGCTCGTGACGAGCTTCGACCACAGCTTGTCGCACTCGGACTGCGAGCGTGACCGCACGTCGAGGAAGAACACATCCGCCAGCGTGTCGAACAGGTCGTCGCGCGATTCGATGTCGCGCTGCATCGCGCCGTCGCCGACGCGCGAGAACGAGAGTCCGCGAAGGATGTGCACCCGTGTCGTCTCTCGACGCTGCACCGCGAGCGTCTTGACGAAGCCGGACTCCGGATCGGTCGACAGGAACACGTGACGATCGTCGAACGCATCCATCGTCGTCGGTGCCGCCCACCACGACATGCCTGGGAACGAACCCTTCGGATCGTGCGTCAGGTGCCAGTCGCCGATGCCGTTGGTCGTCTCGTCGAGTCGAAGCGTGAATGGACCCTGCGCGTAGGTGCCGGCCCGCAGCGGCAGCGGCTCGTGCAGCGCGTCCCCGAGGCCGACGTCGACGTACCACTCGCCGCTGAGATGCTCTTCCGTCGCGAGGCCGGACACGGTGAGCACGAGATGGTTCGTCATCTCCTCGCCGGTCGGACCGCTCGGTTCATGTACGCCCCCGACGTGACGCGTGACCTCATACCCGAGCGCGGCGAGCAGCTCCGAGAACGCGCCGTTGAGGTGGTAGCAGTAGCCCCCGCGGCCACCGTGCGCGATCCGTTCGACGGTGTCCCTCGGGTCGATGCCCCAGCCCTCACCCATGTGGAGCCACACGGTCTCGTAGGGCACGCGCTCGACGTGGGCGCGAAACAGCTCGAACAACCCGTCGATCGACGGGGAAGCGGCTTGGACGCCGAGTCGCTTCAGATACGCGTCGCGAGTCGCGTCGTCCACTCCGTGACAGTACGTCAGGCCTCGTAGGGCCGGTTCGTCCATGCGCGGCCCTTGCGGCGGGTCGAGCGGAACCATCCACCCGCCGCGAGCGTGCCGCCGTCGGTCGGGATCGTGTGGCCGACGAGGAAGTCGGACAGGTCGGACGCGAGGAACAGCAACACGCGTGCCTGGTCGACAGGTTCACCGCGGCGACCGATCGGCGCCCACGCCGGCCACTTCTCCTCCGGCTCACGCGAGTAGTCGACCTGAGCCGATTGCGTGATGTCCGGCGCGATCCCGTTGACCTTGATGCCCTTGCCCGCAACCTCGACCGCGAGCGAGCGCGTGAACTGGATGACCGCCGCTTTGCACGCGGCGTACACCGGATCGGGCGGATAGCCCCGCACACCTTCGACCGACGACACGTTGACGATCGCACCGCGCTCTCGTTCGATCATCGACGGAAGAAACGCGTGCGTCACCCGTACCACGTGAAGGAAGTTCGTTTCGTACTGTGCCTGCCAGTCATCCGGTGTGCTCGCGGTGAAGGACGACGGCACGTGCACCCAGTGTCCGACGTTGTTGACGAGAACGTCGATTCGTCCGGCGTCGCCGAGCACGTGATCTCGCATCGTCACGACTTCATTCGGGTCCCGCACATCGACGACGAGCGGCGACGCCTGTCCGCCGGCGTCGCTGATCCGACTGGCCACCGCGGTGGCGGCATCGCCGTCGATGTCGACGACGAATACGCGAGCACCTTCCGACGCGAACAGCTCCGCGCCCGCGGCGCCGATGCCGTTTCCTGCGCCCGTGATCAGCGCCACTCGCTCGCGGAGCAACCCGTTCATCGCCTTAGCATGGCCCCGTGACCACCACCGACGCGCCGGTGACCATCGGCGTGCACCCGTTGACCGTTCGCATCGGTGCCGAGATCACGGGCGTCGATGCGGGTGAGCCGCAGAGCGACGAGACGATCGCCCAGGTGCGAGCCGCGCTCGTGCGGCACAAGGTCGTGTTCCTCCGCGATCAGCACCTCGACTACCCGCGCCAGGTGGCGTTCGCCGAACGCTTCGGGACGTTGACGCTGGGGCATCCCACGCTGCTCTCGCCGAAGGACAAGCCGTACATGGAGGAGATCGACTCCCATCTCGGCGGCCCCGCCAACCAGTGGCACACCGACGTGACCTTCTGCGATCGGCCGCCGGCGTTCACCTTCCTGCACGGCGTGGTGATGCCAGAGGTCGGCGGCGACACGATCTGGGCCAACACGGTCGCGGGCTACGAGAGCCTGCCGGTCGAGCTCCGGAACCTGGCCGACACGTTGCGGATCGTGCACACCAACGCGCACGACTACGCCCAGCCGCTGAACCGCGACGAAGCCGAGGATGCGGTCATCACCGCGCACACGGAGCAGTTCCTCTCGACGGAGTTCCGCACCGAGCACCCGGCGGTGCGTGTGCACCCGGAGAGCGGCGAGCGCTCGCTCGTGCTGGGCGGGTTCGCGCAGTCGATCGTGGGCATGGGGCCGCAGGCATCACGGGATCTGATCCGGGTGCTCCAGGAGTACGTGACCCGGCCGGAGAACACCGTCCGGTGGCGCTGGCGGGTCGGTGACCTCGCCATTTGGGACAACCGGGCCACGCAGCACATCGCCGTGTTCGACTACGGCGACGCCCACCGCCGCGGCGAGCGCGTCACCGTGGCGGGCCCTGTACCGGTCGGCGTCGACGGACGTCCGTCCGTGGCCCTGCAGGGGGATGCGTCGGCGTACTACGCAGGTGGTGCGACGCACTGACGCCAGCCCATACACTCGTTCCCGAGTCGGGAACGTTCCGGCTCTCTGCAAAGAAAGAGTGTTATGGCTACAGGCATTGTGAAGTTCTTCAACAACGAGAAGGGCTACGGCTTCATCTCGCGAGAGGGCGAGGAAGATGTCTTCGTCCACTTCTCCAACATCCAGGGCAACGGCTACAAGACGCTCGACGAGGGTCAGCGCGTCGAGTTCGATGTGGCTCCGGGTCGCAAGGGTGAGGAAGCCCAGAACGTTCGTGTGATCTGAAGAACTTCAGAGACTCGAGCCTGAACAGCCGGCGACCGAGTCGCCGGCTGCTTCTGTTTTCAGGCCGGGCTCGCTGGGTTCAGGCCAGGCTCTCCACCCACGCGTGGTGGAGCGCCGCGTAGCGGCCGTCACCGCCGATCAGATCACGCGGTGCGCCGTCCTCGACGACGCGGCCGCCGTCGACGACGATCACCCGGTCGGCGATCTCCACGGTCGTGAGGCGGTGGGCGATGATCATCGCCGTCCGATCGGCGAGCAACGTCTGCAACGCGCGCTGCACAAGACGCTCCGAAGGGACGTCGAGCGAGGACGTGGCCTCGTCGAGGATGAGGACCGCGGGATCCGCGAGGAACGCTCGCGCGAACGCGACGAGCTGACGCTGCCCGGCCGACAGTCGTGCGCCCTTCTGGTGGACGTCCGTGTCGTAACCGTCGGGGAGGCCGGCGATGAAGTCGTGCGCGCCGATGGCGCGCGCCGCCTCCTCGACTTCTTCGCGGCTGGCGCCCGGCCGGCCGAGCGAGATGTTGTCGAACACCGATCCGGAGAACAGGAAGTTCTCCTGCGTCACGGTGACGATGGCGCGTCGCAGGTCCGCCTCACACAGCTCACGTTCGTCGACGCCGTCGAGCAGGACGCGGCCGCGTGTCGGATCCCAGAAGCGCGCAGCCAGCCGGGCGATGGTCGTCTTGCCCGCGCCAGTGGCGCCGACGAGCGCGACCGTCTGCCCGGCCGGGATCGTGAGGTCCAGGTGGTGCAGCACGATGCGGTCGCGGTAGGCGAACTGCACGTTGTCGAACTGGAGCTCGCCGATCGCCGCCGGCAACGGCGTCGGGGTCTCGGGCTCGGCCACGCTCGGCGCCTCGTCGAGCACGCCGGACAGCTTCTCGAGGGACGACGCCGCCGCCTGGAACAAGTTGTAGAACTGGCTCATGTCCTCCAGCGGCGAGAAGAAGCGTCGGAGGTAGAGCAGGAACGCGGTGAGCACGCCCACCGTCATGTGGCCATCGAGGACGCGCAGGCTTCCGTACAGCAGGACCACGGCGGTCGTGAACCGGCCGACGAAGATCACTCCCGGCCCGTAGGTCGCCGCCAGTCGCTGCGACCACATGTTGGCGGCGCGGTAGCGATCGTCGAGGTACTCGAAGATCTCCTGGTTGCGAGGCTCGCGCCGGAACGCGTGCACCGCCTGGATGCCGCCGAGGCTCTCGACGAAGTGCACGATCACGAGCGCGACCGCTTCACGCGTGGCGCGGTACGCCTTCTCGGCGTGCCCGCGGAACCACCGCGTCATCACGAACAGGATCGGGAACGCCGCCAGTGTCACGAGCGCGAGTTGCAGGTCGAGCAGCAGCAAGGCGATGCCGATGCCGACGACGAGCAACACCGATGTGACGAGGGTGAACAGGCCGTTGCCCAGCAGGTCGGCGATGGCCTCGACGTCAGAGGTCTGGCGCGAGATGACGCGTCCGGACGTGTACTTCTCGTGGAAGGCGATCGACAGTCGCTGGAAGTGGACGAACAAGCGACGCCGCGTGTCGAGGATCACCTGCTGGCCGACTCGTCCGAGAATCAGCAAGAACGCGTTGAACGAGAGGGCGGCGACCACCGTCACGCCGAACAAGGCGAGGACGACGGTGACGAGAGGCTTGATGTCGCCGCTTCCGCCCTCGAGCAGCGGCGGGATGCCGTTGTCGATGCCGAGCTGGATGAGCCAGGGCGCCGCCAGCTGGCAGGCCGTGCTCAGAGCGATGAAGACCGAGGCGAGCGCGATCGCACGCTTGTGGGGACGAGCGAGGTCTGCGAGCAGGGCGCGGCTCCGGCTGCGCAGCAGGCTGGCGAGTCCGCCGGCAACGTCCTCTTCCTCTTCGGCCTTGACGCCGCGCCACGAGTCGACGAGCGCGTCACCGGTCAGGTCGAGCGCGGCATCGGGATCGACGGTGTGGACGTGGTCGACTTCGGTCACGACACCGCCTCCACGTCTTCGATCAGCGCCTCTTCGCTGAGGACAGCGCGGTACCGAGGCTCCGTCGCGAGGAGCTCGCGGTGGGTGCCGACCGCGACGAGGCGCCCGTTGTCCAGGAGTGCAGCACGATCGGCGAGCGCCACCGTCGACGGCCGGTGCACGACCACGAACACCGTGGAGTCGCGCAGAAGCGGCCGTAGCTCCTTCTCCACGAGCGCTTCGGTGTGAACGTCGAGGGCCGACAGCGGATCGTCGAGCACGAGGATCCGGGGGCGCCCGATGATGGCGCGCGCGAGCGCGAGGCGCTGCCGCTGCCCGCCTGACAGCGAGAGGCCTTGTTCGCCGATGCGAGTGTCGAGCCCCCAGGGCAGGTCGTTGACGAAGTCCGCTTGCGCGACCGCGAGCGCGGCCTCGATCTCGTCGTCGTGGGCATCGGACTTTCCCATCAACAGGTTCTCGCGCACCGATGCGGAGAACAGCGACGGCTCTTCGAAGGCGAAGCCGACGTTGCGGCGCAGGCTGTTGACGGTCACATCGCGCAAGTCGTGACCGTCGAGCGTGATGCGACCCAGGGTCGGGTCGTACAGACGGGTGAGCAGCGTGACGAGCGTGGACTTGCCCGATCCGGTCGCGCCGACGATGGCGATCGTCTCGCCCGGCGGTACCACGAGGTCGATGTCGCGCAGCGCGGTGCGATCGCTGGCGGGGTAGTCGAACGACACGTGCTCGAAGCGGATCTCACCGCGGACGTCGCCGAGCTCGATGGCGCCGGGGCGGTCGGCGATGGTCGGCTGCGTGTCGAGGACCTCGTAGACGCGCCCCGCGGCCGACTCGGCCTCGCCCGCCATGGCCATGATCCACGCCAACATCTCGAGCGGGAAGGTCAGCATCAGCACGTACGTCACGAACGCGACCAGCTCGCCGACGGTGAGGCTGCCGGAGCCGACCGCGACCACCCCGGCCAGGAGGATGGCGGTGAGGGTCAGGTTCGGAATGAGCCCGAGCACCCACACGAACTTCGTGTGGAGCTTGATGCGAGAGATCTGCGTGTCGTACAGCTGGACGCACTGTTCGTCGTAGGCCTCGAACGCGTTGCGGCCGCGTCCGAACGCCTTGAGGACGCGCAAGCCGCGCGCGCCCTCTTCGATCGTCGTCGTGAGATCGCCGGTCTGGTCCTGGATGTCACGAACGAGCTCGTGGTAGTCGCGCTCGAACCGGCGGCACAGCATCAGCACCGGACCGGCGGCGACGAAGGTGAGCAGCGCGAGCGGGATGTGCAACGTGAGCAGCACCACGAAGATGCCGGTCACCTGGATCCCGATGAGCACGAAGAAGATCGCACCGAAGCCGATGAAGCGACGGACGATCGCGAGGTCTGTTGTCGCTCGTGACAGCAACTGGCCTGACTGCCAACGGTCGTGGAAGCCGACGTCGAGTCGCTGCAGGTGCGCGTACAGGTCGTCGCGCATGTGGGTCTCGAGCTCCGTCGCGACGACGGCGAGGAGGTACCGCCGCGTGAACCCGCACGCGATGTCCAGGATCGCGAGCGACGCCGCGAGCAGACCCCACATCACGATGCCTCGTCGGTCGCCGTCGTGGAGTGGTCCGTCGATCACCGTCGCGACGATCAAGGGCAACGCGATCTGGAACGCCGACGACATCACCGACGTGAAGACGACGACGCCCATCGGGCGCGCGTAGGGCCGGAGGTAGGGCCGCGTCCTCCACAGGGCGCGCCGCTCCAGACCCCCGAGGCGCATGCCACCGATGTTCGCCCATTCGCGCCGCGTCGCGCGAACGGGTTTCGGACTAACCGAGCTCGGTGACCCCGGCGGCGAGCTCGCGCCAGCCGGATTCGGGGACGTCCGTCAGTGACGCCCCGAGCACCTGCACGCACACATGGGAGGCACCAGCGTCGAAGTGGGCCTTGACCCGATCGATCGCGGCATCGACACCACCCGTGGCGACGATGGCGTCGACCAGTCGCTCGCTCCCACCATCGGCGACATCGCTCTCGTCGAATCCGAAGCGCGCCAGGTTGTTCACGTAGTTGGGTGCCCGCAGGTAGATCGCCATGCCCTGTCGCGCGATCTCGAGCGCCTTGGCGCGATCCGACTCGAGCACCACCATCTGCTCGGGCGCCAGCATCGCGTCGGGACCGAGGATCTCGCGAGCCGTCGCGGTGTGCTCGACCGGCACGAAGTACGGGTGTGCGCCGTTCGCCTTCTGCGCCGACAGCTTCAACATCTTCGGACCGAGTGCGGCCAGCACCGTGGCGGGTCGTTCCGCCGGGCCGACGGCCATGAACAACGCGCTGTCCATGTCGTCGAGGTACTGCACCATCTTCGAGTACGGCTTCGAGTAGTCGTGGTGCCGCACCCGGTCGACGAGGTGGCTGTGGCTCACGCCGAGCCCCAGCAGGAAGCGGCCGGGGAACGCCTCCTCCAGCGAGCGCTGCGTGTTGGCCATCGTCAGCGCGTCACGGGCGTAGATGTTGGCGATGCCGGTGGCGACCTTCAGCGTCTTGGTCGCCGAGAGCAGCAGCGTGGCGGTGACGAACGGGTCCCGTCCGATCGTCTCGGGGATCCACAACGTCGGGAACCCCATCTCCTCGATCTGACCGGCGAGCCGCTGGGCCTCCGACGAGGGCACGGAGTCGAGCACGCCAGTCCAGATTCCAACTCGGCCGATGTCCATTTTGCGACGCTAGCGTCGGCCGCGATGGAGACCCGAATGATCGGGCAGCTGGCCGTGTCTGTCGTCGGCCTCGGCTGCAACAACTTCGGCGGTCGCATCGATCTCGACGCGACGCGAGCCGTCGTCGATGCCGCGCTCGACGAAGGCATCAACTTCTTCGACACCGCCGACATCTACGGCGGAACGAAGAGCGAGGAGCTGCTCGGCCAGGTGCTCGCCGGACGGCGCGACGACGTGATCGTCGCCACCAAGTTCGGCATGGGTGACGGGACCACGTTGCCGGCCGGAGCGAGCGCCGCGTCGGTGGTCGCCGCCGCCGAGGGCAGCCTGCGTCGCCTCGCGATGGATCACATCGACCTGTACCAACTGCACCTGCCGGACGACAAGACGCCGATCGACGAGACGCTCGAGGCGATGGACCGCTTGGTGCGCGACGGCAAGGTGCGCGAGATCGGGTGCTCGAACTTCGACGGAGCGCGCCTCGACGAGGCCTCGAGCTCGGCGGACGCGCACGGCACCGCCCGGTTCGAGAGCGTGCAGAACGAGCTGAGTTTGCTGCGACGGCGCGGCGAAGCCGATCTGGTGGCCGCGTGCGAGCGCCACGGGCTGGCGATCCTGCCGTTCTTCCCGTTGGCCAGCGGCATGCTCACTGGCAAGTACCGGCGTGGCGAGGAACCGCCGGCGGGAACCCGCCTCGCGGGTATGGACGACGAGCGTCGTGAACGAGCCCTGTCGGACAAGCGGTTCGACACCGTCGAAGCGCTCGACGCGTTCGCTCGGGAGCGAGGCCACACCCTGCTCGAACTTGCGATGTCGTGGCTCGTCGGAGTTCCGCATCTCGCGTCGGTGATCGCAGGTGCGACGAAACCCGAACAGGTGCGCGCGAACGTCGCTGCGGTCAGTTGGACGTTGACCGACGACGACCGCGCCCGCGTGGACGAGCTGACTCTGTAGCGTCGCCGGCCATGACCGCACTTCGTCGGGTCGTGGCCGCGCTGCTGCTCGTCGCCGCAGTCGGGGCGTGCGCCGATTCCGGCACGAAGCAGGCCGCACCGTCGTCGAGCTCCGCGGCGCCGGCATCCACCACCGCGCCGGCATCGACGCGTCCGTTCCATGTCACGCGCCGCGACATCACGGTGGAAGACACCTCTCGACCCACCAACGCCGCTCCGGACCGCAACCTGTCCGAGAAGCCATCGCGCACGCTGCCGGTCATGCTGTTGGTGCCCGACGGTCCCGGACCGTTCCCGCTGCTCGAGTTCTCCCACGGCGTGACCGGAACGGGGCCCGCGTACATCGGCTACCTGCAGCCGATCGCCGAGGCCGGGTACGTCGTGGCCGCGCCGACGTTCCCGTTGAGCAGCGGTCCCGGCGGTGAGATCGGCGACTACGTCAACCAGCCCGGGGACGTGTACTTCGTCATCGACTCGGTCATCAAGATGTCCGGCGACGCGAACGACCCGCTGCACGGCAAGGTCGACGCGGACCACATCGCCGTGGCCGGCCATTCACTCGGCGCGATGACGACCTACGGCGCGGTGTACAACTCCTGCTGCACGCAGCCGCGCGTCAACGCGTCGATCGTGCTGTCCGGGGTCGAGACGCCGTTCCCGAACGGTGACTACAACGCCCGTCCGACGATCCCTCTGATGCTCGCTCACGGCGCGAAGGACACGACGATCGTCGTGTCGAGCGGCGACGCGCTCTACGAGAAGTCGACCAGCCCGACCGCGTACGTCCGCTTCGCGGACGCGACGCACAACAGCATCTTCGTCGGCGAGAACGGCAAGTTGCTCGACCAGGCGAGCATCGCGTGGCTCGACAAGTGGCTCCGCAACGACAACGCCGGATTCGACGCGCTGCCCGCGGCGGTGACGGCGTCGGGCAACGCGACGCTCCAGACGAAGAACCTGTGAGTCAGCCGATGTTGCGGCTGGCGCCTTCCCAGTAGGGCGCCCGGATCTCGCGCTTGAGGAGCTTGCCGGACGGGTTGCGGGGGAGCACGTCCGTGAAGTCGACGGACTTCGGGAGCTTGTAACCGGCAAGGTGTTCGCGGGTGAAGGTGATGAGGTCCTGCGACGTGACGTCGCTGCCTTCGCGCTTCACGACGACGGCTTTCACGGCCTCGCCCCACTTCTCATCGGGCACACCCACGACGGCGACATCCGCAACGTCGGGATGCTTCGCGAGGACGTTCTCCACCTCGGCGGGGTACACGTTCTCGCCGCCGGTGACGATCATGTCCTTCACCCGATCGTGCAGGAACAGGAAGCCGTCGTCATCGCGATAGCCGGCGTCACCAGTGCGCAGCCATCCGTCCTCGTCGATCGTGGCCTTCGTGGCGGCTTCGTTGCCCCAGTAGCCCTTCATGTTCTGCGGCGACCGGGTCCACAGCTCACCAACCGTTCCGTTCGGTACGTCCTCACCGGTCTCGGGGTCGACGAGGCGCATCTCCACCCACTCGTACGGCTTGCCGCACGAGCGCAACAGGCCGGGACGGTTGATCGGATCGTGATCCTCGGGATCGAGCTGCGTGATCGCGCCGGTGGTCTCGGTCATGCCGTACACCTGGATGAAGTCGCAACCGAACCGCTCCATCGCCTTGAGCAGCACGGCGTCGGTGATCGGCGACGCGCCATAGGCGATGGCGCGCAGGGTCGAGAAGTCGGTCTCCTCGACACCCGGCGTGATCAAGAGGAACTGGATCACGGCCGGCACGAAGAACGCGTTGGTGATGCCGAACTCGGGAATCACCTGCAGGATCCGCGCCGGGTCGACGTCACGGAGCAACACCGTCTGGCAGCCGTGGTACATGCCGACGAGCGACCAACCGGCGCCGGCGATGTGGAACATCGGCATCACGGCGATGTTCACGGAGTCCTTGTCGAACTGCCACGACTCGGTCACGTTCATGACGCCGGCGAAGAAGTTGTCGTTCGTCAGCATCACGCCCTTGGGCAGACCGGTGGTGCCCGACGTGTACAGCTGGATCGCCACGTCGCTGCCCACGGGCTCGGCCCCCGGATCGTTGGCCGGCTGCGCGCTCAAGAAGCGCTCGTAGTCCTCCCAGCGCGCGTGGTCACCGATTGCGATGATCGTCGAGACCGTCTCGAGGTCGCCTTCGATCTTCTCGACGTGGGCGATGAACTCCGCGCCGACGATCAGCACCGTCGCCTTGGCGTCGTTGAGGATCTGGGCCATCTCGGTCGGAGCCAACCGCCAGTTGACGGCCACGTTCACGGCGTTGAGCTTCCCGAGCGCGAACGTCGTCTCGAAGAACTCCACACCGTTCTTGTCGAGGAACCCGACGCGGGTCTCGGCTCCGACACCGATCGCCGCAAGGGCCGTGGCGAGCTGGCTCGATCTGGCGTCGAGCTGGCCGAACGTGACGGTGGTGCCCTCGAACTCGATGGCCGGATGGTCGGGCCGCTCGCGGCCGTGCGTCCGGATGATCCCCGCGAACGACGTGATCACTGCTTCTCCTTCTAGAGAGGAACGTCCACTCCGGTCGCCTTCCCGAGGGCGGCGAGGTCGTTGATGATTGCATCAAGCATGTCCCACAGGTCGGGGACGAGCTCGCGGCACGAGACGAGCCCGAAGTCGAGGGTGTCGAGGTAGCTCTGCACGGTGATGTTCAGGCCCTGGCCGTCGACGATCGTCGACACCGGGTAGTAGTGCAGCAGCCGGCTGCCGGCGGCGTAGAGCGGCTGGCGTGGACCGGGAACGTTCGAGATCACGACGTTGACCGGCGGGTTCACGCGAGTCATCAACCGAGTCGACAGCCGCATCGCCCGAGCGAACACCGCCGGAGGCGGGAACGACGCGAAGTCGGTCAGTTGCGCCGCAGGTATCGCGTCGAACAGATCCTTGGCGTTCACCATCGCGTCGTGCACGCGCTCGATGCGCTTGAGCGGGTCCGGCTCGTCCGTCGGCAGTGCGGCGAAGATGCCCGAGACGCGGTTGGTCCACTTCTCGGTCTCCTCGCCGGTCCGGATCGACACCGGGATCATCGCATTGAGCGGTTGCTCCGGGAGCGCGTCGTGGTCTTCGAGCCACGTGCGCAACCCGCCGGCGCACACCGCCATGACGACGTCGTTGACCGTCGCGCCGACTGCGTTCTTGATGTCCTTGACCGCCTGCAGCGACGTCGACCGGTACGCGAAGCGGCGGTGCGGCGTGATGCTGTCGTTGAACGGCGTGCGCGGCGCGGAGAACGAGGGCAACGGGCCCTTGATGTCCGTTTCGGGCGTGCGCTCGCGCCCCGCGTTCAACAACGAACCGATCGGGCCGCGCAGCGAGCCGCGCACCTGGTTGGCCGCGGCGACCAGGACTGGGTTGCGCGTCGACTGCCCGAACTGGCGCACGGTGCGCGACGTCAAGACGATGGCGCGTCCGGGCTTGCGCACGAGGCTGGTCATGGCGCGCGCCAGGACCTCGGGGTCGGTGGGCGGGCGCTCCGGCTTCCACTTGGTCGCGGGCGGCGGTACGTCGTCACCCTCCGGCGACTCGTCGAGCATCATCGTCAACAGCTCCGCACCGGAGGCACCGTCGATCGTCGCGTGGTGCACCTTCGTCAGGATGGCGAAGCGGTTGTCCGGCAAACCCTCGATGACGTAGGTCTCCCACAGCGGGCGCGCCCGATCGAGCGGACGGCCGATGATCCGGGACACGAGCTCGGAGAGCTGCTGGTCGCTGCCCGGCGGCGGAATCGCCGTCTGGCGCACGTGGAAGTCGAGATCGAAGTCGGCGTCGTCGATCCAGAACGGGTGGTCGAGCCGCAACGGAACGTCCCGCAGCTTTCGACGCAACGGCTCCAGCGTGTGGAGCCGGATTTCGATCTGGTTGCGCCACGCCGTGAAGGGGTCGTAGTTCGGATCGTCCGGTTTCTCGAAGATCGACAGGCTCGAGACGTGACCGAACTGCTTCGGCGTCTCCATGTACAGGAAGGTCGCATCCAGGCCGGAGAGCTGCTTCATGCAGGGACTGTCGCGCGGCCCCTGCTCAGAGGCAATGGCCTGTGTTTGACTGGGCCGCATGACGCTGACCGAGAACGCCCCGACCGCGGTTCACATCGGTGCCGACGAGCTCCCGTTCGTGGACATCGGGGACGGCAACAAGCTCAAGGTGATCCAGGTGAAGGTCAACGAGGGCCTCTGGATCGTCGAGAACATCTTCCAGAAGGGTTACGTCGTGCAGACGCACAAGCACACCGGCCCGGTGTACGCCTACACGACCGGCGGCGCATGGAAGTACCAGGAGTACGACTACGTGAACCGAGCCGGCTCGTTCCTCTACGAGCCCGCGGGGTCGATCCACACGCTCACCGTCGTCGAGGACGACACCCGCGTGTGGTTCCAGATCTACGGCGCCAACCTGAACCTCGATGCCGATGGGAACATCGAGAGCATCATCGATGCCGGCGGGATCCTCGAGGCGTACTACATGCTCGCCGAGGCAGAAGGGCTGCCGCGCCCGAACGTGCTGGTCGACTGAGCGGCCTGTGAGCACCACTGCAATCGATCTCGCCAGCCCGAGCGCCTTCGTCGACGGCCCGCCGCACGAGGCGCTGGCCGAACTGCGTCGCACGTCGCCCGTCTACTTCCAGGAGATGACCGGCGAGCCCGGGTTCTTCGCGGTGCTGAAGCACGCGGAGGTCGTGCACGTCGCACGCCATGCCGACGTGTTCTCGGCCAGCGAGGGCGGCGTCGTGCTCGAGAACCTCGCGCCCGATCAGCTCGAGATGATGCGAATGATGTTGCTGGCGATGGATCCGCCGAAGCACAACACGTTCCGCGAGCCGTTGTCGGAGCACTTCAAGGCGAAGGTCATCGCCCGCCTCGAAGACGACATCCGCGGGATCACGCAGGAGATCATGAAGGAGGCGGCCGACCAGCGCGACGTCGAGTTCGTGCACGACGTCACGTCCAAGCTCCCGTCACGCGTCATCGGTCAGCTCATGGGGCTGCCCGAAGAGGACTGGCCGCTGATCCACCAACTCGCCGAACGCAACACCAGTGGGCAGGACCCTGACATCGTCGGCGACAACCCCGACATGAGCGGGACGATCGACATGGCGATGTACGCCATCGAGTTCGCCGGCAAGCGACGCGCCGAACCGCCGCGTGAAGACCTCACGTCGGTGATCCTGGACTCGGACTACGGCGGCTCGCAGATGAGCGACATCGACTTCGGTTCGTTCTTCGTGCAACTCGTGACGGCGGGCAACGACACGACCAAGACGATGCTGTCGTCGGGTTTGCTCGCGCTGCTGCAGCATCCCGAACAGATGGACGAGCTACGCGCTGATCCGTCCCTCGTGCCCGGCGCCGTCGAGGAGATCCTGCGCTGGGCCAACCCGCTGCACTACTTCCGTCGCACGACGACGACGGATACCGAGTTGCGCGGCGTCGAGATCCCGGCCGGCGCGAAGGTGGCGATGTACTACACGTCCGCCAACCGTGACGAAGACGTGTTCGAGGACTCGCAGCGGTTCGACGTGCATCGCCATCCGAACCCGCACCTCTCGTTCGGCATCTCGCATCACTTCTGCCTCGGCGTCCATCTCGCCCGTCTCGAAGGCAAGGTGTTCTTCGACGAGCTGCTCGCCACGTTCCCGAACATCGAGCTCACGGGCGATCCGGTGCGTGTGCGTTCCAACCTCAACAACGCACTGAAGAAGCTCCCGATCCGCCTCTCCTGACATTTTTCCCAAACACCACGTACACGCTTCTGGGCCCCGCGTGCGTCAGGTCGGGCTCTTGCTTCTCGGGCCGAAAGTACGCTTTGAAGGAGCGGCACCGGCGGCCGCGCCGGGTTCTGTGAAGACTCACCCACGGATTTGGTGGCTCAGCCATCACCGAGCGGTCGACGTTTGGCTCTGTATCGTCTGAGCCACGGATTCCGTGGCTGAACCATCACAGAGTCGAACGCGGCACCCCCGGTGACCGCAGCGTCTTCAAAAGCGCAGTTGCCCTTTGCCGTAGCGGGCACGGGTGCACGGTCCACTCACGCCCAACACAGTCCGGCCCCGCTTCTGTGTACGTGGCTCTAGAAAACGGCACAATTGACCGGGTGACCGTGTCGAGCTTGGCCGGAAGGTTGCGAGCGGCGTCGCCGTTCCCACCGATCGCCGACCTGGGGTTCTTGTCGGACTGTGAGACGTCCGCGCTGATCGCACCGTCGGGCAACGTCGAATGGCTGTGCCTGCCGCGCTTCGACTCACCCAGTGTGTTCGGCTCCGTGCTCGACCGGCGGGCCGGCGGCTTCCGCTTCGGACCGGACGACGTCACCGTCCCCGCGGCGCGGCGCTACCTCCCCGGAACGATGGTGCTCGAGACGAGCTGGGGCACCACGACGGGCTGGATCATCGTGCGCGACGTGTTGCTGATCGGCCCGTGGCATCACGAGACCGAGCTGTCGCACACCCACCGCCGCGCACCGACGGACTACGACGCCGACCACGTGCTGTTGCGCATGGTGCGCTGCGTGAACGGCGAGGTGCAGCTCGAGATGGCGTGCGAACCGCGCTTCGACTACGGCGCGGAGTCGGGCCAGTGGACCTACACGGGTGAGAACTATCACGAGGGACTTGTCAGCGCGCCAGGGTCGGACCTGACGCTGCGACTCACCACCGACATGCGTCTCGGCTTCGAGGGCCCGCGTGCCATCTCGCGCACGTTGCTCAAGGAAGGTGACAAGCGCTTCTGCGCGTTGTCGTGGAGCGAGCACGAACCGCCGCGCACCTGGGACGAGTCGTACGACCGGTTGGTGTGGACCGCGCACCACTGGCAGCACTGGTTGGCCCGCGGCAACTTCCCGGATCATCCGTGGCGTTCTCATCTCGAACGCAGCGCCCTCACGCTCAAGGGTCTGACGTTCGCGCCGACGGGCGCGCTCGTTGCCGCCGCGACGACCTCACTGCCGGAGACACCCGGCGGCGAACGCAACTGGGACTACCGCTACAGCTGGATCCGCGACACGACGTTCGCGTTGTGGGCGCTCTACACACTGGGCTTCGACTGGGAGGCGAACGACTTCTTCTGCTTCATCGCCGACGTCGCCGAGCGCGACGACGAGCTGCAGGTGATGTACGGGCTCGACGGTGAACGTGACCTCACCGAGAGGGTCCTCGACCGGCTCGATGGCTACCTCGGGTCCCAGCCCGTGCGGATCGGGAACGGCGCGTACAGCCATCGCCAACACGACGTGTGGGGTGCTGTGCTCGACTCCGTGTACATCCACACGAAGTCCCGCGATCACCTCGAAGAGCGGCTGTGGCCGATCCTCACGAAGCAGGTCGAGGCGGCGTTGGCGAACTGGAAGCTTCCCGATCGAGGGATCTGGGAGGTGCGCGGCGAGCCGAAGCATTTCACGTCGTCGAAGGTCATGTGCTGGGTCGCGCTCGATCGCGGTGCGCGCCTCGCTCGCATCCGGGAGGAACTCGATCTCGCGGCGGAATGGCAGAGGGCCGCCGATGAGATCCACGCCGACATCTGTGCGAAAGGCGTCGACGAACGCGGGGTGTTCACTCAGCATTACGACACCGACGCGCTCGACGCCTCGGTGCTGCTCATGCCGCTGGTGCGCTTCCTTCCGGCGGACGATCCGCGCATCGTCAAGACGGTGTACGCCATCGCCGACGAGCTCACGGTCGACGGACTCGTGCTGCGCTACCTCGTGAAGGAGACCGACGACGGATTGAGCGGCGAGGAAGGGACGTTCACCATCTGTTCGTTCTGGCTCGTCTCCGCGCTCGTCGAGATCGGCGACGTCGTCCGCGCCCGTTCACTGTGCGAGAAGCTGCTGTCGTTCGCCAGCCCGCTCGGCCTCTACGCCGAGGAGATCGACCCGCACAGCGGACGCCACCTCGGCAACTTCCCGCAGGCGTTCACGCACCTCGCGCTCATCAACGCGGTGATCCATCTCATCCGTGCCGAGGACAACGGCCCGCGCGGCGCGCTCGGCCCGTTCCGCTCGTAGCGGCGGCGGCGACCGCGACCCCTGCCGCTGCCGCTGCTGCTACCGCCGGACCGACAGCGACAGCCCGAAGTCATCGGCCCGGTCGGTCCACCACTCGACCATCTCGAAACCGGCGGCGACGAGCTCGGCCTCGACGCGGTCGCGGCGGAACTTCGAGCTGATCTCGGTCCGCATCTCCTCACCCTCGGCGAAGCCGACCGCGAGGTCGAGCGCCCGCACGTCGACGAGCTGGAGAACCTGCGAGCGCAGCCGCATCTCGATCCACTCTTCCTCGTCGTTCCATCGGGCGACGTGATCGAACTGCTCCGGCGCGAAGTTGGCGTCGAGCGAGCGGTTGATGACACGCAGGACGTTGCGGTTGAACTCGGCGGTGACGCCTTGGGCGTCGTCGTACGCCGCGACGAGGCGGTCGCGGTCCTTCACGAGGTCCGTACCGAGCAGGAGGTAGTCCCCCTCGTCGAGTCCACCTGCGAGCTCGCTGAGGAACTTGGCCCGCTCGGGCGGTGCGAGGTTGCCGATCGTCCCGCCGAGGAACGCAACGAGCCGCCGGCTGCCGTCCTGGTGCGGCAACAGGCCGAGATGCCGCTCGAAGTCGCCCACCACCGCGTGCACGCGCACGCCGGGATAGGCCGCCGCGATCGTGTCGCTGGCCAGACACAACGTCGCCTCGCTGCAATCGAACGGGACGAACGCACGGAGCTGCCCGACGTCGCGCAACGCGTCGAGCAAGAGTCGAGTCTTGGTCGAGGTGCCCGATCCGAGCTCGACGAGCGTGTCGGCGCCAGTGACCCGCGCGATGTCCGCCGCGTGCGTGTCGAGGATCTCGCGCTCGCGCCGCGTCGGGTAGTACTCCGGCAGCCGGGTGATCTCGTCGAAGAGCTCGGACCCGCGATCGTCGTAGAACCACTTCGGCGGGAGGATCTTCGGCGTTGCCGTGAGGCCGCGCTGCACGTCGGCGCGCAACGCGCGTTCCATGTCGAGCTCGTCGAGATGGA
>DASUCS010000268.1:0-4720 GCA_036275935.1 Acidimicrobiales bacterium
GTCCATCTGTCGTGTGGATGGTCGTCACGGCGGGCTGTTCGAGGCAGATCCAGCACCGTTCGACGAGCACGAACCCAAGACTACGCGTGGGCGGCCCGTCGCAACACTTTTGGAACGCGTGATTTCTCGAAAATCCCGCTCTGTCCTGTACTCTCACCGCTTCGAATGCCCGGCGGGATCAGCGGCCGAATCGGCCATCCTCACTAGAGTTCCTCTTCGACATGACCGCATCCAGCGCCAACCCGCGCGAGCCCAAGCCGCTCCGCGTGCCCCCTGCTCAAGTGCACGTTCCCGCGAGTGATCGTGAGGAGATCCTGCGCAAGATCGATCAGGCGTTGGCCTCCGGTCAGCTGACGCTCGGCGCCATCGGGCGCGAGCTGGAGGAGCGGTTCGCAGCACACCACGGCGCCAAGCACGCCATCGCCGTCAACTCCGGGACGAGCGCGATCGAGATCCCGCTGCGCGCCCTCGGGGTCGAGGGGCGCGAGGTGCTCGTACCGGCGAACACCTTCTTCGCCACCGCCGCGGCCGTGATCGCCGCCGGTGCTCGCCCCAAGTTCGTGGACTGCAACCCGGCCACGATGGCGATCGACGTCGAGGCGGCTCGTGCCGCGATCGGCCCCGACACCGCCGGCATCGTCGTCGTGCACATCGGTGGACTCGTGACACCCGAGATCCACGACCTGAAGTCCCTGTGCGACGAGCACGGCCTCTTCCTGTTCGAGGACGCTGCGCACGCGCACGGTTCGTCGCTCGGCAGCCGAATGGCCGGAACGTTCGGCGCGGCAGGCTCGTTCAGCTTCTATCCGACGAAGGTCATCACGTCCGGCGAGGGCGGCATGATCGTCACCGACGACGACCACCTCGCGGATGAAGCCCGCGCGTACCGGGATCAGGGCAAGGCCAGCTTCACCGCCAACGTCCACACCCACCTCGGTTACAACTGGCGGATGAGCGAGCCGCACGCGGCGATCGGGCTCAGCCAGCTCGGCCGTCTCGACGAGTTCATCGCTCACCGGCAGCGCATCGCGAAGATCTACGACGATGCCCTCAGCGAGCTCCCGCTCACCCGGCTCGAAGTCCCGAGCGACGCGGGCTGCAACTACTACAAGTACATCGCCTTCCTTCCCGAAGGCGTCGATCGCGCCGCGCTGAAGCAGACGCTGCGCAACGAACACGGCGTCGGCCTGTCCGGCGAGGTGTACGAGCTGCCGCTCAACAAGCAGCCCGTGTTCGAACCGTGGGTGGACGGCCCGCTTCCCGCGGCCGAGCGCATCTGCGCATCCCACATCTGCCTCCCCATCTCGGCGGTCCTCACCGAGGAGCAGGCCGAGCTCGTTGTCGCCTCGCTGCGAACCACTCTCGGTCCGCGGGCGCACTCCTAGAAGGAACCACCTTGAACAAAACCGTTGCGGTCACCGGAGGGTCGGGGTTCATCGGGACGCACGTCGTCGATGCATTGCTCGATGCCGGTTGCACCGTGCGCGTCCTCGATCCCAAGCCACCGCACCGCGCCGACGCCGAATGGGTGCCGGTCGACGTGATGGACACCGATGGCCTCACCATCGCCCTCGCGGGTGCGGACGTCATCTTCCACCTCGCGGCGATCGCCGACGTGAACGACGTCATCGCCGACCCCACGTTGGCGATCCAGGTCAACACCCTCGGTACCGCTCGTCTGCTCGAAGCGGCCCGGCGCGCCGACGCCGGTCGAGTCATGCTCGCCTCCACTGTGTGGGTGTACGCCGCGACAACGGGCGACGAAGTCGACGAGAGCACGCTCTTCGATCCGAACACCGACCGGCACCTGTACGTGACCTCGAAAGTCGCGGCAGAGATGGCGTGTCGCGACTACCACACGCTCTACGGCCGGCCGTTCACGATCCTGCGCTACGGCATCCCCTACGGCCCGCGGATGCGCGACAACTGTGTCGTTGCGGCGTTCATGAAGCGGTGCATGCGGGACGAGGCCTTGCGCATCGACGGTGACGGCAGCCAGCAGCGGTCGTTCGTCTACGTCGAAGACCTCGCGCAAGCGCACGTGAGAGCACTCGACGACGTTGCCATCAACGAGACCTACAACATCGAAGGCGCCGTCCCGGTGAGCATCAAGGAGATCGCCGAGTCGGTCATCGCGCTCATCGGCACCGGCAGCGTCGAGTACGGCGAGCCGCGGCCGGGCGACCTCAAGGCCCGCAAGGTGTCCAACGACAAGGCCCGCGTCGAGCTCGGCTGGGAGCCGACCACGAACTTCGCTGACGGCCTGGCCCGCACGTACGCCTGGTACCAGGCCCAGGAAGCGGCCGAGGCCAGCGACCGGGCCGGGGCACGCCCGCTCGCGGCGACCGAGGAATAGCCGCACCGTGGACGTCGCCATCGACCGCCCGGGTGGCACGCGTCGCATCGCCGTGGTCCCGGCGTACAACGAAGAGCCGACCGTCGCGCAGGTTCTCGACAAGCTGAGCTACCTCGTCGACGAGCTCGTTGTCGTCGACGACGGCTCCACGGATGGCACCCGCGCCGAGATCCAGGCGTGGCTACCCGGCCACGATCACTGCCGGCTGCTCACGTTCGACGAGAACCAGGGCATGTCGGCCGCGTACTACCTGGCTTTCACCGACCTGCGTCGTCGCATGCGGGCCGGTGAGCTGTCACCCGACGATCTCGTGTTCACGATCGATGCGGACGGCCAGCACGATCTCGACGTCCTCGATGATCTGCACCGCCGCACCGTCGACGAGAAGCTCGATGCGCTGCTCGTGCGCCGCGACCTGTCGACGTATCCGTTCTACAAGCAGGCCGGCAACTGGGTGCTGTCCACCTGGGCCACGTTGTGGGCGGCGCATCGCCTCGACGACGTCGAGTCCGGCTACCGCATCTTCCGCCTCGGCGCACTCGCCGATGCGCTGAACTACTACCGCGGCTACAAGTACTCCGAGACGGTCGAGGTCGCGGTGGTCGTCTGCCGGCTCGGCTACCGCGTACGCAACGACATCGTCGTGCCCGTTCCCGTCTACCGCAGTCGCACGCGCATGTACGACGTGTTCGTCGACCTCGGTGCGATCCCGATGGCGGCGGTGCGCGTCACCACTCGCCGCCCACCCGGGACGCACGTGCCGAGCCTCGTACCACCCGTCGCCGTGACCGCCGGCGCGGCACTCCTCGGCATCGGTGCGATACGCCGCTTGCTGCGCGCGTTCCGGTAGCGCGTGGCGCGCACGGCTCAGCAGTGGTCGAGGTAACCCGGACGGTCCAGGAGCTCGTCGAGCCGCACGGGCGTGAGCCCCTTGGCCTTCAAACCGTCGATGATCATCGGCAACGCCTTGACCAGCACCGTGCGGTCCGCCGTGACCGTGCCGTCGATGCCGTCGTGCAGCAGGATGATCGAGCCCGGTTTGACGCCGTCGAGGATCCGCGTCGCCACGAGCGCCGGATCGTTGGTCGCCCAGTCCCCCGCCGAGACGTCCCACGTCACGGTGTGCATGCCCTTCGACGACACATGCGCGAGCATGAACGGCGTGCGTTGGCCGTGGGGCGGGCGGAAGAACGCGGGACACACGCCGAGCTGGCGGCGCAACGCCTCCTCGGTCCGGTCCAGCTCGGGATATCGAGGATCGAGCCAACGCCAATAGTCATGGTGATACGAGTGGTTGCCGACGAGCTGTCCGTCCTCGTAGAGGGCTCGAGCGATGTCCGGTTTGGCGTCGATCGCCTTGCCGACCTCGAAGAAGGTCCCTTTCACGCCGTGCGCGTCGAGCACCTGGCTCACTTCGAGGCTGTACGGGTCGTCGGGCCCGTCGTCGAACGTCAACGCCACCTGCGAGCCGTGCCGATCGCCGTGCGTCGTGATGTGGCCGAACCACTGCACCGTCGGATCGTTTGCCGCCACCCACAGCACCAGTCCCACGGCGAGCGCCGAACCTGCCGCCGCGATGGCGATGTCGTACCGGCTCCGCCGCGCGGGCGAACCGCGCTCGGGCCAGTGCCACGGCGCCAGCAGCCCGAGCCCCACCCCGAACGCGACACCGATCACCAGATCGATCGTTCCGCGAGGTGTGACGCGATACAGCACGATCGCCACGAGCGCGAGGGGCACACCAACGATCGTCAGGGACCGTCGCGGTGTGCTGCGCGCCACCGCCACCGCGACCAACGCCGCGAGCACCAATGAAACTGGCGACGGCCACGGCATCGGCGCAGGACGGTAGCGCCCCGATCACGGTCGAGACGCGCGGCGCCCGAGCGGCAAAGCACGCGGTGATCGCATTCTGGGTAGTGGTCCTCGCCCTGCTGCTGCGGCATCGCGAGGTCATCTCGAGCGACACGTTGTCCAACTACATCCACGTGTGGTTCGTCGCCGACAAGCTCTGGCACGGGCACGGCCTGCCGTTCCACATGCCGCTCCTCGCGCACGGTCGAGCGCTGGCGTTCCCCTACGGCTTCATCCCGTGGATGTTCTCGGTGATGCTCTGGCCGCTGATGGGCGAGTGGAGCGTGACGCTGGCGCTCGGCGTCGGGTTCCTCGGTCTCGTCGCCGCGACGTTCTGGACGTTCCCGGAGCTGCGTCGCGGGTGGTGGGCAGTTGCAGTGCTCCTGAACCCGGCGCTCGTCGAAGCCCTGCTGCTCGGCCAGCTCCCGTTCCTGTGGGCGGCAGCGATGTTGATGGTGGGCATCGGCTGCTGGCGCCGGGGCCGCTACGCCGCGGCGATCATCCTCGCCG
>DASUCS010000269.1:0-2261 GCA_036275935.1 Acidimicrobiales bacterium
GCCGTTGGCGAGCACGAGGACGGTGTCGTTGGTGCTCGTGCACCCGTCGACGACCACGCGGTTGAACGTGGTCTCCACCGCGGCCTGCAGCCGCGGTTGCAGCTCCTCGGCGGAAAGGGCGGCATCGGTGGTGAGGACGGCGAGCATCGTCGCCATGTTGGGGGCGAGCATCGCCGCGCCCTTGGCCATGCCGCCGATGGTCCAGCCATCGCGCTCGATCACCACCTGCTTCGACACGGTGTCGGTGGTCATGATCGCGGTGGCTGCGGCCGATCCCCCGTCCGTGCTCAGCACATCGACGAGCGTAGGGATGCCGGACCGCAGTGGCTCGAGTGGCAGGGGGATGCCGATGAGGCCTGTCGAGCACACGAGCACCTCGTCCGCCGCGCAGCCGAGACCTTTCGCCGCCAGCGCACACATCTGCTCGGCGACGTCGACGTCGCTGCCGGTCGCGCAGTTGGCGTTGCCGCTGTTGAGCACGACTGCAGCGGCGCGTCCCGCGGTCGTCTCGAGGTGTCGCCTCGAGACCTGCACCGGGCCGGCACACGCGAGGTTCTGCGTGAAGACGCCCGCCGCCGCGACCGGCGCGTGGTCGGCGGTCGCCACCAGTGACAAGTCGGGCGCGCCCGACTCCTTGATCCCGCAGTGCGCGCCCGCGGCAACGAACCCTTTCGGCGCCGTCACGGTCATGGGTACACCCCGACAGCCGGCAGCCCGGCCGTTTCGTCGAGGCCGAGCGCGAGGTTGGCGCACTGGATCGCCTGGCCGCTTGCGCCTTTCACGAGGTTGTCGATCGCACACAGCGCGATGACCCAACCGGTCCGGTCGTCGGCGCGGGCGGTGACGTGCGCGGTGTTGGAACCGAGCGTGGCCTTCGTCGACGGCGACGTGCCCGACACGACGACGAATGGCTCGTTGTCGTACGCGGCGTGCAGCGCGTCCATCACCTCGTCGGTGGAGGTCGTCGACGAAGGCCGGGCGTAACACGTGGCGAGGATCCCGCGGTTCATCGGGGCCAGATGCGGTGTGAACAGCACCTGCGCGCCGAGTGTCTGCTCGATCTCTGCGGTGTGACGGTGGTCGAGCAGGCCGTAGGCGACGAAGTCCTCGTCGGTACCGCAGAACGGGAACTTGCCCCGACCGGCGCCCGACACCCCGCTGGCGGCGTCGACGATCATGCCGGTGGTCTCCACCAGGCCTGCCCGCACGAGCGGGGCGAGCGCCAGCGTCGCCGCCGTCGGGTAGCAGCCGGGGGCGGCGACGAGCGCCGCACCCTCGATGTGCGAGCGGAACAGCTCGGGCAGCCCGTACACGAAGTCGTCGAGGAGCTCCGGGGCCTCGTGCGTGTCGCCGTACCACTGGGCGTAGGTCGCCGGATCCCGCAGACGGAAGTCAGCAGCAAGATCGACGACATGCTTCACGCGTGTGCGCAACTCGGGCACGATCGCCTGCGAGGCGCCGTGCGGCAGACCGCAGAAGACGAGGTCGAGGCCGTCGAGCGCACCGGGGTCGTAGGACGCGAACACGAGGTCGCCGTACGCAGCAGCCAAGCTCGGGTAGAGGTCGGCGACCGCAGTTCCGGCCTGGGTGTCGCCCGTGGCCAGCTCGACGTTCAGATCCGGATGCCCAGCGCACAGACGGAGCAGCTCGGCACCCGTGAATCCCGAGCCGCCGACGATCCCGATGCTGGCCATCTGCGTACACTAGTAGCCGGCTGCATCTTCATGCAAGGATATGCATGATCATCCAACAGGGGGGACGGCCGCATGGCTGACAACGGTTCATCGGGCGCACAGACCGACTTCGACGTCGTCGTGGTGGGCGCCGGGTTCTCCGGCCTGTACCTCGTGCACCGATTGCGACAGCTCGGGTTCTCGGTCCGCGTCATCGAAGCGGCCGATGACGTCGGTGGCACCTGGTACTGGAACCGCTATCCCGGCGCCCGGTGCGACATCCCGACCACGGACTACACGTACAGCTTCGACCCCGCGCTCGAGGACGAGTGGACCTGGTCGGAGAAGTACGCGACGCAGCCGGAGATCATGTCGTACCTGCGCTTCGTGACGGATCGCTACGGCCTCCGCGACGCCATCGAGTTCGGGACCCGTGTGCAGTCGGCGATCTGGGATGACGCGGCGTCGCGGTGGCGCATCACGACCGACGGCGGCAAGACCGTGACGAGCCAGTTCTACGTGATGGCCACCGGCTGCCTCTCGCAGCCGAAGGAGGTCGACATCGAAGGAACGGGCCGCTTCCGGGGC
>DASUCS010000270.1:0-6398 GCA_036275935.1 Acidimicrobiales bacterium
CGATGCGGCGGCCGTCCGGCGACCAGCGGGGCGCACGGTTGTAGAAACGATCGTTGGTCAGCTGCCGGCGCTCGCCGCCAAGACGACGATTCCGGTTCCCGAGATGCTGTGGCAGGAGCACGACCCGGCCGTGCTGGGCACGCCGTTCTTCGTCATGGGGTACGTGCCGGGGCGCGTGCCGTCGGACAACCCGCCGTACACGCTCGAAGGCTGGATCCTCGAGGAGACCGAGGAGCGACGCCGCGCGATGCACACGAGCGCGCTCGAGACGATGGCGCGCATCCATCAACTGGACCCGCACGAGACCCTGGGCGATGTGACGGCCAAGCTCCGACACGGGCTCGACGACGAGTTGGCCTACTACGAGTCGTTCTTCGAGTGGGCGGCGCGCGGGCGGCCGCAGCCGGTCGCAGAGAAGGCGTGGGAGTGGTTACTGGGCAACCGGCCGCGAGGCGAGCAGCCGCTGGGGTTGTCGTGGGGTGATTCGCGCATCTCGAACATGCTGTTCGGCGACGACCTCCGTCCGGTCGCGGTGCTCGACTGGGAGATGGTCTCGCTCAACGATCCGGTGATGGATCTCGCGTGGTGGCTGTTCCTCGACCGGCACTTCACCGAAGGCCTCGGCGTGCCGCAGCCGAGTGGGTTCTTCGACCGAGCGACGACGATCTCGCGTTGGGAGGAGCACACCGGCCGCACGGCGGACAACGTCGATTGGTACGAGATCTACGGCGGCTTTCGATTCGCCGTCGTGATGATGAGTCTCACACGACTGTTCATCGCCGACGGGATCATGCCGGCCGACACCGACTTCGACCGCAACAACACCGTGACGCAGTGTCTCGCTCCGATGCTCGGCCTGCCGCACCCCGGCGATCTCTAGAACTACGACAATCCGCCCATCCGACGCGGGAAATGGGCCGAAGAGCCCACGAACTGAGGGCTCGCACGCGTCGATCACTCGGGGGTCCGGACCTGAGTTGATCGGAATCGAGGAGAGATCGTGAGATCTCATTGGCACCGGCACCGTCCACTGCGCGTGTGGGTGCCGGTGAGCACGAACGTCGTTCTCGTCGTGATCGCCGCGGCCGTCGGTGACGCGACGGCGATCGCTCTCACGGCCATTGCCGCGGTCGTGATGATCGCGACCGTCGCGCTGCACATCCGAGCAGCGGAAGCCGATCAGGAGCGCATCGCGTTCCTGCAGGCGTCGTTGCCGCGTCTGCGCGATCCCTCCGATGCCGAAGGCGTGCTCAGCCTCGCGCCCAAACCGTCTGCGGTGGTGGGCCAGGTGTACCGGCAGCAGAAGCCCGTCGTCTCGCAGGGAGCGGCGACACCGATCTCGATCTGGCAGCTACGCAACAAGTCCCAGTCCATCGACCCCGACTGAACATCGAAGCGCTACCGTCACCCATATGGCAGTGACCGTCGATGACGCGCTGACCTACCGGGGATTCCCGAAGGCCGAGCTGGTCGACGACTACCGCACTGCGCTCGTGAGCCGAACGCTCGACGATCGCGAGATCAGCCTGCAGAAGCAGAGCCGGGTGTTCTTCCAGATCTCGGGCGCCGGGCACGAAGCGTTGCTGCTCGGTCTCGTCCACTCGCTTCGGGCGGGCTACGACTGGTTCTTCCCGTACTACCGCGACCGCGCGCTCGCGCTCGGTCTCGGCGTCACGCCGCGCGAGATCCTGCTGCAGGCGGTTGGGTCGTCCGAGGACCCTGCGTCGGGCGGCCGCCAGATGCCGTGCCACTGGGGCCACCGCGCGAAGCACATCGTCACGCAGTCCTCGGCAACCGCATCGCAGTGCCTGTCGGCGGTCGGATGTGCGGAAGCGACGCGCTACATCCAGGGCCGCAACCTTCCGGGCTGCGACGCCACTGGTGACGAGATCACGTACGTGTCACTCGGCGAGGGATCGACGAGCGAGGGTGAGTTCTGGGAGTCGCTCAACACCGCGTGTCGACTGCACCTGCCTGTGCTGTACCTCGTGGCCGACAACGGTTACGCGATCTCGGTGCGCGCCGAGGATCAGTCGCCGGCGCCGATCTCGGAGATGGTGCGCGGCTTTCGTGGTCTCGCGATCACCAAGATCGACGGACGTGACTACTTCCAGTCGCGACACTTCGGAGCGCGGGCCGTCGCTCGAGTGCGCGCCGGTGAAGGGCCCGGCCTGTTGCACGCCAAGGTGACGCGGCCGTATTCGCACTCCGCAGCCGACACGCAGTCGAAGTACCGCACCGCGGCGGACCTCGCAGACGAAGCCCTGCACGATCCGATCGTCGTGCTCGAGCAGGAGCTGTTGAAGGGCGGCGTCATCACCCCGGATGACGTCGAGCGCATCCGCGACGAGGCGAAGCAGATCGTGCAGACCGCGGCGAAGGAAGCCCTGGCGGCCGAGCGCCCGGACCCTGCCTCCGTGCTCGAGCACGTGTACGTCCGGCCGCCGATTCCCGACGAGGGCGACCCGGGCGACGGGGGTGAGGTCGTCGCGTTCGGCGAAGCGATCCGCCGCACGTTGCACGAGCTGATGGCGGCAGACGAACGAATCCGGGTGTTCGGTGAGGACGTCGCAGACGCGCCCGAAGAGCTCATCGAACAGGTCGAGGGCAAGGGCGGTGTGTTCGGCACGACGCACGGACTGCAGCGCACCTTCGGGATCGCCCGATGCTTCAACACCCCCCTCGCCGAGGCCAACATCGTCGGGCGTGGCATCGGGCAGGCGGTACGTGGACTGCGCCCGTGTCCCGAGATCCAGTTCTTCGACTACATCTGGCCGGCCATGCAGCAGATCAAGACCGAGGCGGCGACCATCCGCTGGCGGTCGGACGGTGCCTTCTCCTGCCCGCTCGTGCTGCGCGTCGCCATCGGCGGCTACCTGACGGGCGGTGCGATCTGGCACAGCCAGTGCGGCGAGTCGATCTTCGCCCACGTGCCGGGCCTCATCGTGATGTTCCCGTCACGGGCCCGTGACGCAGCGGGGATGTTGCGCGCCGCGTTTCGTTGTGAGGACCCCGTGCTGTTCCTCGAGCACAAGCACCTGTTGCGCCAGCCGTACACGAAGGATCCGTTCCCTGATGCGAACTACGTCGTCCCGCTCGGCTGCGGGTCCGTCGTCCAGGAGGGAACCGACCTGACGATCGTGACGTACGGCGCGACCGTCGAGAAGTCACGGCAGGCCGCCGTGCGACTCGGTGAAGACGGCGCATCGATGGAGATCATCGACCTGCGCTGCCTCGTGCCGTGGGACCAAGAGCTCGTCGCGGCATCGGTCGCGAAAACCGGTCGCGCGATGGTGGTCCACGAGGACATCCGCACGTGCGGGTTCGGTGCCGAAGTGGCGTCGTGGATCGCGCAGGAGTGCTTCTCGTCGCTCGATGCGCCGGTCGCCCGGATCGGTGCACTCGATTGCCACGTGGCCTACGAGCCGAAGCTCGAGGATGCCGTCCTCCCGCAAGTCGACGACATCGCCCGCGAAGCGGCGGGCGTTCTCGCTTACTGAGGTTCGAGCGGTACGACCGCGACGCGGTAGCCGTTGTCCTCGAGCGAGCGGACGAGGGCAGCCGCGTGCGCACTGTCCATCGTCTCCACGGCGAGCTCGACCTCGGTCGTGCGGATCGGTCCCGCCGCGAACAGCCGCTGGTGCTGCACCTCGACGATGTTGCCGCCGGCGTCGCCGACGACCGCGGTCAGACGAGAGAGCGAACCGGGTCGGTCGTCGAGCCACACCCGTAGTCGCGACAACCGACCGCTGTGCACCAGCCCGCGGAGGATCACCGACGAGAGCAACCGGGGGTCGATGTTGCCGCCCGTGAGGACGACGCCCACGCGTTGTCCGGCGAAGCGATCACGATGCTGGAGCAGCGCGGCGAGGCCCGCGGCGCCGGCACCCTCGGCCACGACTTTCTCGATCTCGAGGAACAGGTTCACCCCGTGCTCGATGGACTCCTCCGACACGGTGAGCATCTCGGCGCCGGCCTCGGCGAGCAGCGCGGACGTGAGCTCGCCGGCGCGCGCGACGGCGATGCCGTCCGCCATCGTGGACCCACCGGGACAGGCTCGGTCGTCGTGCGCGAGCGCGCGGAGCATCGACGGATAGGCCTCCGACTGCACGCCGACGAGCGCGACGTTCGGTGCGATCGCTCGAGCCACGATGCTCATGCCGGCCAGGAGCCCGCCGCCGCCCACGGGTACGACGAGCACGTCGAGATCCGGCTGGTCAGCGAGCAGCTCGAGTGCGACCGTGCCCTGTCCTGCAATCACCAGCGGATCGTCGAACGGGTGCACGAAGGTGCGGCCCTCTCGTTCGACCAGCTCGTGCCCGAAGGCCATCGCCTCGGCCACGGACTCGCCGTGCAAGACGACACGCGCACCGAGCGCGTTGGTGCGCCCGACCTTCACGAACGGCGTCGTCTGCGGCATCACGATCGTGGCGTCGATGCCGAGCAACCGAGCGTGCCGGGCAACCGCTTGGGCGTGGTTGCCTGCACTCACGGCGACGACGCCCGCGCTCCGCTCGGCGGCCGACAGCGCGGCGAGCTTGTTGCGGGCGCCGCGCTCCTTGAACGACGCGACGAACTGGAGGTTCTCGAACTTCACGACGACCGTGCAGCCGAGGACGTCGGACAACGTCTGCGACACGGCGGTCGGCGTGCGCACGACTGCCCCGTTGATGGTGCCGGCCGCGGACTCGACGTCGGCGAGGGTGACGGTCATCGGGCTCGGCGGGCGTGGGCGTCGAGCAGATGCGCCACCGCGACGCTGATCCGTCGAGCGGTCGGGAGATGCAAGAACTCATTCGGGCCGTGGGCGTTCGTCTCGGGTCCGAGCACGCCGGTGATGACGAACTGCGCGTCGGGGAACCGTTCACCGAGCATGCCCATGAACGGGATGGAGCCGCCCTCGCCGATGAGGCGCGCCGGTTCGCCGAACGCTGACCGCGATGCGTCCTCGACGGCGGCGGTCAGCCACGGCGCCATGGGCGGCGCGTTCCAACCATCGCCCACCTCGCCGTCGGTGATCTCGATCGACGCGCCATGCGGAGGATCGGCGGTCAGTGCGCGTGTGATCGCGGTGCGAGCCGGCTCGGAAGGGCATGTGGGCGGCAAGCGGAACGACAGGCGAACGCGCGTGAACGGCCGCAGCACGTTCCCGCCGTCGGCGACCGCCGGCACACCGTCGACCCCTATGACCTCGAGGGCGGGCTCCCACGTCTTCGCCCGCAGCTGCGCTGCGGCCTCGGTCGAGTGCGGTCGCGCGCCGGTCACGAACGGGAAGCGCTCGGCGATGTCGGCTCCCAGCTCCTCGGCCGTGGCCGCGAGCTCCTTCTCGCGATCGACGGGCATGTCGACGTGGAGCTCGGGCAACAGGAGCTCGCCGGTCGTCTCGTCCTCGATGCGCGACAGCAGCTGTCGCAGGATGCGGAACGTGGACGGCACGACACCACCGGCTGCGCCCGAGTGCACGCCTTCTTCCAGGACGCGCACCGTGACCGTCAGCGAGAGCAGCCCGCGCAGCGACGTCGTGAGCCAGAGCCGGTCCCACGTGGGACACCCCGAATCGAGGCAGATGACGAGCTCCGGTTCGCCGATGCGCGGCGCGAGCGCCTCGATGTAGGCGGGCAGATCCGGACTGCCCGACTCCTCACTGGCCTCGATGATGACGACCAAGCGACCGTGCGCACCGCCCGCCGCCTGCACCGCTTCGATGGCGCTGAGGGCGGCGAACGCGGCGTAGCCGTCGTCACCTCCACCGCGGCCGTAGAGGCGGTCGCCGTCGAGCACCGGGGTCCACGGACCGAGTCCGTCGCGCCAGCCCACCATCTCGGGCTGCTTGTCGACGTGGCCGTAGAGCACGACGGCGCCTTGCGCCGAGCCGGTGCTCGGCACCTCCGCCACGATGACCGGCGTGCGGCCGTCGAGTCGTTCCACCGACACCTCGAGTCCGTCGATGGGTCGGCCACGGATCCACGTGCTGACCAGCTCGATCGCCCGCTCCATGTGCCCGTGCGCGGCCCAGTCCGGGTCGAAGGCAGGGGAGAGGTTGGGGATGCGGATGTAGTCGGTGAGGGTGGGCACCGCGGAGTCGTCCCACACTCGGGCGACGCATTCGACAACACTCTCGGCGTCCATGGACGAGAACGTATCGGGACGACACCGCGTGATCCTCGACGTCGACACTGGCACCGACGATGCCGGTGCGCTCTGGTGCGCGGCGACCCATCATTCGTTCGACCTCGTGGCCGCGCTGTCGGGCTGGGGCAACACGACGCGAGCGCACACGGTCCGCAACACGCTGGCGGTGCTGCGCGCCGCGGGCTCCGACGCCCCCGTGCACGAAGGTCTCGACGGACCGTCCGGTCCTGCGCCGACCACACACGGCGCCGAGCTCGTCATGGCGG
>DASUCS010000271.1:0-4214 GCA_036275935.1 Acidimicrobiales bacterium
GGATCGGCCGAGGCCGTCCCGCCACCCGCTTGACCACCTTCGACGCACCCCAGGTGCCCACCCCGCCGACCAGGAGGCGCACGGCCAACCGGCGCTCGCCGGCGAGCAACGCCACGCCGGCCGCGGCGGGCGCGGCCCCGACTGTTCCGAGCTGCATCACCGCCCACGCCGGGGGATACAGCTGGTCCGGCAGACCGTTCACCGCCTCGAACACCGCCCGCTCGCGGTGGCCGACCTTGTCGCGGCGCAACGGCGCCAGCGACGCCGCGATCCCCCCGACGCCGACCGCGATCCGGACAACAGGATTGACGTACGGACGCCGGCGTCTCATGGGTCGAGCTGCACGTCGTACGTCGACTGCAGCGCGCGTCGCAGCTCCTGGCGCGACCGCAACCCGACCTCGTTCTCGAAGTCGTCGACCAGTGCGATGTGAGGACCGCGTTCGAAGTCGAACCTGTAGGTCACGCATCCTCCTGGAAACACGTCGGACAGCGTGGCTGCATACCGCGGGGAGATCGACGTGACCTCGAGGTACGTACGCACACCGTCCGCACGCGGCGTCGTTGGCGACGCGTGACTCACATCGCAGCTCGGCGAGAAGTCGACTTGGACCGGATGGTCCTCGTCTCGATCGGAGACGAGGGTGAAGTCCGTGCGGCCGGATTGCGCCTCGAACGTGTCCGCCGTCCATCCCGGGCGCAGTTCGGTCACACACGGAACGTAGGCCGCGGACGCCACCGACTGCGCCACCAGGGCGAGGTGGCGATCCTCGTCGCAACGTGGAGCGGACGTCGCCGTGTCGATCGCCACCACACCGGCCGAGCGCACGTAACCGACCACCAGCCCGATCCCCAGCAACGTCAGCAGCGCGACGCCGGTGGTCAACGCGACGCGGCGCCAGCTCCACGCCTGGATCGAGACCGGCGCTCGCTCGGGCGCGAGGCGCCGGAACGTGCCCAGGAGATCGCGGCCGTCCGCGCGCATGCGCGCGCGCAATTGGGTCGGGATGGTGATCGACCGGCTGGCCGCGAAGGCTTCGGCGATGTCGTCGGGAGCGAACACCCGCAAGGCGCGCTCGTACACGAGCTCGGGCGTGCTCGCGAGTGCGAGCGTCAGCATCATGTTGGCCAGGTCGACCGCCTGGCGCCACGGCGTGGGCCGCACTGCAGCGAACGCGACGTCGATCAGGAGGACGTTGCCATCGCGGACGAGCAGGTTGGACGGTTTGATGTCGCGGTGGGCGATGCCCGCGTCCCACAGGCGACGAACGATCGACAATCCGTCGTCGATCGTGGCGACGTCGATCGGTGCCTCGATCTCCGACGAGTGGTCGAAGAACTCCATCACGATCAAGTACTCCCGTTCAGGAGTGATCTCGGCGAAGCCGTACGGAGCCGGCGTCGGCAGGCCCGCGTCGCGGGTCAGACGAAGCATGTGGTCCTCGTACTCCGTGAGCCGCCGCACGGTCGAGAACGGCTTCTCGTCCTCGAGCCGGCCGTACACGATCGTGCGCACGAACTTGTACCAGCGGTCGGACCGGAGATGATTGAGTGCGTACAGCTTCGCGAACAGCGTCACCCTCTCGTCGCCGCGCCGCGCCGTGATCCGCAGCGGCGTCGACCCCGCTGATCCGCCGAGCCCGAACGGTTCGATCGAGTCGACCTCGAGATTCAGTTGGTGATCGAGAGCAAGCGCGATGGCTTCGCCCCGCCGCCCTCCGACGTCGAGATGTGCGCGCGTGCCCCGCCGATAGCTGACGGGAAAGGCCTCCTCGGGCGTCAACATCCGATAGGCGACGACCGCGAGACCCCACCCGACCACCACCGCGACGAGCACATCGGTCGGGTGGTCGACGGCGAGGTACACGCGCGTGAAGGCGAACAGAACGAGCACGACTGCGGCGAGACGCTTGCTGCGGTCACGCCACACGCCCGCCGGGATCAACGTGTACACGACGCCGGCGAACGCGATCGCCAACGCGAGGACCGGCTCGGATGGATATGCGTACCCGCTCCAACCGGTGAGGATCGGCACACCGGCCGGGCGCATGCGGCCGATCGCCACCGCGACCAGAGCTCCCCCGCCGACGGCGACGAGCAGGGTCGCGACGAAGACGCCGAGATAGCGAAACCGTCGGTACACCGCCAGCACGATGACGACGGCGAGGCCGATGACGCGCACGGTCCACGGCGACGACAAACCGTCCACTCGTCGCAGGACGGATGTGAGCCAGTCGGCCCGCAGGTGCTCGACGCCGGACACGATCGCGAGGTCGACGCGCGTCACCGCCGAGAAGACGGCCGTGCTGACCATGAGGATGGACAGCAGCACGGCGGCGAGGAGCGCGATCACGTACCAGCGCGTGCTGCGATGCACCTCCCGCGGCAAGGGAGGTGCTTCGCCGGAAGGACGCCGTCGCCGCCCGACCGGCGGCGACGCCACGACGGCGGGCACGCCACCCATTGGACGATCATGTCGCAGTGCGGCGAGTCATGTGCGGTCTCCTCGTGGTCGCGGTGCTCATGGGATGCACCTCGAGCGCGAAGAGGAGCGCGCCGCCGTCCGCCCGCGATGAGTCGGTCGTCGTGGCAGCGTTCAACTTCTCCGAGAGCCGCCTGTTGGCCGAGATCTACGCGCAGGCGCTCGAGCTCGCCGGCATCCCGGTGCGCCGCCAACTCGACCTCGGCCCACGGGAGCTGGTGCAGCCGGCGTTGCTGCAAGGGCTCGTCGACGTCGTGCCCGAATACGTCGGTACGGCGCTGCAATCGCTCCAACCCGGGGTGGCGTCGTCGATCACCCACGACCTCGCCGTGGCCCAGGCCGCGCTCGGCCAGACGGTCGCCGCGCACCAGCTCGCGGTGCTCGAAGCGGCGCCGGCGCAGGATCAGAACGGGCTGGTGATGCTCGCGTCGCGGGCCAAGGCTCTCGGCGTTCACACGACGAGTGACCTCGCTCGACATCCTGAGCTCGTCCTCGGTGGGCCGCCCGAGTGCCCGTCGAGGGAGTTCTGTCTGCGGGGGCTGCAGGACGTGTACGGACTGACCTTCGCGCAATTCGTGCCCCTGACCACGCAGGATCAGGAGCGAACCGCACTCGAACAAGGTGTGGCCGACGTCGCCGTCATGTTCACGACCGACGGACACCTGGCCGACCCCGAACTCACCCTGCTGGCCGACGATCGCGGCCTGCAGCCCGTCGAGAACGTCGTCCCGATCGTGTCCCAACGCGTCCTGGATCGGTACGGCCCACGGCTGCGACAGGCGCTCGACGCCGTGTCGGCGCAACTGACCACGCAGAACCTCACCTTCCTCAACTGGCGAGTCGACATCGACGGCAAGAACGTCGCCGACGAAGCGACGGGCTGGTTGTCGCGCCACAGCGCTTGATCAGTACGCCGCGCGTGCGTCGGCTTCGAGTTGCGCGGCTGTCGCGTCGACGTCGCGCGTTGCAAGGAACTGCTGGAGATCCCCGCGCATGCCCCGTCCTTCGGTCCCGCCGAACGCAGCCGGCTGGAGGTCCGACAGGTCGAAGCGGAACTGATCACCGGCGTCGACGACGCTTCGGGCGATGGAGCGACTGATGGCGTCCGGGTAGAGCGACAGATCCACGTTCGCGTTCGGTGACACGAAGCCGCCGTACGCCGCCCAGATGCCCGCCGCTCGCGGCGTTGCGAGGTAGCGCACGAACGCCTGCGCGGCCGGTGAATCTCGCAACAGCACCGCCGCGTCGCCTCCTCCCATGACTGCCGGCTCCGCGCTCGGTCCGGATGGGAACGCGAACACGTCCGCATCGATACCGGGCCGGGCGCTGGTGTCGCCGGTGATCAAGCCCCCCACGAAGTCCCCCTCCACCACCATGGCCGCAGACGACGCGCCGAAGGCCTGCTGCACCGACTGCTCGAACGACGAACCCAGTGCCGTGGGAACCCCGCCCGCGATCGTTCCGCCGGACCAGAGGACGTCGAGCTGACGAAGCGTCGCCTTCACGGACTCGTCGGTCCACGGGATGCGGTGCGCGGCGAGGTCGTCGTACCGCTGGGGTCCGGCGAGACGGAGGTACACGTTCTCGAACCAGTCGGTGAGCGTCCACCCGTCGTGGGCACCGAGCGAGAACGCAGGGATTCCCGCGGCCGTGACGGTCTTCGCCACCGTGGCCAGCCCGTCGAGGTCGCTCGGAGGGACGACACCGGCGCGCTCGAACGCGCCGACGCGGTA
>DASUCS010000272.1:0-10219 GCA_036275935.1 Acidimicrobiales bacterium
GTCCGCGCCGTCGGTGCCCATCAGGAGCAGGACGAACGCTCGCGTGCCGACGCTGCCGACACCAACGACCTTGCGGGCGAGGTGCGTGAGCTGGAACTGCCGCAGAAGGTGACGGCGATCCTCCGGGAGAGTGCGCCGGTACTCGCGCAAGACGTCGCGAACGCTCTCCAGCCACCCCACACCGCCGGGAAGGTCCTCGACCGGCACCAGCAGCGGCGGCTTCGATCGAAATTTCGGTTGGCCGTCGACCATGTGTGTGAGCTTCTCGAACGCCGCGAGGCTGTCGCGCGACTGGAGCTTGGTGAGCTTGCGTTCGATGTCGCGGGCGTCGCTGCCGCTTGCCTTCGCTCGGATCTCGTCGAGGACCGAGTCGACGTCGAAGCGCGCGTACCAGACGTCCAGGTTGTGCTGCCGCGCGAAGTCCGCCATCGCCTCGCGGTAGGCACGAACAGTGGTGCGAACGAGTTTCCGGCGGTCGCCCGCGGCGAACTTCCGATCACGACCGGCGATCTCGAAGCTGGCGGCGAGACGTTTGACGTCCCATTCCCACGGACCGGGCAGCGTCTCGTCGAAGTCGTTGATGTCGAACACCAGGCGCCGATCCGGCGCGGCATACACACCGAAGTTCGACAAGTGCGCGTCGCCACACAACTGAACCCGGATGCCGGTGTCGGGCGTCGCCGCCAGGTCGGCCGCCATGACTGCCGCTGCGCCCCGATAGAAGGTGAACGGGGACACCAGCATGCGGCCGTAACGAATCGGCACGAGCTCCGGGACTCGGTTGTCGGCCTGACCCTGCAGGATCGCGATCGGGTCGGCCCGCGCCGGGACCGACTCGTACTGGCCGTGGACCTCGATCGGCACCTCCTCGCGCGCCACCTCACCACGGCTCACGCGCTCGGCGAGGGTCGGATGCGATGACTTCGGCAGGCGGCTGATGGCCGCGGGCCGCTTGAGTGACGCGATGCCCACCGAATGAGCCTGAAGCCGCCCTGCTCACGCTCCGTCACCCCTGGAGCGTGATTCGCCCCATGACCGCAGGGGACGACGCCAATCCGGTCGAACTATGTGAAAAGTGCGAAGCAGGTAGCTGGGGAGGGGTTCGATGCGGCGATTCATGAAACTGGTGCTGGTCGCGGTGCTCGTCGTGCCGCTGGCCATCGAGCTGGCGCCGACGGCGACCGGCGCGAACCAGTTCAAGGTCGGCGTCCCGACGATCGTGGATCCGATCCGCGGTGCCGGCGAGCCCGACATCACGGTCGACAACCACGGCAACGCTCTGATCACGGGACCGGCGGGCTCGGGCGCCCAGACGAGTTGGTTCTGGCGGTCCGCCGACGGCGGCCTCACCTACCCGATGCTCGGACCGTCCGGCGGCCACATGATCTGCCCGGCCAGTGGCGGCGGCGACAGCCTCGTGGTTCCCGACCGCGCCACCAACACGCTGTATCTCACCGACCAAGAGGCCCTTGCCGACATCGGCAGTGGGGTCATCTCACCCGACGGCACTCGTCAGGGCGTGTGCGCCACCGCGCCCGCGGTCACCGCCGACCGTCCATTCGAAGCGGTGTTCTCCGGGGGCACATCAGCGGTGTCCAAGGCCGACGGCAACAAGCCGATCGTGTACCTCTCCTACCTGTGTGACGCGTGCTTCGGCAGCGGCAACACCGTTGGCGGGCTCGCGTATGGATGGAGCGACGACGGCCTGCACTTCCATCCGGCGGATCCGGGTTCCACCGCGGACACTCCCGTCACGAACGCGTTCACCGAAGCAGCGAGCGTCAACTCGTTCGCGTGGCACGGGTCGATGGTGGCGGACCCCCGTACCGGAAACGTCTACACCGCGATCGGTTGCACGCCTTCCGACGGTTGCCCCAAGGCAAACATCAAGAAGCCCGAGGTCGGCGTGGCCGTCGGCAAGACGGATCCGACCAAGAACCAGAGCAACGTCGGCGCGTTCACGTCGATCGACTACCAGACCGTCGCGCAGCTGAACGAGGCGAACACGCTGTTCCCCATCCTCACGATGGACAGCGCAGGAACGCTGTACGAGATGTGGACGCAGGGCGATGGGTTCGCGGACGCGAACGCGCCGGTCGACAGCCCGACGGCATGGCACATCTTCTACTCGTACTCGCTCGACACTCCCGACCACGCGCACAAGACGTGGTCCGCGCCGGTTCGCGTGGACCACGACGACAACGCCACGGACGTGTTCGGTTGGGCGGCGGCGGGCGATGCCGGACGACTCGGCTTCGTGTGGCTGGAGAGCAACGTGCGCGAGCACCCCAGCAAAGCGAACCCTGACAAGCAATGGCGTCCGCACATGTCCATCACGACGAACGCCACGAGCGCGTCGCCGACGTTCCAGGAGGACACAGTCGGCCAGGGACCCGCGCACATCGGCGACATCTGCCTCGAGGGCACGGTCGGCTGCATCCAGAACGTCGGCAACCGCAACATGGCTGACTTCATCAGCGTCGACGTCGATCCCGCGAGCGGCGCGCTGCAAGCGACGTGGGCCAACGACGCCAACCAGCTCGCGACGTTGCCGACGACGCTGATCCCAGGACTGCCTGTCGTCGAGACCGCTCGCCAGGTGACCGGTCCACGCCTGGTCGGCAACGGCAACGTGAAGACGTCGTTGTTCAACACCAAGCCGACCGCCGGCATCACTGACGCGACCAACGACGGCCGCTATCCCGTCGAGGCAGGCACGAACGTGCCCTCCCTCGACCTGACGTCGTCGGGCGTGAAGTGGGACGGCAAGAACCTGACGGTCACGATCAATGCCGCCGATACGAAGACGATCGCCAGCCCGAACCCGCAGCAGTCGAACGTCTGGTATCTGACCGTCTGGCAGTTCGACCACAAGCTGTACTTCGCGAAGGCAAAGGTCGACGGACTCGGCAACGTCACGTACACCGCGGGCGCGCCGCAGAGCTTCGACCGCATCGGGCTGAACGGCCAGACCGTCGCGACGCTCGTCGACTACAGCGGTGGCACCACCGTGAGGGGCGCACGCACCGCGTCAGGGTTCACGTTGACGGTGCCCGCCTCGGTGGTCGGCGGGCCGAAGGCCGGTGCGTTGCTCGAGGCGGTCACGGCCTACAGCGCGCTCGACAGTGGCCTCCCGCCGGAGATCGGTCCGGGTACGGGCAACGTCCCGACCCTCACCGATGCCACCGGCGCCTACAACGTCAAGCTCAGCTGACCGTGGGGGCGTGCCCGATCAGGCGCCCTTGCCGTAGGTGAGCAGCAGCTCGGACATCGTCGGGTCGCAGTAGACGTCGCGCACCCGGTACACACCGCCGAAGTCGCCCTTGCGGAAGCCGCCCTCGGCCTCGCCGGCCTCGGCGTCACCCCGGCCCAGGCTGTAACCGGCCTTGGGCCAGTTGGTGGTGACGAAGTCCTTGAACTGCTCGACGGTCATCTTCACGACCAGGAACCCGCGACGGGCACCGCCGGTGTCGCCCGACTCGGCATCCGTGTCCGTCCCCGAGTCCGACGGAGCGGACGAAGCCGACGAGCCGGACGGCGACTCGGTGTCCTCGGCCGCATACGCCCCCGGCGGCAGCGGCAGGTCGGCCGGCAGCCAGTCGAGGGCCTCACCCTGCGCCGGAACGGGCCGGCAGGCCGACGCCCGCTGGCCGGAGCTCGCCGATGACGGGGCCGCCGAGCTCGATGCATTCGAGATCGCCGTCGGCGAATCGGACGAGCAACCGACGGCCAGGGGAAGGGCAACCACCGCCGCGGCCAGTGGAGCGAACACTCGAGAGCGCTTCATGGCCCGAGAGGTTCGACCCGACGTGGCGGTGCTCCTTGGAGCGGACGACGGGATTCGAACCCGCGACCCCAACCTTGGCAAGGTTGTGCTCTACCAGCTGAGCCACGTCCGCGTGGGTTGGCTACCCTACCAATCGCACTCGCTTCGGCCAAGGAAGGCCGGGAGTCCAGCTGCTCCGCTGCGTGTGTGACCCGAGTCACGAGCCGGGAAGGAACAGTCCTGATCTGGGGCGAATAAGTCCCTGATCGGACTACGGGGTCATCGGCTCCAGGAGCAGCATGAAGGCAACAACTGGTTTCCGGCGGACCAAGTTCACCGCGATCGCGGGCGTGGGAGCATTCGTTCTCACGTTCTTCGCGTTCGGCCCGACGGCGAGTGGCCAGGCGGGTGACCTGCAGCCAGGCCGCGGGTTGGCCATCGCGGAGACCCAGAAGGTCGACCCGCGCACGGGCTCGCTCTCCCTCGGCATCACGATGGGCCGTTCGATCGCCGGCCATCAGAACACGGTCGCTCAGGCGTCCTCCCAGGCCGTCGACCTCGGGATCATCGGTACAACCGCGGCCGCGCAGGCGTGCGACGGTTCGGACCCGACGCTGCCAGCGGACAAGCAGCCGCAGCCCATCCAGGTCGACTCCCGCCAACCGAACGCGCATCAAGAGTCAGATCAGGACCAACTCTCCGGTGTCCCGATTCCCTCCCGCCGCGAGGCGACAGCAACGCCCGCCCCCTTCGGCGAGGCGATCACGACGACCGGACCGATGGACATCGCCGGGCTGATCCACATCGGCCAAGGCGTGTCGTACACCTCGTCGGGGCTCGTCGACGGCGGCAAGACGCGCGAAGCCAAGGCCACGGTCGACATCGACGGCATCACGTTCCCTGGCGGCATCTCGCTGGCCGGACTGCACTGGGAAGCGACGTGGAGCTCGGCCGACCAGACGCCCGGCAAGGGCACGTTCACCATCGGCTCGGCGACGGCCGGCGGGCAGTCGCTCCCGACCAACGATCCGACCGCGGCCCTCAACGGGATCAACGCGGCGCTGAAGCCGCTCGGGTACGCGATCAAGCCGCCGACGGCGTCCAACCGCGGGGGCATCCAGTACGTCGACCCGCTGAGTGTGGAGGTCTTCCCGAGTCCCACGCGTGACGCGGTCGCCAACGGCTTGTTCGGCGGGATCCAGCCGATCCGTGAAGACATCTTCAAAGCGCTGCTCGATCAGAGCTGCAAGAACTCCACGTACATCACGATCTTCGACATCGCCGTCGCGTCCATGACCGGCGGCGGGTCATTCAGTCTCATCTTCGGCGGGGTCCAGGCCAGCTCCGGGGACGCGCTGAACAACCAGTACTGCCTCGGGTGCGGCGGCAACTCGTCGCCGATCCTGGGCACGAGCAACTCCAGCAAGGTGCTGTCGTCGTCAGGCTCGACGCTCGGCACGAACAAAGCAGCAGGCTCGCCCTCGACACCCAGCTCCAGCAATGGGGGTGGCGGTGGTGGCGCTCCGGCAGCTACCGCCGCGGTCACGCCGGCCGCGAGCACGAAGGGCAAGGGCGCACGCGGTGGTGCGCTCGCCGGGGTTGGCCTCGCCAGCCTCGCCCTTCTTGGCCTGATGGCTGAAGGCGATCGTCGCAAGATGCGGCGAGCGCAACGCGAGATCCCCCAATTCGAGGAGTAACGCAACCGGTGGCAACCAATGCACGCGAGGTCGGAAGCAACCCGCCTCGCACCTACTTCAGTGTGTGGCAGCGACTCCTGCGCGGTTACGGCCCGCTGGCGGTGCTCGCCGCGCTGCTGCTGATGGTGTCCTTGCTCATCCCGTCGAAGGTGCAGCAGTCCGGCGTGTCCACGACCGGCGCCAGCCGCCAAGGTGCGACCGCCGCAACCGGTGCCAAGGCGGGGACCGGGACTGCGACCACGGCGCCAGGGGCAACGACACCCGGCGGCGGCGCCGCTGCGCCGGATCCCAACGCCGCCGCGGCCGGGCAGCAGGGTGCTGTGGCTGCAGGCGTGACCCCGTGCGCCGGCGACCAGGTCAGTGGTGATCCGTACTCGCCGCCGTGCATGCAGTTCAGCGGCGACAACGGCGGTGCGACGTATCACGGCGTGAACGCCACCGAGATCCACGTCGCGGTCCGGATGCTCAACGAGAAGGGCTTCCAGCAGACCCTCGCGTCGCTCGCCGGCGCGTCGCTGAGCGACACACCCGACGACGTGAAGCGCACGATCGAGGCGCTCGGCGAGTACTTCAACTCGCACTACCAGTTCTACGGCCGCAAGATCGTGTGGGACTTCTACAACGGCGTCGGCTCGAACACCGACGAGTTGCTCGGCAAGGGTCGCGACAAGGCCGAGGCCGACGCGACCACCGTGCAGTCGATGGGTTCGTTCGCCGACATGACGGCCAACTCCGAGCCCTACGCGAACGCCCTCGCGAACGACGACGTCGTCGGCTTCGGTGACCCGTACTTGTCAGTGCAGTGGCACGACCAGCACGCGCCCTACATCTGGTCGATCGCGACCGCCGGAACCGACGTCGCCAACTTCGCCGCCGAGTACGCGACGAAGAAGCTGTGCGGCAAGAACGCCGACTACGCCGGCGGTGATCTGAAGGGCAAGCCTCGTAAGTTCGCCACGTTCGCTCCGGAGAACTCCTGGTACCAGGAGTCGGTGCAGGTCTCCCGTGACACGTTCACCGCCGCCGGCTGCGACCCGGGCGTCAACGTGCAGTACCAGCTCGACCTCGGCACGATGTCGAACCAGGCGGCCAACCTGATCGCCCAGATGCAGAGCCAGGGCGTCACCACGATCGTGTGTGGCTGCGACCCGATCATCCCCGTGTTCCTGTCGAGCCGGGCCGCCAGCCAGAACTACTTCCCCGAGTTCATCATCGTGGGCACCGCGCTGACCGACACCGACATCGTCGGCCAACTGTGGGACCAGAACTTCGCCAAGCACGCCTTCGGCGTGAGCTCGCTCACCGAGCCTGCGCCCGTGCAGCAGTCCATCGGTTACGCCGCCTACAAGTCCGTGCGGCAAGACGAACCCGCGTTCTCCGTCGACCTCATCTACTACCAGATGGCGCAGATGGCGATCGGGTTCCAGATGGCCGGTCCGAACCTGACGCCCCAGACCTTCCGGGACGGCATGTTCGCCTATCCACGCAAGCTCGGCCCCGCGGGTTCATGGGGATTCGGCGAGCACGACTACACCACGGCGGACGACGTCCGTGAGATCTGTTGGGACCCGAACGCGACCTCCAACTACAACCAGAAGCAGGGTGCGTTCGTCGAGACCGACCACCAGCGGTACACCAAGGGGAACATCCCCGGCGGTGACCCTGGCTGTCCGATTCCGCAATGAGCGAGCTCGCGAGTCGTTGGCGCGCGCTCAGTCCGCGCGTCCGAGCGTTGATCGCGATCGGAGGGCCGATCGCCCTCTATGTCGTGCTCGGGGTGCTGACCGGGAAGACCGGCTTCGTCCGTGACCGCGCGCCGTTCGGCGTCGTGCTCATCGGCGTCGTACGGGGCACGGTCACCGCGCTGGGAGCCATCGGCATCATCCTGATCTACCGCGCGAACCGGTTCATCAACTTCGCACACGGCGCCCTCGGCAGCCTCGTCGGAGTGCTGTGCATCGGGATGGTGCTCGAGCACCACATGTCGTACTGGCTGATGCTCCCCATCGCCATCGTCGTCGGCGGTGCGATTGGTGCGCTCATCGAGTTCACCGTCATCCGACGCTTCCAGAACTCGACTCGCCTCGTGCTGACCGTGGCCAGCATCGGGCTCGCACAGCTGCTCGGTGGCCTCGAGTTGCTCGGCTCGCAGAAGATCGGCTTCACGTCGCTCACCGGTGGGTTCAGCGCGCCGCTCGATGTTCACTATCGATTCGACGGTGTCACGTTCGGCGGCGACGAGATGCTCATCATGGCCATCGTGCCGCTCGTCCTGATGTTCCTCGCGTGGTTCCTGTTGCGCACCGACGCTGGTATCGGTGTGCGCGCGGCCGCCGAGAACGTCGACCGTGCGCTCCTGCTCGGCATTCCAGTTCGCCGGCTGTCGACGTACGTGTGGTTGATCGCCGGCTCGCTGGCGTCGCTCACCTACATGTTGCAGGCCCCGTTCAACGGCGTGAAGCCAGGGGTGGCGGCACAAGGGCCGACCGTTCTTCTCCCCCTTCTGGCTGCGGCCGTCGTCGCGCGCATGGAGTCGCTCCCGGTCGCCGTCGCCGCCGGCATCGGCCTCGGCGTGATGGAACAGGCGGTGCGCTGGAACAGTGCCGAATCACCGTCCGTCGTGTACGTCGCCTACCTCATCGTGATCGTCGGTGCGCTGCTGCTCCAACGAGGCAAGCTGTCGCGCGCGCAGGAGGGCGGGGCGTCGTCGTGGTCCGCCGCCGGCGTCGCGAAGCCGATCCCCATCGAGCTCCGTCATCTTCCCGAGGTGCGGTGGGCGAAGGTCGGTCTGTTGACGATCGTCGGCGCGGCGTTCGTCTTCATCCCCGCCGGATGGAACGCCACCAACCAATTGCTGGCGTGTTACGCGCTGTGCTGGGCGATGATCGGCGTGTCGCTCGTGATCCTGACCGGATGGGGCGGCAACATCAGCCTGGGCCAGTTCGGCATCGCCGGCGCGGCCGGGATGGTCGCGGCGAACTTGGTCGCCAACAACAACGCCGACCTCTTCATCGTGATGGCCGCAGCTGGACTCACCGGCGCGCTGATCGCGATGGTCGTCGGGATCCCCGCGCTTCGGATCAAAGGCCTGTTCCTCGCCGTGACGACTCTCGCGTTCGCGGTCGCGCTCGACGCCTACTTCCTCAACCAGAACACGTTCCCGCAGTTCGTGAAGACGTCGTTCAAACGACCGCTGCTGTGGGAGCGGTTCGACCTCAACGACAACTACCACTTCTATCTGTTCTGTCTCGGGTTCCTGGCTCTCGCCATCCTGGTGTCGATCGGTGTACGCAAGGCCCGCAGCGGTCGGGTGCTCATCGCCACTCGCGACAACCAGCGCGCCGCCGACGCCGCCGGTGTCCCGACAACGCGCGTGAAGCTCTCGGGGTTCTTGCTGGCAGGAACGATCGCCGGAGTGGCCGGGGCGCTCAACGTGCTCGCGATCAAGGGTCTCGCCGTCGGAACCTTCGACCCCGTCTACTCGATCACCGTGTTCTCCACCGCGGTCATCGGCGGGCTCGGCTCGATCACCGGCGCGATCTTCGGCGTGCTGCTGTTCAAGTACTTCGAGACGCTCACATGGCTCGGCGACCTACGACTCGCCGTCAACGGTCTCGGGCTGCTCGTGGTGCTCTACTTCCTGCCCGGCGGCATCGGGCAGTTGCTGTTCAACCTGCGCGACCGCCTGCTGCGCCGTGTCGCCGATCGCCGCGGGATCCTCGTGCCGAGCCTCGTGGCCGACAAGCGTGACCAGAGCGGCGACGACAAGCCCGAGGACGAGGTCGATCTGTTGCGCGGCGCGCTGTCCGACGAGCCTGTCGGCGAGCGCGTCACTGCGGGGGTGGGCTCATGAGCGACACCTTGGTTCTCGATCGAACCGAGCCGACCGCGCCAGGCACTCCCCTGCTGTCGTGTCGCGGGATCGACATGGCGTATGGGCCGGTGCAGATCCTGTTCGACGTCGACTTCGACGTGGCCGAGGGCGAGATCGTCGCGCTGCTCGGCACGAACGGCGCCGGGAAGTCGACGCTGCTGAAGGGCATCTGTGGCCTCGTGCGCCCGACCAACGGAACCGTGATGTTCAACGGCGAGGACGTCACCAAGCTCCCCGCTGACGTCACGACCCATCGCGGCATCTCGTTGATGCCCGGCGGGAAGGGTGTCTTCCCGACGTTGTCCGTGGCCGAGAACCTGCGACTCGCCGCGTGGCTGATCCGCAACGATCCCAGCCGCGTCGAGGAGGCCCGCAAAGAAGTCGAAGAGCTCTTCCCGATCCTCAAGTCGCGCAGCTCGCAGATGGCCGGCAACTTGTCGGGCGGCGAGCAGCAGATGCTCGCACTCGGCGGCGCATTGATGACCCGGCCACAGCTGCTGATGATCGACGAGTTGTCACTCGGACTCGCCCCGACGATCGTGGCTCAGTTGCTCGAGGTCGTTCGCGAGATCCACCGACGGGGCACGACGATCGTGATCGTCGAGCAGTCGGTGAACGTTGCGCTGAACCTCGCCGAGCGCGCGGTGTTCATGGAGAAGGGCGAAGTTCGCTTCGAAGGCCCGACCGCCGAACTGCTCGACCGACCGGACATCCTCCGTTCGGTGTTCATCGCCGGTGCCAACGCCGCCCAAGCGGCTGAGGAGGTCGAGAGCCCGGACATCAAGGTGGCCGAGAAGCTCGCGGCGCAACGTGAGCCGATCCCCGAGGACGCTCCGGTTGTCCTGCAGTGCTCGGGTGTCCTCAAGCGCTTCGGCGGCATCA
>DASUCS010000273.1:0-5142 GCA_036275935.1 Acidimicrobiales bacterium
TTTTGAAGGAAAAGTCGCGATCATCACGGGTGCCGGCGGTGGTCTCGGGCGCTCGCACGCGCTCGAACTGGCGAAGCGCGGTGCGCTGGTCGTCGTGAACGACTTGGGTGGATCGGTCGACGGACAGGGTGGTTCGCACACGGCAGCCCAGCAGGTCGTCGACGAGATCAAAGCCGCCGGCGGCGAGGCCGTTCCGAACTACGACAGCGTCGCGACCCCGGAAGGCGGCCAGTCGATCGTGAAGACCGCAGTCGACGCGTTCGGCCGCGTGGACATCATCATCAACAACGCGGGGATCCTTCGCGACACGTCATTCAAGAACATGACGAAGGACATGCTCGAGCCCGTCATCGACGTCCACCTCAAAGGCGCGTTCTACGTGACGCAGCCCGCGTGGCAACTCATGCGTGACCAGGGCTACGGCCGCATCGTGAACACGTCGTCGGCCGCCGGCGTGTTCGGGAACTTCGGCCAGACCAATTACGGCGCCGCCAAGATGGGCATCGTCGGGCTCACCCGTGTGCTCGCGGTGGAGGGCGCCAAGAACAACATCAAGGCGAATGCCATCGCGCCGGTCGCCCGCACGCGCATGACCGAAGAGCTGCTCGGACCCATCGCCGAGAAGCTCGGCCCGGAGTTCATCACGCCCGTCGTGACCTACCTGGCCCACGAGGACTGTCCGGTCTCGGGCGAGGTGTACTCGTGCGGCGGCGGCCGCGTCGCCCGCGTGTTCATCGGCGTGACGCCGGGCTTCACCGATCCGGGGCTCACGGCCGAGACGGTGCGCGACCACTTCGACCAGATCCGCGACGAGAAGGACTACGAGGTTCCCGCCAACCTCGGCGACGAGATGCGTCTCACGCTCAAGGCGTTGTCGTAGCGGTCAGTCGACGGACTCGAGGCGCAACGCGCTCTCGACCACAACGCGAAACCTGCCCCGGCCCGTCTTCTCGATGCGGACTGGCGAGTCGCGCTCGTCAAGGCGTCGCTTGAGCAGGATGAGACGACTCTCGAAGTTGTCGCGGAACTCGGGCAGCTCGAGCGACGGATCGAGGCGCACCTCACGGTTCGAGAAGTCCGAACGCCCTTCGTCCTCGTACTGACGCAGCAGGCACCACAGGATGCGACCCGCGACGCCTTTGATCAGGTAGTCACCGTCGAGGAACGTGCTGCCGTCCGCTGTGTAGAACCGCACGTGCGTCGCTGCCGAAGAAACCGGCGCCGGCGCTCGGGCTGCGGTCTCACCGCTTGCGACAGTTGTCTGCGCACGCGTGCGCTCAGCTTCGATGGCATTCGCGACGACGGACGCCACGATCGTGAGCAGCGCCTCGTCGTTGGCGTCGAACGCCACCAGTTGCTCGCTCTCGACGACGAGCACGCCGACGAGCTGACCGAGAGCGAGTGCGGGAACCGCGACCCGGCTCTGCACCTTCGGCAGGATCGGCACGGGGATGTCGCGAATCGCGCTCGGGTCGTCGGCAGATGACCTGCGGACCACGGTTTGGCCGTATTTGACCATCTGGCGCAGGTTCCCGAGCCGGATGGGCGCGCCCCGTGCCGCCGCCATCCCGATGATCCCTTCACCGACGACGACTTCGGAACCAACGCCCTGTTCCTCGTAACCGCGGCTGGCGATCGTGTACAGCTTCGTCCCCATCTCGTCGAGCAACAACAGCACCGAGTGCTGGTAGCCGAACAGCTCTGCGAGACCGTCGACGGTGGCACTGACGAGCGTGTCGAGGTCGGCGCACCGGCTGAGTCGGGCGGTCAGGTCCGCGAGCTGTGCCGCCGACGCCTCCCCGACGTTCGGCGGGTCGCCCGGTTCGCCTTGCAGGGGGCGCTTCGGCACCGACTCGATGTGCAGGACGCGGTAGATGTCCGCGGCCCTGAGTTTGAACACGCTCGCGGCGCCCCCCAGCGCCTTGAGCGCTTCGACGTCGGTGTGCAGCCGTTCGAACACAGGGCCGCGTCGGTCAGTGCGTTCGTACACGACGGTGAGCCGATACTCGTCGTACGTGTGCGGATCGATGACCAGGATGCTGGCGCGCGGGTTCTCCGCGAGGTTGCGCGCCGTCTTCGAGAAGAACTGGTTCGACAGCGCGATGCGTTCGCTGTCGACGAAGCGCACGCGCGAGAGGTAGGTGATGTTCGGAGTTCCATCGGCGCCGGCCGTCGCGATGACCGCCGGCACTGCCCCTTCGAAGCACACGTGCAGATCACTGACCTGGAGATCCGTCATGGCTGCACCAGCGACGCGCCGGCACCGGGTCCGGGAGTCTGGTCGTAGAACTCCTCGATCACGAGCTCACAGGCGACGTACCCCTCGGGCACGAGCCGCTCGAGCAGCCGCCGCGGCTGTCCATCCGTGTTCTCGATGTCCGTGAAGAAGTTGTCGCAGTAGTCCATCACCTTCTGACGGTCGCGATCGTCGGCGGGCTCCGACCGCACGAAACGTCCCTTCATCTGCAACGAGTGCAACGTCGGCACGTGCGCCGCGGTGATCGCGACGCGTCCGCCGTGGCGCAGGTCGGCGAGCGCACGCTCGTCCCTCTCGTCGAGCAGGAGCCGGACTCGTCCCTCGTCGATGACGAAGAGCCCCCATCCGCGGGTGGCAAATGGTTCACCCGAGGACGAAACGGTCGCGACGATCAGCGCGCAACCGGATTCCAGGAAGTCTTTCGTCTCCGCCGACAGCAACTAAGCACCTCTTAGCATTCGCGTACGAGCCTTTGAAGAGCGCCGAATTCTGCCTTGCTTCACCATGCGCTCATGACCATCACCGAACAACCCACCCGCACCACCTTCGAAATCGTCGCACTCGATCTGTACCGCGACATCCACAAGGGCATCCGCTCCGAGCTGTTCGGCGTGACCGTCCAGGCCGGCAACCTCGATCCCGGCGTGCGCACCAACCGAGTCGAACTGGCCGGCCGCATCCGCGCTGCCGTCGACCTGCTGGTCAGCCACGCCGAGCACGAGGACCACGCCATCCAGCCGGCGATCGAACTGCACCTCCCGGCGTTCGCAGAGACCATCGCGACCGACCACGTCGCGCTCGAGGCCCGCATGGACACGTTGGTCGAGATGGCCGAGGACACAGTTGACGCAGCCGACACCTACGCCGCCGTGCACCGCATGTACCTGGAGTTCGCCTCCTTCACCGCGAGCTACCTCCAGCACCAGGACTTCGAGGAGCGGGTCGTGATGCCCGCACTCGATCACGCCATCGGCGTGCCCGCGGTCGGCGCCATCCACGGAGCGATCATCGGCAGCATCCCGCCTGACGAGATGGCGCAGTCGCTCGCACTGATGCTGCCCGCGATGAACGTCGACAACCGCACCGAGCTCCTCAACGACATCAAGGCCAACGCCCCGGCCGAGGTGTTCGAGGGAATCTGGGGCCTCGCCACGTCGGTGCTGACCGACGGCGACGTCCGAGCCGTCGCCACCCGCCTCGGCCTTTCCTGAGCCCTACGCTCGTGGCCGTGGACATCCCCAGATTCGATGCCGCGGCCACGGGCAACGACGTGGCCGGTGCGATGCTCGAGCACGGCGCGGCGATCATCGAGCGGCTCGTGCCCGACGATGTGTGCGACCGGCTGCGAGCGGAGCTCGAACCGTGGATCGACAAGACGCCGGCTGGCGGGGACGACTTCAGCGGGAAGTCGACTCGCCGGACCGGCGCGTTGCTGGCCCGGTCCGTCGCCAGCCGTGAGCTCATCGCCAACCCACTCGTGCTCGACACCGTCGACAAGGTGCTGTGGCCGAGCAAGACGACGTTCCAGCTCCACCTCACGCAGGCGATCACGATCGGCCCGGGCTCTCCCGCGCAGCAGTTGCATCGCGACCAATGGTGCTTCGACTTCTTCGAGTTCCCGGACGACGTGCAAGTCGAAGTGGGCTCGATGTGGGCGCTCGACCCGTTCACCGAGGAGAACGGCGCGACGCGCGTTGCGCTCGGCAGCCATCGCGAGGAAGTCACGTTGAAGAACGCGGACTCGTTCCCGACGGTGCCGGCCGAGATGCCCGCGGGCTCGATCGTCCTCTACACCGGCCGCACCGTGCACGGTGGTGGAGCGAACCGATCAGACGCCGATCGCGTCGGGATCAACATCGACTACGCGGTCGGGTGGCTGCGCCAGGAAGAGAACCAGTACCTGTCGGTGCCGCTCGACGTTGCGCGCGAGCTGCCGGAGTCGATCCAGCGGCTGATGGGTTACCGCCAGGGTGCGTACGCACTCGGGTACATCGACGACTCACGTGACCCGATCGACGTGCTGCGTCCAGGCCGGACGAGCGGCCCGCAGTCCTTCAGCGCCGAACGTGAATGACTTGACACGTATATAGCTCTGTAGTTATGTACGGCCGGTGAGCACCACCGCGTTCGAGGTGCTGGCCGAGCCCAACCGGCGACACATCCTCGATCTCCTGCGAGTACGGGAGCGCCCGGTCGGCGAGCTCGTCGCCGCACTCCACGTCAGCCAGCCCGCCGTGTCGAAGCACCTCCGTGTGTTGCGCGACGCCGGCATGGTCGACGTTCGCGTCGACGCGCAACGCCGGCTGTACCGGGTTCGCACCGAGCCGTTGCAGGAGCTCGACAAATGGCTCAGCCCCTATCGCGAGCTGTGGTCGTCACGGCTCGACGCGCTCGAACGTCATCTCGACGCGATGGACGACGATTCGACGACGAAGGAGAGACCCGATGTTCGACGATCTCGGAGAGTTGGATCGAAGCGACCCTGACGCGCTGCGTCTGCGGTTCGTCCGCCGGCTGGCCCACGCACCGGAGAAGGTGTTCCGCGCCCTGACCGAACCCGAGCACCTGCGAGCGTGGTTCCCCACCGACATCATCGGTGAGCGCGCCGCCGGGGCAGCGTTGAAGTTCGAGTTCCGCGACGGCGAAGCCCCGACGATCGAGGGCACGCTGCTCGCCTACGACCCGCCGCACGTCGTCGAGTACCAGTGGGGCGATGACGAGACGCTGCGCTTCGAGCTCACGCCCGACGGCGACGGCACCGTGCTCACCTTCGTGAACACATTCGCCGAGCTCGGTAAGGCCGCCCGCGACGCGGCAGGGTGGCACACCTGCCTCGACCTCCTGGGTCACGAGCTGTCTGGCAGCCACGCGCCGTGGGAGCAACA
>DASUCS010000274.1:0-13036 GCA_036275935.1 Acidimicrobiales bacterium
CCGTCGATCGCCCGTGGGCTACCTGGTGTGCGGGTTCCCGAGGTACGGGAACGCGCTGAGGTAGTCGGTGTGCGGACCGACGCAGTCCTTCGTGATCTTCCCGTTCGTCACGAGCCCGAGCTCCGCGTCGATGACGTCGTCGCGCAGCCCACGACCGTTCAGCGGACCCATCGCCGTCGTACGGGTGTCGTACGTCAGGATGTCCGGCAGCAGCACGTGCGCGAACTTGGTGGCATCCGTGAGGGAGTAGCCACCGAGGCTCTGGAACGCGCTGATGACGTTGGTGCTGAACGGAGGCTTGAACTGGTCGGCCGGCGGCGTGTGGTTGAACTGGTTCTTCTCGTCACCGTGGTTGAACACGGTGTTGATCGCAGGACGACCCATCTGGTCGATGACGCCGCTCGACCCGATCGTGCTGCCCCAGACACCCACGTGGTTGCTGAGCTCCTCCGACGAGATCTCCACCACGATGGCGTTCGTGTTGAAGCTCTTGAAGAAGTCGGTGGTGCCCGCGTCGCAGAAGCCGGTCCGGCCGTTCTGGGCTCCGAGCACGACGTGCTTGAACGCGTCGAGATCGAAGAAGAACGGGTCGGAGCGGAGTCCCGCGAACAGCCGCATGCCGTCGTCGCCCTGCACGATCCGGCCGGTCGTGCCCTGTGCGACGACCTCGCCGTGAGCGAGGCTCTCCGCGTCCTGGTGCCGGTAGTACGTGGCGGTGTACTGCTGCGCACCACCCGCTCCGGGCGCCTTGAACCGAAGGACCAGCGCTCGCGACGCGTGGTTCGTGCTGTCGCGATCGATGTTGATCTTGTACGCGACGTCCGTCGCGTACGCCGACGGTGAGAGAACGCCGACGGCCGGATGCGTGGTCATCGCGATGACCGTGAACCCCGGACGCGTCGACTTGAACATGTACACGTCGTTGATGTCCGCATCGGGACGGTTCGACGGTGATTGCAGGTTCCCCGGTGCGTCCGCGTGGTCGGCGCCGAACGACAGGTTGGGCGCCGCCGCGACCACCATCGTCAACGCCGACGCGACGATCGCCGCGCCGAGCAAGCCCCTTCTCCGTGCACGCACGGATTGCTCCTTCCATGCAGGCGGAACGAACGACGCGCCGCCGGCCGGGGACACACCGCGACGCGCGAGACGCCCTGCTCCCCCTCCTTACGCAACCCCAGCCCTTCCGCGTGCGTTGTTCGCCGCCGCGTCAGGGCCCGGATGACGAACGCGCGAGATGTACGCGCGTCGTTGCTGCAAGTCGTTCGCAGCAACGCGCTCGGGACTGAGAGCTACCCCTCGTCGTGTGCGCTCGCAGCGGCGGCTGCGCGCGCCGGGCCGGGTGTTCCGGTCAGCGTCGTCGCGGGATGCACGGGGAGCATCACCGGCGTTCGCGGCTTCTGACCGAAGTCGAAGTCCTGCACGAGGTTGCCGAGGATCTTCTCGTTCTCCCGCACGCCTGGTCGCGGATCGGGCCGGCCGTCGGACGCGGGGTCGATGCGTTGGCCGTTCAGGAAGTCGTCCTCGATGAACTTGTCGTACGCGTCGAAGCTGAGCGTCTGATGGTCCACGTAGCCGTGCTTGGCGTACGGACTGATGACGATGCCCGGGACGCGCAGCCCGTAGCCGAGCTGGTCGACGGTCGGTGGCACGACGTGGTCGTAGAAGCCGCCCCAGTCGTCCCACGAGACGAAGATCGCGGTCGAGTCCCAGTCGGGGCTGCTCATCACGGCGTTCACGAGGCTCGTGACGTAGCTCTGCCCGAAGCTCACCGGCGCGGGCGGGTGCTCGCTGACCGCGTTGGACGGCACCACCCATGACACCGCGGGAAGCGTGCCCTGCTTGGCCGCGGCGTAGAACTTCGTCGCGTCCTGGATGTTGCCGAGCTGCCCGTCGTTCTTCACGGTGTCGAACCAGGGCAGCGGGTTCCAGATCCCCGGGGTGCTCGAGCTCTGCGCGACCGGCGCGCACGTCTCGGCCGCGTCGTTCTCGCAGTCGGGCTCGGTCCCGCTCACGACGTAGTAGCCCCAGCTGACGTTGTTCTTGTGGAGCAGGTAGGTCAGGTCGGTCCACGCGTAGATGGGTTGGTGACCCGGGTTCCTCTTGTTCTTCTTGAGCCGCTTCGGGCCGGCCTCACCGCCGTAGACGGGCGGTGCGGCCTGGGGCTTCGCGGGAGGGTTGCTCGCCGTGCCGTTCACGCAGCTCGACGGGTTGTCCTCCTGGGTGCAGTACGCCGCCCACTCCGACACCAGGAACAGGTGCGCGGGCAGGCTCCACGACGCGTTCGGCTCGAACATGTGGTCCTGGAGCACGAAGTCGTTCGCGTAGGTCCAGTAGTTCGGGATGTCGCTTTGCGTGTGGTACCCCATGACGTCCGGCGTCGCGGAGTGCGTGCAGGCCGGGTCGGTCGGGTCCGCGCAGGTCTTCTTGCCGGCCTCGGCCTGGCCGACGAAGCCGTCCATCTTCCCGCCGTCGACGTCGCTCGACGCGTTGACGTAGTTGTGCGGTCCGCCTCCGTTGACGTCCGCGTGATCGACGTACGGCGCGACGCACGTGCCCTGCGCGGGATCGGGCACGCACGCCGTCGGCTTGCCGTCCTTCGTCGGGATGCCGTCGGCACCCGGGTACGTCCCGAAGTACGTGTCGAACGAGCGGTTCTCCTGCATGATCACGACGACGTGCTGGATCTTGTGGATCCCCGCGGGCACCGTCCCGGACGTTCCGGGCGCGGACGACCGCTTCGACTGCGACGAGCCGCTGCACGAGCTCGCGACGAGCGCGACCGCGAGCGCGGCGACGAGCGCCGTTCCTCTCGTGATGTCGCGTGATCGCAGACGCATGAGCTTCACCTCGTTCCACGCGGCGCGGTCGCAGTATCAGGTCCGTCGGGTACGGTGTCAACCGCGGTTAACACTCACCTGACGTGGAGATCATGAACGGCTCACGATCCACGCCGGATCGCGTGAACCTCGGACGGTCGTTGCAGCGTGCCTGGGTCGGCTACCAGCAGCGGCTCGACGCCGCGATGTCGTCGGCGGGCTTCGGCGACCGTCGGCTCCCCGACGGCCGCGTGCTGCGCATGTGCCGCGACGCCCCGACGAGCATCTCGCAGATCGGCCGCGAGCTCGGCATCACGCGCCAGGGCGCGCACAAGATCGTCGCCAGCCTGCGCGCACGTCGCTACGTCAGGGTTCGCACCTCGCCCACGAACCGCAGCGAGAAGATCGTCGAGCTCACCCCACGAGCACGCGAGTACCTCACCGCGCGCCGCAAGGCCGCGCGCGCGATCGAACGACGGCTGCGGGCCGACGTCGGCGACGACGCGTTCGCGGCCCTCGCCCACTTGCTGGACGCGCTCGGCGGCGAGGAGCTGCCGCGCATGCGCGAGTACCTCCGTGCCAAGGCGCTTCACGAGCCGTGACCGACACGTCGCGGCGCGGTTGCCGGCGGCGACGCACTGTGCGAGCGTGCCGGGTCGACGCGACGCTTCAGCGGAGGGTTCGATGACGACTCGGCAGGCGACGTGGTTCAGTGCCGTTGCGATCGTCGCGCTGGTCGCGACCGCGTGCGGCGGCTCGGGGTCGCACAAGGCGAAGCAGTCGTCGGCTCCGGACACGGCCGCCGGTCGGACCACGACCGCACCCCCCGGCAAGTACCCGCCCGTGAACCAGCCCGGCGTGACGCCGACGGAGATCCGCGTGAGCGGCATCGCGTCGACGACGAACCCGACCGGTGTCCTGTACGGGACGGCGTTCGACGGCGTGCAGGCGTACTTCGACATGGTGAACGGCGAGGGTGGCGTCTACGGCCGTCGTCTCGTGCTGGCGAACCGTCACGACGACCAGACCGGGAGCAACCGGCGCGAGGTCGAGGCGATCCTGGACCAGGACCACCCGTTCGCGGTGCTGCCCGTCTCGGTCGTGCTCTTCACGGGGTCCGACCTGCTCGCGAAGGCCGGTATCCCGACGTTCGGGTGGAACATCCAGGACGACTGGACCGGTCCGCAGAACTTCTTCGCGCAGACCGGCGCGTTGTGCAACGGGAGCGCGTGCCCGAACCCGACGTTGCCGTGGCTCGCCGGCAAGCTCGGGCGCACGCGCGTCGCGGTGCTCGCCTACACCGTGGCGCAATCGGCGGACTGCGCCGACATGATCAAGGCGAGCTTCGACAAGTACCCGAGCGCCAAGGTCGTCGTGCTCGACAAGAGCCTCGCCTTCGGCGTGACCGACCTCAGTGCGGACGTCAAGAAGATGGCCGACGCCAAGGTCGACCTCGTCACGACGTGCATGGACGCGAACGGTGTGCTGACCCTCGCCCGCGAGATGCGTCAACAGGGGGTCAACGCCCTGCAGTACTTCCCCGACGGGTACGACCACGAGTTCATGGCGAAGTACGGCGGTTTCTTCGAAGGGTCGATCGTCGGCGTGCAGGAGGCACCGCTCGAGACGAAGCCGTCGTTCCCCGCGCTGACCGAGTTCGTGAGGTGGATGGACAAGGCCGGGTACCGCAAGACGGAGAACGCCGAGGTCGGGTGGGTCAACGCCGCGCAGTTCGTCGCCGGGTTGCGCGCCGCGGGACCCGACTTCACCCAGCAGAAGGTCGTCGACGCGATCAACCACGCTCCGCCGTTCGACGCGGGTGGGATGATCGCGCCGCTCACGTGGCCACGCGCGCACACGGACAAGTTCAGCGGGCTGCGCTGCACGGCGTTCGTGAAGGTGCACGACTCGAAGTTCGTCCCGCAGTTCTCGCCCGCGGGCAAGCCCTTCACGTGTCTCGACCCGAACCTCCCGGACGTGACGAAGGCGCAGCCGACGTACCTCAAGTAGACGTCATGCTGGACGCCGTTGGTGCTCGACGAACGCGACGCACTGGCCCTGGTTCCTGAACGGCGTGCCGCGCGCGTCGACGAGGTTGTGCCACCCGCCGTGCTTGCACTGTGCCGTGCTCGTGGGGACGACCCCGATCGCGAGCCGCCCGACGTGTCCGTTGTCCTCGGCGAACCAGAGCGCGCGGTCCGGCCCGAGCGTGATGCCCTCGGGCCCGCTGTTCGGATCCGCGAGCTGGAGCTCGGTGATCTGTCCCGTCGTGGTGATCCGTCCGATCTTGCCGACACCGAACGCGTTCTCGGTGAACCACAACGCACCGTCCGGGCCGGTCGTGATGCCTTCCGGGCCCGCGCTCGGGGTCGGGATGGGGAACTCCGTCACCGCGCCCGCGGTGGTGATCCGTCCGATCCGGTTTCCCGTCGGGCTCTCTCCGACCTCGGTGAACCACAAGGCACCGTCGGGTCCGGGCGCGATCGCCCACGGACCGCTGCCCGGTGTAGGCCCGCCGAACTCGGTGACGCTGCCTGCCGTCGTGATCCGTCCGATCCGGCCGGCGAACACCTCGGTGAACCACAGCGCGCCGTCGGGTCCGACCGTGATCGCGGCCGGTCCTGCATCCGCGTCCGGGAGCTGGACCTCCGAGATCGCGCCGCCGGTCGTGATCCGGCCGATCTTGCCGACTCCGGTGGCGTTCTCGGTGAACCAGAGCGCGTCGTCGGGCCCGCGGGCGATTCCCTGCGGGTCGGCCATGGCGGTCGGGATCGGGTACTCGACGACCGCGCCGCCGGTGGTGATGCGGCCGATCCTGTTCCCCCGCTCCTCGGTGAACCACAACGCGCCGTCCGGCCCCGTGGTGATGTAGTCGGGGAGGCTGTCGACGGTCGGGATCGCGAACTCCGTCACGGTCCCTGTGGTCGTGATCCGGCCGATCACCCTGCGAAGCTCCGTGAACCACAGCGCGCCGTCGGGCCCGGCCGTGATCCGCCGCGGCACCGCGCCGGCCGGAAGCGGGAAGTCGTGAACGGCCGGGCTCGTGGCGGCTTGCGTCGCGGCCTGCGCCACGACCGACCCCGCGATCGCGACGGCCAGCGCGACGACGAGCGCGACGCACGCCGGGACCCAGGCTCGATGCCGCGTCACGCACTCCATCGCGCCCCCGGACGGTCGCGCGGTCGCCGTCATCGTCCGCCCGCCCGCCGGAGCGGTCAACGGGTTCTTCGACGTGCGCGATCTCGTGGTGCCCGGAGCACGGGTGCGCGCCGTCGGTGTTGCTCTTGCGCGGTACCGGCGGCGGGGCTTCGCGACCGAGCTCGACGAGGAGGCGCAGTACGGCTTCGCCGAACGCGAGGGCACGAAGGTCAGCCCGGCACGTTGGTTACAGTGCCCAACCGCCCGTGCAGCGCGCTCGTAGACCACGCAACGGATCCCGTCAGAGGTGATGACCGTGAGCGAGGACAGCATTCGCTACGACGTCGACGGCCCGGTTGCGGTCATCACCATCGACCGGTTCGAGCACGCGCGGAACGCGATCAGCATTCCGGTCGGGATCGAGCTCTATCGAGCGCTTCGTCGGTTCGAGGCCGACGAGGAGCTCTCCGTCGCGGTCCTCACCGGCGCGGGCGGAGTGTTCTCGGCGGGATTCGACCTGAAGTGGTACGCGAGCGTCCGGCGCGGGGAGGCGTCGACGCCGCCCGACGCGCCGCCCGACGCACACAGCATGGGACCGACACGGATCGTCCTCGAGAAGCCGGTGATCGCCGCGGTCGAGGGGTACGCGGTGGCCGGTGGACTCGAGTTGGCGTGTTGGTGTGACATGCGCGTCGCGGCGCGCGACGCGGTGTTCGGCGTCTACTGCCGGCGGTGGGGGATGCCACTCGCCGACGGCGGGACCGTGCGCCTCACACGCATCGTCGGTCAGGCACACGCGCTCGACATGATCCTCACCGGCCGTGGCGTCTCGGGCGAGGAAGCCGTGCGGATGGGCCTCGTCCAGCGGATGACCGAGCCGGGCGAGGCACTTCCTGCCGCGCTGGAGCTCGCGCACGAGATCGCGAGGTTCCCGCAGGGTGCGCTGCGGTGCGACCGGCGCTCGGCACTCGAGCAGTGGAGCCTGCCCGAGCTCGACGCGGTCGCACACGAGATCGATCTCGCGCTGGCGGTGTACGAGCACGATCCCGTCGCGCACGACCAGGGCGTCGCCGGCTTCGAGGCAGGTGTCGGACGCCACGGCCGCCTCGCCGACGGCCGGTTGATGGCCGATCTCTGAAGCCAGCGCAACCACCCGGCGCCGAGCCGGCGCGAGCGGCCGTGCCCGGAGCAGTCGAACCTGCACGCCCTCGCGGGCCGGCGGGTTCGCCTGCTGGGCACCCTGGACGGCGGGATCCGGGTGACGGTCGCGCACGTGCGCCCGAGTCCATTGGGCGAGCGATGTACGCCTTGATGACGCAGGCGTTGTGGGTGCTGTTCATCCGCGCCGTCCTGAAGCGCGGGTTCGGGACGCACGCCGCCGAGCGTTCGCGTCGATGCGTTCGAGGAACGGTCGTACGGCCGCGTTCCGGACCACGGGTACCGGTACGCATCGCGGTCGCGTGTCAGTGGTGGAGGATCCGGCCGACCACGATGCACGCCTCGTAGAAGAGGTACAGCGGGACAGCCATCGCGAACAGCGAGTAGGGGTCCTGGCTCGGTGTGACGACGGCGGCGAAGAGCACGATGACGACGATCGCCGCCCGCCGCCACCGTCGCAGCTGCGCGGTCGAGAGCACGCGCGCGACGAGCAGGAACATGAGCAGCACGGGGAACTCGAACGAGAGCCCGAACGCGACGATCAGCAGCGAGACGAGCGACAGGTACTTGTCCGCGGTGAGGAACGGTTGGAGCTGTGGACCGCCGATGCCGAGCAGGAACGCCAATGCCTTGGTGAGCGTCAGGAGCGCGATCCATGCGCCGAGCGCGAACAGCACCAAGGAGGACGCGAGGAACGGAATGGCGTAGCGCTTCTCGCGACGCTCGAGCGCGGGAGTCACGAACCGCCACAGCTGCCACAGCCACACAGGAAGCGCGAGGACGATGCCGCCGTAGGTCGCGATCTGCAAGCGGACCTTGAACGCGTCGAGCGGCCCGGTGAAGACGAGCGCGTCGCGACGGCCGTGCGTCGCGTGCTGGTAGTAGTGGACGAGGAAGCTGATGATCTCGCGTGAGAAGACGAACGCGACGATGCCGCCGACCGCGACGGCAGCGAGGGAGATGAACGCGCGGCGTCGCACCTCGCGAAGGTGCTCGACGATCGTCATCGCGCCGTCGGGCGGGCGGCTCGAGCGACGCCGGCGGAGACCGAGTACGGCGATCATGGTGTCCTACTGGTCGCGGCGACCTGCCCGACGACGATCGGCTGGTGTTCGGTACGCGTCACGCCGGTCGCGGTCTCGACGGTGATCGCGAGTCCCCAGAGGTTCGTCGCGGCATCGAAGGCGACGGTGTCGACCCGGCGGCCGATGTTCGCAACGGAGATCCGCGCCGTGTCGGCGAGCGCCCAGAGCTGGTAGGTCCGCCCGGCAGGCAGTGGCGGCAGGTTCCCCGCGAGGAGATAGCCCGTCCCGTCCGGCAGCGTCACGGCGTCGACGAGCAGACGCCCGTCCGTCGAGCGCAGCTGCACGGGGCGCGCACTCGGCGCGACTCGCGCCTCGTCGGCAGCCCGGCCTACGCCCCCGGCAGCCCAGGCGTGTGCGATTCGCGCGCGCTCCCGAGAGGTCGCCCACTCGCTGGCGATGTTCTCGGTGAGCAGCAACCCGATCGTTGCGATGGCGGTGAACGCCAGGATGAGCCGTGACCAGTGACGCCCCGCCGGGCGGTTCGGTCGCGTCTCGCGGACCGTCGCGGCGATGCGGGCCCACACGGCGTCGGGAGACGAGGACGGGTGCGCCACGCGACGTGTTCGGCACAGCGGCGGTCGTGGATGGCACGCCCACAAAGAACATCGTGTCGCGATGCTTCATCCATGTTCGCGAGCGGCTCCGTATTGGAGAGCGATGGCCCCGGCAACGGAGTGACATGCGCAGGCTTGTTCGATCGTCGTTGATCGTCGGCGTTGCTGTCGTCTTCCTGGTCGGGATCGTCGCGTGCAGCGGCTCGTCGAACGCTCCTGACGCGTCGCGACCAAAGGGATCGTCCAACTCGAGTGGTTCGACGATCACGATCAAGAACTTCGCGTTCTCGCCGAACCGCTTGAAGGCCAAGGCGGGCGCGACCGTGACGGTCCGCAACACCGACAGCACGGACCACACGGTCACCGCGGACGGCGGCGCGTTCGACACAGGCCACATCCACGGCGGCGCAACGGCGACGTTGAAAGTGACGAAGCCCGGGACGTACCCGTACCACTGCGACATCCACCAGTTCATGAAGGGCGTCCTCGAGGTCACCGGCTGACGGTGACACCACATCCGGAAGGAGAGCGCACGCATGTCAGTTGACGAACGGCGCCTCGGCGAGCTCGTCGAGGAGTCCCAGGACCTCCAGTCCGACGCCTTGCGCGGTGCACGTCCCGCACTCGACGAGATGGTGGATCTCGCGCACGAGCGCGGCCGGCACGACGTCGACGAGTCGCGCCGCTTCGCCGAGGACCGTCGCAGTCTCATCTCGCGTGGCGTGATGGGCGGAGGTGCGCTCGCCGCGGCCGGTTTCGGTGGCGCGTTGCTCACGCTCATGGCGCGCCCCGCGTTCGCGGATCAGTCGATGGACGTGCAGATGCTGCAGACCGCGGCGTCGATCGAGAACCTCGCCGTCGCGACGTACGCGACCGCACTGACGTTGCCGTTCGCGAGCTCGCTGCCCCAGGTCGTGCAGACGTTCGTCACGACGACCAAGGCCCAGCACACGGATCACGGCAAGGCATTCAACGCCGCAGTCACCCAGCTCGGCGGCAAGGCACAAGACCAGCCCGATCCGGTGCTGCTCGCCGTCGTGAACAAGGCGAAGCCCGGGCTCACCGGTCCCGGTCCCCTCGTCGACCTCGCGATCCAGCTCGAGACCGGCGCTGCGGAGACCTATGTCGCCGACGTCGGCGAGTACTCCGACACGAACGCCCGCAAGCTCACGGCCAGCATCATGGGCGTCGAGGCGCAGCACGTCGCCGTGTTGAACGCGGTGAAGGCACTCGTCGCGGCAGGCCATCCCGAGTGGATCACCCTGCCGCCGCCGATCGCGCAGCTTCCCGCCGCCGCGGGCAGCGTCGGATTCCCCGACACGTTCATCAAGACCGACCAGGCCCGTCCTGCCAGTGAAGGAGCGGTGAAGTGAGCGCCCCCGACCGCAACGACCCGATCCAGATCTCCGAGGCGGAGCTCACTCACATGACCGCGGAGCTCGAGGAATGCCACTAGGAGACCCTGCCGACGATGCGCGCCGCGCTCGACGAGTGGGCCGAGGTGCGTGACGGGCTGCGCTCGGGCGTCGACGGCATCACCTCCGCGGCGACGACCCGCCGCCGGTTCCTGCTCGGGGCGGGCATCGCGCTCGGCGGTGTTGCGCTCGCCGCGTGCGGGAGCAGCAGCTCGTCGAAGTCCAAGTCGAAGAACACGACCGCGTCGACGAGCGCGGGTGGCGGCAGCCAGAAGCTCACGGGAGACCTCGCGGTCGTCGCGCTCGCGACCGCGTTGGAGAACACCGCGGTAGCGACCTACCAGGCCGGCATCGACGCCGCGAACGCGGGCAAGCTCGGGACGGTGCCGCCCGCGGTCGTGACGTTCGCGCAGACCGCGCAGATGCAGCACAAGGCGCACGCGGATGCGTGGAACGCCATCCTCGCCCAAGCCGGGAAGGCGAAGGTCACGGGTGTCGACCTCACCGTCAAGAACGCTGTCGTCGACCCCGCGTTCGCACAGGTCAAGGACGTCCCCGGGTTGGCGAAGCTCGCGTTGCAGCTCGAGAACGTCGCCGCGGCGACCTACCTGAGCGGCATCGGCGCGATCAGCGACCCCGGCGGCATCAAGACCGCGGCGTCGATCCAGCCCGTCGAGATGCAACACGCCGCGATCCTGAACTTCGTGCTCGGCCAGTACCCGGTCCCCGACACGTTCGCCAAGACCGACGGCGCCCGTACCACCAGCGACCAGATCGGCTGAGCGTCCACTTCGACTCGAACGGAGTTGTCACATGCACGCGGTGCTCGCAGAGATCATCGGCCCCGACATCCTCATCGTGCTTGCGATCGTCGCGCTGCTGTTCGGCAGCACCCAGATCCCCAAGCTCGCACGCTCACTCGGCGCCGCGTCCAAGGAGTTCCACGAAGGCGTGCAGAAGGGGGCCCGGGACACCGACACGACGGACCGCTGAGTCCCGGTTGTGCTCCCCGGTCTCGGCCCGGCCCACCTCGCCGTCGTCGCGCTGGTCGCGTTGCTGGTGCTCGGCCCGGACAAGCTGCCCGAGCTCGCGCAACGCGGGGGCCGCGCGTACCGGGATCTCAAGCGTCTCCGCGAGCATCTGAGCCTCGATCTCGACGATCTCCTCGGCGATGACGATGCGGCGTCCCGCCAACCATGCGAGCCGGAACCTGTGCCGACGCGACCGGCACCGAGACCGCCTCCGACGGTCGGCCTTCGCGGCGCGGTCCGACCTGCACGACACATCGCGCCGAGCTGCCGTGCGATCGAGTCGTGAACATCACAATGTTCATCGTCCCGGCGACGCCAGCCAGTGCCGGGCATTCATCCGCTGATCGCGCCGGGTCCGTGTCAGCAATCCGTGAGCACGAGCGCTTCGCGGGCAGACGGCTCCGTACCGCCCGCGAACCGTCTGCCCAGTCCAGCGACTGTGCCCGGGGGAGGAGTCGGACCTCCACGTCCATCTGGACGAGCGGATCAAGCCGCGGCGCGGGACTGATCGACCTCGGCGCCCTCGTCGCCTGGTGAGATGGGACCTGTCACGTCAGCGTCCGCGCGTCACCTACCGGGTGGCCGGTACGACACCTTCACCTTGGCTGCGCGGTCGATCTCCTCGGGTGTCAGGAGCACGACGGTGCGGGTGCGGACGAGCCCGCTGGCCGCGACCGTGAGGCCGATCGACGCCGCCGCGACGTTGTCGGGCATCTCCGCGACGACGTACACGTCGTCCTCGCCGAACGCGAAGTCGAAGGTTTCGAGCTTGCCACCAGCCCCACGGATCGCCTCCTCGACGGCCGTGCGCCTAGCGGTGCCCCCGCCCTCGAGGAGCCCCCGGATCCCGTCCGGCGTGTACGACGCGATGATCAGGTACCTCGGCATGTGCCCTCCCTACGTCCCCTGCGGGGAGTGTCGCCCCGAGGACCGTCGGCCACAAGGGCTGCCCGTTGACCGTGAACCACCCCGGGTTGGTCGCAAGCCCCTGGTACCGCGCCGGACTGATGGCGCCGCACGTCGGAGCGACGTTCCCGATCGCACGCGCCGCCGACGCAGTCCGCATGGTCCGGGACCGGCGCGCGCTCGGCAAGGTCGTGATCGAGATCGCGTCGTGAACGACGGCTCGCGCGGCGGCGCACAACGCAGCGCGCGACGTCGTGCTCGCCGGCCCGTCAGCGGATCCGGTTGGCGCGTCCCCATGCGTCTCGGACCTCACAGAGTGCCGTGTCGGCATCGATCTCGAGGCGGGTCTGATGAGCGAGGTGTTCATGCCAACGCAGGCCGCTCGGCACGCGATCCAGCTCGCCGCTGACGAGTGGTACGCCCGTCACTTCGCGCAGCAGCGCGACGGCATCCGGAGTTACGGCCCCGATGCGCGCAAGACCGGCGAGGTCGAACAGGTCGCGTGCGGTGTGCCGGTCGCGCCACGCGGCCGCCTTCATCGCCACAAACGCCGAGCGCGTCGGCACCTGCAACTCGACAGAGGGAACATCCCTGTACCGAACGTTGATCGGTCGACACTCTGTCGGCCAGCGGGCGTACGTCGCATCGGCGGCGAGGAGCTGGATGCGAACCGGCGTGCCCTCCCGCGTCGTGATCGTCGCAGGTTCGACGTCCCGAACGTCGGTCAGTGCAGGCTGCCAGCGAAGTCCCGGGTACTCGGCGCGCACGGCGCGCGGCCACCGATTCGTCAAGAACGCGGCCAGCCGAGCGCGGTCGCCGACCGTGTACAGATCGATGTCCTCGGACAACCGACCGTCTGCGAGATGCGTGCGCGACAGCGCGGTTCCCCCGAAGAACACCACCTCGCCATCCACGAGCGCACCAAGGTGC
>DASUCS010000275.1:0-5951 GCA_036275935.1 Acidimicrobiales bacterium
GGTCTCGGCAACGCGATCTCGGTCATCGCGGTGTCGGAGCGCGGATCGATGTTCGACCCCGGGCCGTGCTTCTACATGGAGAAGATCGCGGTCGGCCCCGACGCAGCAGGCGTCGTCGACCTGAACGCATCGCCGACCGAGAACCTTCATGCGGTCGCGAAGGCGAAGGGCGAGTCCGTACGGGACGTGACCGCGGTGATCCTCGATCGTGAGCGCCACGAGGACCTGATCGCAGAAGTGCGAGCGGCGGGCGCCCGCATCCGGTTGATCCAGGACGGCGACGTGATCGGTGCGGTCTCGACGGCGTGGCCCGAGGCCGGCGCCGACATCCTGTTCGGCGTCGGCGGCACGCCGGAAGGTGTGATCGCGGCAGCAGCGATGAAGTGCATGGGCGGCGAGATCCAGGGCCGGCTGTGGCCGCGCAACGACACGGAACGCAAGGCTGCGATCGACGCGGGTTACGACCTCGACCGCATCCTCATGACCAACGATCTCGTGTCCGGTGACAACTGCTTCTTCGCGTTGACCGGCATCACCGACGGCGACGTCCTCAAAGGCGTGCACTACGACAGCCGGGGCGCCACGACGCAATCGCTCGTGATGCGCTCGAAGTCGGGCACCGTGCGCCAGGTCAACGCGCGGCACCGGCTCGACAAGCTCAAGCAGTACGCCAGCGTCGAGTTCTCCTGAGGCACGACCCGTTCTCCTGGTACCGGGGGCAGAACTGTCCCGCCCGTCCCAGGAAAGACGCAGCAGGAGTTGTTCGGAAATGTGCGACGGCTAGCGTCGAGGCCTGATGCGACGACGCCCGCTCGTGCTGGTGGCGGGCGCTGTGGTCCTCGCCGGTTGCGAGCTGCCCTCGTTCGGTGCCCCGGACCCCGCCAGCAAGGAGGGATCCGACGTCCTGTCGATCTGGAAGGGCTTCTTCGTCGCGGGGTTGGCCGTCGCCGCGATCGTCCTGGGGCTGATTCTGTACGCAGCGATCCGCTTCCGTCGTCGCAACGACGACATCCCGAACCAGAAGGCGTCGAACCTCCGGATGGAGGTGCTCTACACCGTCACGCCAGTGCTCATCGTCGCCGTCCTGTTCGGAGTCAGCGTGGCCGCAGAGCAGCGACTGACCTCCACGTCGAGCTCTCCACCGATGGTCGTGCACGTGACCGGATTCCAGTGGGGCTGGCAGTTCGAGTACCCGGACCAGCACGTGACCGTCATCGGCACCGGTGAGCAGCAGACGCCCGAACTCGTCCTGCCGGTCGATCAGACCGTGCAGCTCGTGTTGCGCACCAAGGACGTCAACCACGCGTTCTGGGTTCCGCACTTCCTCGAGAAGCGCGACCTGATCCAGGGCGTGGACAACACCGTCGACATCACGCCGAACAAGGTCGGCCGTTACGACGGCAAGTGCGCCGAGTACTGCGGCCTGGACCATTGGCGCATGGGCTTCGACGTGAAGGTCGTCAGCAAGGCCGACTTCGACCAGTGGGTCACGAGCCACCGATGACCCTGCTCGACGAACGCACCGTCGAAGCCTCGCCTCCCGAACCGCGACCGGCGCGCGGGCTGCTTGCCTTTCTCACCACCACAGATCACAAGCGCATCGGCGTGTCGTACATGGTGACGGCGTTCGCGTTCTTCCTCATCGGTGGCGCGCTCGCGGAAGTGATCCGCGTGCAGCTGTACAGCCCGCAGAGCCACGTGGTTTCCGAGAACACGTACGACCAGCTGTTCACGATGCACGGCAGCATCATGCTGTTCCTGTTCCTCGGCCCGTTCGCCTTCGGGCTCGCGAACTACCTCGTGCCGCTGCACATCGGCGCGCGTGACATGGCCTTCCCGCGGCTCAACGCGCTCTCGTATTGGTTCTACCTGTTCGGTGGACTGACGATGATCGCCGGCTTCCTCACCGCGAAGGGGGCCGCCAACTTCGGCTGGACCGCCTACGCGCCGCTCTCGGACATCACCCACAGCCCTGGCTACGGCGCTGATCTCTGGATCATGGGCGTGCTGCTCACCGGGCTGTCCGGCGTGCTGACCGGTGTCAACATCATCTCGACCGTGGTCACGATGCGCGCCCCCGGCATGACCATGTTCCGGATGCCGATCTTCACGTGGAACATGCTCGTGACGAGCGTGCTGGTGCTCATTGCGTTCCCGATGCTGACGAGCGCCGGCGCGATGTTGTTCGCCGATCGACACCTCGGTGGGCACATCTTCGATCCATCCGCCGGCGGACAACCGATCCTCTGGCAACACTTGTTCTGGTTCTTCGGTCATCCCGAGGTGTACATCCTCGTGTTGCCCTACTTCGGGGTGATCACCGAGATCATCCCCGTGTTCTCGCGTCGCCCGATCTTCGGTTACACGGGCATCGTGTTCGCCACCTTGGCGATCGCCTCGCTGTCCGTCGGCGTGTGGGCGCACCACATGTTCACGACGGGCGCCATCACGCTGGCGTACTTCTCGGGGTTGTCGATGCTGATCGCAATCCCAACGGGAGTGAAGTTCTTCAACTGGATCGGCACGATGTGGGGCGGGAGCATCACCTTCTCCGCGGCAATGAAGTTCACGCTCGGGTTCCTCGTCACGTTCCTGTTCGGCGGTATCAGCGGCGTGATGTTGGCCTCGGCACCCATCGACTTCGCGGTGCACGACACGTACTTCGTCGTCGCGCACATGCACTACGTGCTGTTCGGGGGCTCGGTCTTCGGCTTGTACGCGGCGGTCTTCCACTGGTTCCCGAAGGTCACGGGACGGCGGCTGAGCGAGCGCCTCGGCACGATCCAGTTCTGGATGACGTTCGTCGGGTTCCACCTGACGTTCTTCGTGCAGCACATCCTCGGACTCGAGGGGATGCAGCGCCGCGTCGCCAGCTACCTGCCGGGCGACGGCATCACGACGCTCAACCGGGTCTCGACCATCGGCGCATTCCTGCTCGGCGCCTCGACGCTTCCGTTCCTGTGGAACGTGTGGCGCACGCTGCGGTCGCGCGACCCCGAACACGTCGCCGGCGACAACCCGTGGGACGCGCACACGCTCGAGTGGGCCACCACCTCTCCCCCACCCGCGCACAATTTCGACGGGCCGCTCCCTCCGATCCGCTCGAACCGACCAGTGTGGGACCGGAACCACCCCGAGGCGGTGCAGGTCCATTGAGCGAGCCGGGGTTCAGCTGGAAGATGTTCGGCGGGATCTCCGTCTTCATGGCGGTGATCGGCATCGTCTACTGGTTCGCCAGCTACGAGCCCGCCGGCACGATCATGTTGGCCCTCGCCGCAGCGCTTGCCGGGTTGTGCGGGGTGTATCTGCGCGTGGAGCTGGGCCGGGCCGGCACGCCCGGGCACCACGACGAGGAGCAGTACCTGCCGGACTCGAGCCTGTGGCCTTTCGGGATCGGTGTCGGCGCGTTGCTCGCCGTCAACGGAGCCATCGTCGGCTTCGCGTTCGCGATCCCCGGTGTCGTGCTGCTGCTGTTCGCAGTGGTCGGTTTCATCGGGCAGTCCCGCCGCCGCGCATGACGAGTCAATGGCCTCGTAGCACTCGTCGAGGGAGGTCGCGGAACGGGACCGGGCTGTCCATCGACAGTCCGTCACGCGCGGACAGCTCGCGACAGAGCCAGTACGTCGTGGCGGCGGCGATCGGTGGAACGACGACGAGCGCGACGCGGAAGGTCCACAACACCGCGTTCACCGACAGGCCGAACGTCGAGGAGAGCACGTCAGACGCCGCGCCGAAGAAGCAGATGACGTAGAACGAGAGCGTTGCCACGCCGAGGGCGGTGCGCACCGGATGTTGGCGCGGGCGATCACAGATGTGGTGCTCCCGATGATCGCCCGTGATGCGCGCTTCGAGGAACGGCCACACGTAGAGCAATCCGAAGGTGATCCCCGCGAGCAGCACCGCCGGGAAGAACGGGTTCGGGACCTCGTAGCCGAAGGCGCGCACCTCCCAGCCGGGCATGATGCGCAGCGCTCCGTCGAGCCATCCCATGTACCAGTCCGGTTGCGATGCCGACGAGACCTCGGCGGGGTTGAACGGGCCGTACACCCAGATCGGGTTGATCTGCGCGATCCCACCGAGCAGGCACAGCACCGCAGCCGTCAGGAAGAACAGTCCGAGCGCCTTCGCCGCGTACGTGGGCCACAAGCGCTCGCCGACGACGTTGTCCTCCTCGCGACCCGGCCCGTCGAACTGCGTGTGCTTGTGTCGCACGACGATGAACAGGTGTGCGCTGAGCAACACCGCGATCGCGACCGGCAGCAGCAAGACGTGGATGATGAAGAGTCGCGACAGGATGTCGGGGCCGGGAAACTCCCCGCCGAAGAGAAGCGACGCGACCCATGTGCCGGCAACGGGGATCGACAGGGCGATCGAATAGGCGATGCGCAACCCGGTCCCGGAGAGCTGATCGTCGAGCAACGAGTATCCGGCGAAGCCGTTGAAGATCGCCAGGATCAACAGCGTCACGCCGATCATCCAATTGATCTCGCGAGGTCGCCGGAACGCGCCGGTGAAGAACACACGGCACAGATGGATGACGATCGTCGCGAGGAACAACAGCGCAGCCCAGTGATGGATCTGCCGCATGAGGAGCCCCGCCCGAACGTCGAAGCTGAGGTCGATGGCCGACTTGTAGGCCTCGGTCATGTGCACGCCCTGCAACGGGACGTAGCTGCCGCGGTACACGACCTCGGTCGCGCTCGGGTGGAAGAAGAACGTGAGATACACACCCGTGGCGACGAGCACGACGAACGAGTACAGAGCGAGCTCCCCGATCATGAACGACCAGTGATCGGGAAAGACCTTGTTGAGCGCGGTGCGAACGAAGTCGGCCGCGCCGAGCCGACGGTCGAGCCAACGCGCCACTCGCTTCGTCGCCGGTGCAGGTGGCCGGAACTCGGTCGTCATCTATCCCTGTCCCAGAAGCCAGGACCGACGGGGCCCGAGAAGTCACCGCGGGCGATCAAGTAGCCGCCACCGTCGACCCCGAGCGGGAGCTGGGGTAGGGAGCGCGCCGCAGGGCCGAAGATCGGACGTGCACTGTCGAGCACGTCGAAGGTCGACTGGTGACACGGGCAGAGCAGCAGACCCGAGGCCGCTTGGTACAGGCCGACCGGGCAACCGACGTGCGTGCAGAGCTTGGAGTAGGCGACGATGCCGTCGACCGTCCAGTCCTCTCGCCCTTCGTGCGGCTTGAAGTCCTGGTTCGGCCGCGTGTGGATCAGCAACGTCGGCGAGTCCGCCGCGTCGGTGTGTCCCTCCGGCCAGACCGTGACGACACCGTCGACGGGCACGTCCGCGATGTGGACCGGTACGCCGTCCTCGGTCACGACTCGGATCGGCGCTCCGGAGTACGGCGTGCGCTTGAGGTCCTTGCCGGGACGCGGGCCCAGCGACCGGATCGGGAACAGCAGCGCCGCGCCCATCGCGGCCAGCGCCGACCCCGCCAACCCGATCAACAATCGGCGACGGCCGAGGACTCCGTCGCCGGCGAACTCCTCCGTGGCCTCCTCGAACGACGCGTCCGACGACTCGACGGAGTGTCGCGGCTCCGTCACCTCCTCGTCCGAGGTCGCCTCCTTGGCCCACTGCACGATGCCGAAGCCGATCCCGCCGGTGACCACGAACAGGCAGACCCCTTCGGCCTGCGTCTGCCCGCCGCGCCAGTAGACGGCCGCGAGCACCACGGACGCAACGACGCTGGCCGCGAACGAGAGCGCTGCGACGCGTTCGCGGCCGCTCACGACGAGTCGCTCCGCGTCGACGACCGTGTGCCGATCCAGAACACGATCAACAAGAGTGCGCCGGCGCCGAAGAACCAGGCGACGAAACCTTCGGGCACGGGTCCTATGCGTCCGATCGGCAGCCCGCCCGGATCCTGGGGGGCCCGCAGGTACTGGACGTATGCGGCGATGTTGTCGAGCTGCGACGGACTCAGCACGTCCTCGCCG
>DASUCS010000276.1:0-2938 GCA_036275935.1 Acidimicrobiales bacterium
GAGTCCGAAGACTCCCGCCGCTTCGCCGTGCGCATCGAGCGAGCGGTCGCCGCGCTCGCCGACGAGGCCACCACCGATTGGTACACCGCCCGCCGTCGTGCACACGAGGGAACCACGCCTGCGCTCGCAGGACCCGACGCACCGTCACCGTGGCGCAGGGCATGGGCGTTGGGTGACCGGGGACCCAAGCGCCGTCGCGTTTCGCAACGAACGTGGCCCGACCTCGGCTGAACGCCCGGCCCCGCTGCGACTAACGGATGGGCGTGGGGTGCGGAGGCGCCGGCTCCGGCGGCGTGGGAGGTGCCAGCACCGATGTCCAGTCGATCTGCTCGTGCACCGCGTGCGCTCCGCCGCGGACTCCGAACAGCCGTTTCGCATAGACGAGGTACACGAGGATGGCGACGTTCACCACGAGCGCGCCGACGCGGAACACGCTCACACGATCGAGCAGCTCGTGGATCTCGAACGGCAGGAACCCAGCCGTGGCCACCACGGTGAGGTACTCGGCCCACCGGCGCTCGCGCCACAGCCCGACGGCCTCGACGCCTTCGACGACGCAGTAGGCCGTCGCCGTGATCGCCAGCGCCGTGATCGTGCCCTGGCGGAGATCGGCGATGCGATGCAGCTCGCGGCTCAACACGTCGTGGCTGGCGTGCGGTCCGGTGTTGCTGGCGACGCCATCGAGACGGTCGGCCGCGTTTCGCGCAAACGACTGCAGGTCGAACAGCCTCGTGTCGACGACCGCAAGTGCAACGGCCAGCAGCCCGAAGATGACGGCGTGGAGTCCCCTGTCGATGGCGATCAGTCGAAGGATGACCGCGTCGTGCAGCGGCTGCCCGCGTCGGGGCAGATCGAGCTGCTCGAACGGCGGGATGACCTCCGACGACACGTTCGACGATTCGGGCGGGAAGCCTTCTGTCCACGCGTCGCAGCGCAGGCACCGCGAGTAGCGACGACCGTCCTGCGCATCGAAGCCCAGCTCGCGATCGTCGGGCCTCAGCGTGGTGACGGTTGTCGCGGGAACGACGTGGCCGCGCATCGAGCACACCAGCGTCTCGATGTCCCAGTGCCGTGGCCACAGCCGCACGGCGGTGAGCCTTTCAGATCTGCCGGCTCCCCCGACGCGCAGTCACTGACCTTCGCGTTCAATTTCGAACCCCTCTAGGCTCCGCGCGGTCGAACAGGGCGTTCGCAACCCGAGGAGCTCGCGATGGCAGTCAGCGCTGGTACCCCACTCTCGCTGGTCGAGCAGGTCTACGACCGGCTCGGCGACCGGGTCACCATCGGGCGATCCCGGCTGGGTCGACCGCTGACGTTTGCCGAGAAGGTCCTGATCAACCATCTCCGTGATGCGCAGAGCCAAGAGCTCGAGCGGGGCCGCAGCTACGCCGACTTCGACCCGGATCGCGTCGCGATGCAAGACGCGACGGCGCAGATGGCCCTGCTGCAGTTCATGACCGCCGGCCTTCCCGAAGTCGCCGTGCCCTCGACGGTGCATTGCGATCACCTCATCCAGGCGAAGGTCGAGGCTGGCACCGATCTGAAGTTCGCCCTCGATGTGAACTCCGAGGTCTACGACTTCCTGCGGTCGGTATCCGCGAAGTACGGCATCGGGTTCTGGAAACCGGGGTCGGGGATCATCCACCAGGTTGTGCTGGAGAACTACGCGTTCCCGGGCGGGATGATGATCGGTACCGACAGCCACACCCCGAACGCGGGTGGGCTGGGCATGGTGGCCATCGGCGTCGGAGGGGCCGACGCGGTCGACGTGATGACGGGCTTCCCGTTCAACGTGCGTTGGCCGAAGCTGATCGGCGTGCACCTGACGGGCGAGTTGTCCGGGTGGAGCGCGCCGAAGGACGTCATCCTCAAGGTCGCCGAGGTGCTGACGGTGAGCGGCGGCACGGGCGCGATCGTCGAGTACTTCGGCCCCGGTGCCGACACGATCACCGCGACCGGAAAGGGCACCATCTGCAACATGGGCGCCGAGATCGGCGCCACCACGTCGCTGTTCCCGTACGACGTGAACATGGGCGCGTACCTCAAGGCGACCGGGCGCGAGGCGATCGCCGACGCCGCCGACGCGCACGCAAATCACCTGCGAGCCGATCCCGAGATCGAACTGGATCCCGAGAGGTTCTTCGATCGCGTGATCGAGATCGATCTGTCCACGTTGCAGCCACTGATCAACGGGCCCGACTCACCCGACCTCGCCCACGAGGTTGCCGAGGTCGGCGCATGGGCGCGCGCCAACGACGTCCCGGTGAAGGTGAGCTCTGCGCTCGTCGGGTCGTGCACGAACTCGTCGTACGAGGACATCACCCGCGCTGCGTCCATTGCCCGTCAGGCCTCCGCCAAAGGGTTGCGTGCCAAGACGCAGTTGCTCATCACGCCCGGGTCGGAGCAGGTGCGGGCGACCATCGAGCGCGACGGCTTGCTCGCGGATCTCGAGGCGATCGGCGGCACGGTGCTGGCGAATGCGTGCGGACCGTGCATCGGTCAGTGGGACCGCACGGACCTCGACCCGTCGGTCGTCAACACGATCGTCAACAGCTACAACCGCAACTTCCCGAAGCGCAACGACGGCAACGCGAACACGAAGGCGTTCGTGACCTCACCGGACATGGTCATCGCCTACGCCCTCGCCGGAACGCTCGAGTTCAACCCGCTCACCGATGAGATCGACGGCATCCGGCTCGATCCGCCGGTCGGCGAGGATCTCCCGTCGCGCGGCTTCGACCCGGGCGAGTCCGGCTTCATCGCGCCCCCCGACGACCGCTCGAAGATCAACGTCGCCGTCGCGCCGGATTCGGAGCGGTTGCAGTTGTTGGAGCCGTTCGGGGCGTGGGATGGCCAGGACTACCTGGATCTGCCGGTGTTGCTGAAAGCCAAAGGCAAGTGCACCACCGACCACATCTCGGCCGCGGGACCGTGGCTG
>DASUCS010000277.1:0-16195 GCA_036275935.1 Acidimicrobiales bacterium
ATGGCGAGGACACAAGGGATGGCTGCGCCCAGCGCCGCGGGGCCGAGCCACCGCCGCGCGTTCCAGTCGCGGCGCAGCTCGAAGAAGCCCCACGCCACGATCGGGATCAGGTACACGATCGCGTCGATGCGCGTCATCACGCACACACCGAACAGAAACCCTGCTGCCGTACCGAGGCCCGGCGACAATCGCTTGCGCGCGGGCCACAGCGTCCACAACGCGCCGAACAGCAGCAACTGCGTCAGCGGCTCGGTGTACGCATCGCGTGAGAAGACGATCGTCGTCAGGTTGAGGGCGGCCAGAACGAGCACCGCGAGCGCGAGCACAGGGCGCAGGAACCGTGTGGCGAACGCATAGATCGCGAGCAGCGCGATGCCTTCGAGCAAGGGCGGAACCTTCACCGCTCCTGCGGGACCGCCGAGTCCTTCGCCGATCGCGATCAGCACCGGCAGGACGTGAAGGAACTGTGGGTAGAGCTGATTGTTCGGTGCGCCCTTGTAGTAGCCGGGCGAGTCGAAGTGCACGTGGGCCGGAGGCGGAGATCCGAACGCAGCCGACTGCGGATCAACGAGCAATGAACCCGTGCGCGCCACCGACAACCCGGTCGTCAGGTAGACGCCGGGATCTCGGTCGACGATCACGTGCTCGGTGGCCTCGCGCATCTGCACACCGACGAAGCACACGACGATCGCCAGCGCGATCGCCGCAGGGCGCACGCCGCGCGGGTTGTCGGCACGGGCGAGCACGGGGCGCCACGCGCGCACCAAGACGTACGCAAGCGGTGTCGCGGTGAGGACGAGCGCCAGCGCGGTGAACCAACCGAGCATCGCCAGCGCGGTGCCCGTGACCGCGAGCGCAGCGACCAGTGCCAGCAACACGACGAGTGCACCCCGGTACCACCATGGGAGCGGATCCGGTGCCCGGCCGGGTCGGCCTTCGAAGATAGGGTCCGCGGGCATCGACGTCCGACGGGACTCCCCATGAACGCCTGCACCATCGTCTCGCGCCGACAACTGCCATTCGCGCGCGTGTTGGCGCGCTCGTTCCAGCAGCAGCATCCGGGCGCGAGTTTCGTCACCGTCGTCGTCGACGCCGCGGCCGGGCTCGACGGTCACGACGCGCTGATCGCTGACCTCACCATCGTGCGCCCCGAGGACCTTCCGATCGACGTCGGGCAGTTCCTCGACATGGCGTTCATCTATCACGAGGCAGAACTCATCCGGGCGCTCAAGCCCTACGCGCTTCGGCATCTGGTCGAGACGCTCGGTACGCCGGCGGTGTTTCTCGCGCCAGAAGTCGCAGTGTACGCCCCGCTCGATGCCGCCCTGACACCGTCACAGCCCGACGCTGTCGTGCTGGTGCCGCACGCGACCACGCCCTACCCCGACGATGGCCGGTCACCCGGCGTGTACGACCTGCTCGGACGAGGCACGTTCGACAGCGGACTGGTGGCGGTCGGACCGGACGCTCGGGCCTTCCTCGACTACTGGTCGGCGCATCTGTACCTCGACTGCGTCTTCGAGCCACAGAACCTGGCCTGGGCCGACCAGCGGTGGCTCGACCCAGTTCCTGTGACCTTCCCCACGACCATCGTGCATGACGTGGGCGTGCAGGTCGCGGACTGGAACCTCCACGAGCGAGCGTTGCAGCGCGGACGTCGCGTCAACGGTGGGCCGCTGCGGTCGTTCCACTTCCGGGGTTACGACCCCGGGCAACCACACCTGCTCGACGTCACCATCGGGGCTCGGCCGCGACACCTGCTCAGCGAGAACGACGCGCTCGCGTTGTTGTGCGCCGAGTATCACGAGCGACTCGTCGATGCCAGGTGGGCGAATGCTGCTGCGCTCCCCTATGGATGGACGGCGCTCGGTGACGGCACGCCCGTCGATGAACGAATGCGTCGCGTGTTTCGAATGGCGCTGAAGTCAGGTCATCGTCCACCGATTCCGTTCGGCGAGGACTCGAGCGCGTTGCTCGACTGGTTGCGTTCACCGGAAGTGCCGTCGACCGCGCCGCGTCCATCTCGATACCTGATGCAGGTGTGGTTCGAGCGAGCGGACCTTCGCGTTGTCTTCCCGGATCCTGGCGGAGTGCACAGCGATGCGTTCCTCGACTGGGCGCGCGTGCACGGCGAACACGAGGCGAGCATCCCCGCCGTGTTGGTGCCGGAAGCGGCGAGCGAGTTCGCGCGCGCCGCGCCAGACGAGGAAGGGGTGAACCTCGCCGGCTATCTGCGCGCGGTGCTCGGGCTCGGTGAAGCCGCTCGCGCGATCAAACTCGGACTGGACGCCGCATCGATCCCCTGTGCCTTGGTCGCCGCCTCCGGCACGCAGAACGAGGAGTCGATCGACGTCACGCTCACAGCACCGAACGATGCCCCTTACGACGTCACGTTGGCGTGCGTCACTGCGGATCAGTTCGCGGTGTTCTCGCGCGAGGTCGGTCCGGCGTTGTTCCGCGACCGCTACGTGATCGGGTTCTGGTTCTGGGAGAGCCCACAGATCACGGACGCGATGCGGACCGGCCTCGACATGGTCGACGAGATCTGGGTGGCGAGCGAGTTCTGTCGCGATGTGTTTCGCGCGTACACCGACAAGCCGGTGCGACTCGTTCCGCTGCCAGTCATCGCACCGTCGTCGGGCGCGTCGAGAGCCGAGCTCGGGCTGCCGGAGGACCGCTTCCTGTTCGTGAACAGCTTCGACTACCTGAGCACGTTCGAGCGCAAGAACCCGATGGGCGTGCTACGCGCATTCGTCGACGCGTTCGGTCCCGACGACGGCCCGATGCTCGTGCTCAAGAGCATCAACGGCGACAAGCGCATGGCGTATCGAGAGCAGCTGCGGCTCGAGGCGCGGCGTCATCCGCATGTGCTGCTGCTCGAGAGCTACGTGTCCGAACACGAGCAGAACGGGTTGATGCTCGCCACGGATTGCTTCGTCTCGCTGCACCGCTCCGAAGGGTTCGGTTTGGGGCCGGCGTACTGCATGGCGCTCGGCAAGCCCGCGATCGCAACGGGTTGGTCCGGCAACCTCACCTTCATGAACGAGGCGAACAGCTGGCTCGTCCCGTACGACATGACGACGGTGGGACCGGACGCGCTTCCGTACCCCGCGGGTGCCGAGTGGGCCGACCCCGACCTCACCGCCGCGGCCGCTGCGATGCGTCAGGTGGTGGCCGACCCAGACGAGGTGGCGCGGCGAAGCGCGCTCGCCCGCCGTGACATGGCAACGATGCACAGCCCCGAGCGCTGCGGCCAGATGATCACCGCCCGACTCGCCGAGATCCGCACCCCCCGCCCCACCCCTCCCCTCCCTTGAGCCACGACGTCGTCGCACCCACATTGGAGTGTGAGGCACAGATCTTGTGGCTGAGACGCGCGGAGTGCTGGGAGCGCGAGTGAATCTGTAGGCGAAGCCACGAGACCTGTGGCTCAGCGCGCGAATACGCGGCGAACCTTGTCGGTGGGGCGATTGCCCTCTACGGTCGTGCCGCTTTCCCCTCGTAGAGCTCGGTACATGGGGAGAAGGCACATGGCCACGCCCGCGGTTCTTGCGGAGATCCGTCGCGCCACCCGTCCACACGGCGTGGCAACCGGCCAACAGCTACGCCTGACGAAGCGGCAGCGCGACTACGCGTGCGAGACGAAGGTGCTTGTCCGAGTCCACCAGAACGTGTTCGTGGACCCGGCGCTGCCGCGCACACCGGAGCAAGACCTCATGGTGGCGATCACGGCAGCGGGCCGAGGGGCAAGCGCGTGGGGGCCGTCTGCGGCCGTGATGTGGCAGTTGCTCGATGAACACCCTGCCGTGCCGCATGTGGTGGTTCCGTTGCGGAAGTGGGCGCGGGTCAAGGGCGCCGTTGTCCGGCGCTCGAGCGACCTCTGCGCCGACCACGTCATGGTTCGGCAGGGCATCCCCGTCACGAAGCCGTTGATCACGGCGGTCGACTTGGGCGCGTGGTTGGATCCGATGGACCTCGCCGACGTCTTCGTCAGGGCTCGTCAACTGAAGCTGTTCGAACCGTCCGCCGTGGGTACGACCATCAGCCGCCTGGCTCGGCCGGGGAGAAATGGCATCCGTACCGCCCGGGATGCGCTCGACCTCGTGATGATCGGCGATCGTCCCGCGGACTCGATCCTGGAGCTGCGTTTCCACCACGGGGTCGGTCGCCAGTTGCCACCGTACGAGTACCAGTGGGAGGTGATGGTGCGCGGACGGAAGGTCAGAATCGACTTCGCCTACCCGTCCGTGAAACTCGCCATCGAACTCGACGGGTACGACAAGCGCCGGTCGCGCGACTCACTCCGCTACGACGCGGCGCGCGGCCGGCTCCTTCTGCAGGATGGTTGGACCGTTCCGCATTACACGTGGGACGAGGTCAGTCGCGATCCTGGCGGTGTGGCATCGGAGATCCTCGGACTTCTTCGCGCTCTGGGCTACAGATCCCGTGGCTGACCATCCACAGAAGAACCCCTGAGTCCATTTCCGCGCGGCTGAGCCACAAGAACTGTGGCTCAGACTCCAATGTGGGTGGGAGATGCGACAGTTGGAGCTGCGGGCCTGGGGGCGGGGTCAGCGGGAGACGGGTTGCTCGAAGACAGCGCCGGACCAGGAGCCGCCGAGGGTGACGATGCCGTCGTGCTCGTGCGGGCGGCCGGGGTCGACGTCGAACTTGAGGATGCGCGTGCGACGATCGAATCCCCGCGAGCGGGTGAGGTCGAAGAGGGACGCGCCGATCTCGTAGGAGCCCGGAAGCAGCGGGAGCGAGTCGACTTTGAAGTCGACATGCCCTTCGCCGTTGATCACGTCGGTGTTGATGTGGCTGTCACGCGTCGTCGGTCCGGTCACCAACACCCCGTCACTGCGATCGATGGCGATACCGAACACGGGACGGTGCACGGGCTCGTCGGCGCGGTAGTGGATGCGGAAGATCACCGAGTCGCCGGTGCGCAGCCGTGACACCGGTCGCCCCGCGCCGTCGAGCACTGCGATCGACTGGATTCGTCCGTCGCTCGCGCCACGCGCCAGCAACGGTTCGCCCTCCGCCCCCTGGAGGTCGTGGACGACGTCGAGGTACCCCTCGATCACCTCACGTGGCGATCCGACGGCGCGCAAGTGGCCGTGCTCGAGCAACGCGACCTCGTCGCACAGCTCGCGCACCATGCCGAGTGCGTGCGACACGATCACGATCGTCTTGCCGCGGTCCTTCAGGTCGGCGAACTTCTCGCTGCACTTGCGCTGGAACTGCTCGTCACCCACCGCCAGCACCTCGTCAACAAGGAGGATGTCCGGGTCGACGTTGATCGCGACGGAGAAGCCGAGGCGGACGTACATGCCGGACGAGTAGTTCTTCACGGGCGTGTCGACGAAGTCCTCGAGCCCCGCGAAGCTCACGATGTCGTCGAACTTCGCTTCCAGCTCGGCCTTCGAGAGTCCGAGGATGGATCCGTTCAAGAAGATGTTGTCCCGCCCGGACAGCTCGGGATGGAAACCGGCGCCGAGCTCGAGCAACGCCGAAACCTTGCCGTCGGTGGACACCTCGCCCTCGTCGGGGCTCAAGATGCGCGCCATGCACTTGAGCAACGTCGACTTGCCCGAGCCGTTCTCGCCGATGAGGCCGTAGGTGGTGCCGTGAGGGATGTCGAGCGACACGTTCCGCAGTGCCCAGAACTCGTCGTACCTGGCGCGACCGCGCCGCAGGATCGCCGCCTTCACCGATTGGTTGCGCTCGTGGTAGAGGCGGAAGCGTTTCGACACGTCGGAAACCGAGACCGCGGCGGAAGCGTTCGTCACAGCTCCTCCGCGAGCCGGCCCTGCAGGCGACGGAAGGCCCACAACCCGACGACGAGCGTGGCGATCCCGAACGCCGTCACATACACGAGATCGAACAACGGTGGGAACCGGAGGTCGTACAGCACGTCGCGATAGGCCTCGACGAGCCGAACCATTGGATTCAACTTGTACAGAAACAGAAGCGGAATCCCGTGGCCGAACAACTCGGGATGCTTGTTGTCGGCGTCGATGACGTACGAGATCGGATACACGATGGGTGTCGCGTAGAACCACACCAGCAGGAGGATCGTGATGAGGTGCTGCACGTCACGGAAGTACACGTTCAGCACGCTCAACAGCAGTCCGAGCCCCAAGACGAAGATGGACTGGATCGCGATGAGCAGGAGCACGGCGGGCAGCCACGGCAACACCATGTTGCCGAACACCAAATAGATCACGACGGCGACGCCGAACTCGATCAGCAACGAGTACGCCCACGACGCGACGTTCGAGACCACGAGCGCCTCGCGCGGGAAGTACACCTTCTTCACGAGGTTGGCGTTGCCGACGAGCGCACCCATCGAGCCCATGAGCCCGTTGTTGAGGTAGTTCCACGGCAGCAGAGCCGCAACGAGGAACAGTGCGAAGTTCTTGAGCCCGCTCGGGTCCCCCGCCGGCGCTTGGATCCGGAGGAAGTACTTGAACACGATCGAGAAGATGGCGATCGTGGCCAGCGGGTTGAGCAGCGACCATGTCCATCCGAGTACCGATCGCTTGTACTTGCCCTTCAGCTCACGAAGGGTCAGGTTCAGCGTCAGCTCCCGGGCCGACTTGTATTCCGTCCACAACGACGTTCGACTGATGGCCACGGCGACTGGCCAATCTACTTGGGCCGTGGTTGGCCGATCAGATCGAGCGGCAACCCAAGCCGGTCGACGGCGCACCAGGGCTGCCGAGAGCCACGACACAGATGGTGTGCGGACCGGGCGGGACCGCCGCAGCGATCAGATAGCCGTGGTTCGCTCCGAAGAGGGGGAAGAACGCCGGTAGGTCGGGACGAGGATCGGTTGCCGGTTGCGTCACGACCAGGGCGCCGTCCACCGTGACCCGGACACGCGCGGCAGCGACCGTCGTCGGGTCGATCACCCAGCCGCTGACGGTCGCGACGCCTGCCGCCCGGGCAGTGCCGTCGAGCGCACCGAACGGCGCGTTGGACACGGTCATCGTCACGCACTTGATCAGCGCGTTCGTGCCGGCACCGACGTTGATGCCGTACACGCAGACGTTGTGCGATCCGACCGGGAGCTGCAGCTGCACGGTGAAGCCGTGCGCCGCGCCGAACAGTGGAACCGCGGCCGCGACGTCAGGACGCGACTCGGTTGCGTGGGTGATCCCCGCGAACACGCCGTCGACGTACGTGTGGACGTCGAGGCTGTCGTGCGCGTTCGGATCGACCGTCCAACCAGTCAGCACCGAACCACCGGGGGCGACGCCCACGCCGTCGATCACGCCGACGGGGCTGTTCGGTCCATCCGTGAAGAGCGCGTCGTCCGTCGCCAGCGCAGCGGGGTTCACGCGAACGGCACCTGCTCGTCCGTCGATTGCGACTCCGCTGGAGCGCAAGAGCGAGGTCATGGCCGCGGAGGTCGTGCCCGGCGCGGATGACGCCACCAGCGCAGCGATGCCGGACACCAATGGCGCCGCGGCCGACGTACCGGAGAAGGCTTCGAGCCCGCCGCCCACGACGGGCGCGGGCAAGTCGACGCCGGGGGCGAAGACGTCCACCCACTGACCGAAGTCGGAGAACGGTGCGATCGAGTGATCTCGCGCGATCGCGCCGACCGCGACCACGCCCGGATACCGCGCCGGGTAGCCACCGTCGACGGTTCCGCTCGGCAGGCTCACCGTCGGGGTGTCGGTCCCGTCGTTGCCGGCCGCGGCGACGACGACGACGCCGTGATCGATCGCGTACTGCACCGCGGCGGCGAGCGCGGTCGTGAACTGTCCGCTCAACGAGAGGTTGATGACCTGCGCACCGAGGTCCGTTGCTTGCACGACACCGGCGGCGACGGCCGAGAGCTTGCCGGTCCCGCTGCGGTCCAACACCTTGATGGACAAGAGTCGGCTCTCCCAGCCGATCCCGCCCGATGCGCTCTCGTTGTCCATCGCTCCGGCAGCGAGCGCGGCGACGGCGGTGCCGTGGTCGGAGGGGCCGTCCTTCGCCTGACTCAGGTCGATCTCCGGTGCCACGAGCTTGTCGGCGATGTCGGGAACGGTCTGGTCGACGCCCCCGTCGACGATGGCGATGGTCGCACTCGCTCCGTGCGTGCGGGCCCAGAGGGCGGAAACGCCGAGATCGTCGAACTGCCAGGCGTCGAGTCCGGCACACGAGGCCGGTCCGCTGAAGCACGGGTCGGTGGGCTGGGTGGCGAGATCGGTGGCGTGGAACGTGACATCGGGCTCGACCGCGATCACGCCGGGAGACTGCTCGAGGGCATCGATGGACGCGTGGTCGGCCTGGAGGCTGACGACGGTCGGCGCGATGCGGTCACCGTCGACTCGGTTCGCGGCCTGCGCGGTCGTGAACGTGACGACGACATCGGTCGTCGTTGCCGCGCCCGCCGGCGTCGCGAAGAGCAACGGAACGGCGGTGGCAAAGGCCGCGAACAGCGCGGCGCAGCTTCGCCAGCGCAACTTGTTCACGACATTTCTCCCGGTCCTCACTCGCCCCTACTGACGGCAGTGTTACCGCCGGGATGAGGAAAAGGGTTGCGCTTGGATGACGATTAGTGACTGCCAGCGCGCGCGGCACGACGCCGCGAGATCCGCCCCATCGCCTTCTGGAACACCAGAACCGGTCCACCCTCGGACAAAAGGGCGCGAATGATGCGCAGGTCCTGCCGCCAACCCATCCGGCCGAGCGCACTTCCGGCGGAGGGCGACAGGATCGCATCGGCGACTGACGGATCCAAGAGGTCGGGCGCGCGTTGCGGGGTGCGGCAGAACTCGACCAGCGGGCGGACGGCTTCGGACCATCGCATCTTCGTGGCGAGTCGGCCAGACGCCTCGCGTGCGCTGGCGGCCAGGGCGCCGTCGTCGAGCAGCCGGAACAGGGCCTCCTCCAACGCGTCGACGTCGCCGGGGGGCACCGTCAACCCTGCGCCCTCCGATTCGATCATCGCGGCGAGTGCGTCGCCGTTGGTCGCCACGACCGGCAGCGATGCCCAGAAGTAGTCGAGGATGCGCGTGCGGAAGGAGAACGCCGTCTCGACGTGGTCGAGGTGGGTGCTCACGCCGATGTCGGCTTCGAGCAGGAAGTTCTGCCGTTCGTCGTACGCGACCCAGCCGTCGTTGAAGAACGCATGCGTACCGGTGAGTCCCAGCGTGTCGGCCAGCGCGAGCGTGTCGACCGCCATACGCATCTCGGGCACGTCCGGGTTCGGGTGACGCATGCCGAGGAAGTAGAGGCGGACCTCGGGCAGCCGGCGGCGGAGCTTGTCGACCGCCCGCAGCAGCGTGAGTGGGTCGAACCAGTTGTAGATGCCGCCGCCCCAGAGGATGACCTTGTCGTCGGGACCGATGCCGGGCACGACGCCCTTGATCGCAGGGGCGGTCTTGACCGGCGGCGAGTCCGCGACCCCGAAGGGGACGACCGTGATCAACGAGTCGAGGCTTTCGCTGGCGTCGTAGTTCAGCGGATTGACACGACCGACGGCCGCCAGTTGCCCCAACCAGAAGTCGCGCTGCTTCGTGCTCGCGCACATGAAGTAGTCGCCACGCGCCAGTTGCTCGTTCAACACATCCGTCGACGACCGCACGACCTCACGCCGCCGTTGCTCGCCGAGGTCGCGCGCTTGCTCGAGCTGCTCGAGATGGAACGGGTCGTAGACGTCGACGACGATGACCTTGTTCGACACCCGCAGGATCGGGTGCTGGTGCATCAGGAAGCCCTGGAAGATGAAGACGTCGCACCACTCTTCGAGTCGAACGATGTCGTCGGGAGCCGCACGCTCGATGACGAAGTCGGGATGGCTGAGCTCGCACTCCTGCGTCTGCGTGGTGACGAGACGGACCTCGTGCTCCCGGGAGAGCGCGAGCGCGAGCTGCCACGCCCGGATCGCCGGGCCGGCCATCTGCGGCCGCAGCACGTCGCCAGTGGCGATGACGATGCGCCGACGCTCGGCGAACACCTCGGCAACTCCCAGCGCGTCGACGGTGGCGTTGAAGCCCTCGACGAAGCGAGGTTCGCCGATGTTCGGATGCAACGGCAGCCGGAACATGCGCAGGATCTCCTGATCCGTGCGCTTGCGGCGGGACTGGAGCTCTTCGCGCGTCGCCTCGAGGCTCGGCAGCGCGGACACGAACTCGTCGACGGCATACACGGGTGCGAGGGTCTGCTTCGACACCACCACGTCCACAGGCTCGTCGGGCGCCGGCGGCACACGTGCGGTATCGAGCGCCGTGGTGTCCGCGCCCCCGAGCACCGTGCCGCGCCGAATCGCGAGCGCGAGGGCGGCGGGGAGAACCGTGGCGAGGTTCCGGTCGTCGTAGTTCTTGTAGATCGTGTAGAGCGCGTTGCGTTCGAGGAGGTACTGCTCCCGGCCTGGGCCGAGCTTCCCCGCGGTTGCGTGGTGTCGGTGGTACACGAGCGAGTCCGCGACGTACCGCACGCGATAACCCAGCAGCCAGAGCCGCCATCCGAGGTCGACGTCCTCGAAGAACATGAAGTAGCGATCGTCGAAGCCTCCGACCGAGCGGAAGACATCAGTACGCATCACTGCTGCGGCGCCGCTGGCGAAGAGCAGATCGATGTCATCGTCGTACAACGACGAATCGGGCTCGCCCACATGAAGCTTGAAGCCGTGGCCGTAGAACGCCGCGGCCGCGGAGACGAAGTCGATGACGTTGCCGTCCCAGTCGAGCACCTTGCTCGCGACGCAACCGATGCTCGGCTCGTCCTCGAGGGTGGAGATCGCGGCCGACAACCAGCGCGGGTGCGGGCGCGCATCGTTGTTGAGGAACGCGACGTACTCCCCCGACGCCTCTGCGGCGCCCCGGTTGCAGCCTCCTGCGAACCCGAGGTTGGCGCGAGCGTCGACGACCTTCGCATCCGGATGGGCGGCGCTGATGGCGGCCGCACTCTCACTCGAACCCGTCTCGACGACGACGACCTCGAGTCGGTCGGCCCGCCAGTCGAGATCGCTCAGTCCGTTCAGGCAGGTGATCGTGTCGTCGACGCCGTTGAAGTCGATGATCACGACCGAGACGACCCCGGGTCGCATCTTCTTCACGCGCTGGCGCTCACTGATCGGTCTCCCCGGCGTTCGTCACAGCCGAACAACCGTAGAACGAGGCGGTCGGCGAACACGAACAGGCCGACGATGCCCACGAGCCCAATGACGAGGATCACCGCGGCGGACACTGGCGGATCCCACTGGATGTCACCGAGGAACCACACGACTCCGTGGACGCCCACCTCGTACCGCCGCAGCGCGAAGTAGAAGGTGAGAGCGTTGGCGAAGGCGACGAGCCAGAGCAGCGCACGCGTCACCGTCAGCATCGTGCGGCTGGTGGCCAACTCGGAGCGATCGAGCGCGATCCCGCACATCAGGAGGACACCGACCGCCAGTGGCCAGCTGTACCGGCCTTGCCAGGTCTGCCCGAGCCGCTCGTACTGCGAGGCTTCGATGAGGATCGGCAGCACGATCGTTGCGATCGCGATCAGCAACATCGCCCAGCGCAGGCGGCCGCGCGCCGCGGCCGCGCCGATGAGCAGCAGTGCCCCCGCCGCGATCGAGTACGTGACGAGCGCACCCTGAGGGATCTTGAAGTCGAGCCAGCCGATCCCGGTCACGGCGGTCTGGTACACGTAGCCCACGTTGCCGGTTGCGTGGGACAGCGCCGTCCACCTGTCCATTTTCTTGGCGAGCCCGTTCTGGCTCTTCAACGGCGCCTCGACCTGGAGCCACGCAACGGCGACCAGGCTGGCGAGGCCGAGCACGATCGATGCAGCGATGCCTTCGCGCGAGCGCACGACATTCCACGCAGTGCGCCATCCCGCGACGACGACGAACGTGATCGCCACCAACACGAGCCACAAGGGTGAGAGTTGCCGCGACAGCACGAAGATGCTTCCGGCGATCGCGGTCGACCACACCAGCGACTTGCGGTGCGGTGACGACAACGGCTCGGTCGCGAGCAACAGCACCGCCGCCCACAGGAGAAGCGCGGACGAGATCTCGAGCGCACTGGGATTCACGACGGAACTGATGAACAACATCGTCGGCGTCAACGAGATGAACACTGCGGCCAACACGAACGGTCGTGGTCGCACGAGTCGGATCAGTCCTACCGCGAACGAGATGAGTGCGGCGCACACGATCGCCGAGAGCTCTCGACCGAGCAGCACGCCCCCGCTCGACATCTTGAGCTCGAGCCCGAGTGCGGGGATCAGGTAGTACGCGGGCGGGGCCGCGCCTGCCGGCGTGCGTACGTCGACGAGCGCAGTCGGTCCGACGAAGGCGGTCATGCAGCCGGCGCTCGTGTCGACGTGGCCACGCCAGCACGACGGCAACTGATTGAGCGACGCGATCACCTGCGGCGCCCGGACCACCCTGCTTCCGCCCCCTTCGATGGTGTCGGTGTCGCCCACCAGCTGCCCACGAGCGATGCTCGCAGCCCGCACCACGTGCGGCGCCTCGTCGGGGCCGCTTCCCGGCGGCGACGCCAAGTTCCATGCAGTGAGCACGATGACGAGGGCTGCGAAGGTGATGAGCGAGACGCGCGCGGCGGGCTGTCGCACCGCGTCTCGAATTCGCATGCGGCGACAGTACGCGGACGGTTCACCCACACAGGAACACCGCGTAGTGTTCGAGAGACATGAAGTCCTGGGTCTCGTCCGTCGCGCGCCGGCTGCGGCCGCCCGGGATCGAATCCGAACCGGAACTGCCCGAACCGGAACCCGTCGACGTCGAGGACGTGGTCGCGGAGCCCGAACCGCTGCCAGATCCCGACGACGTGCCCCGCATCACCGACGACGTCATCGGATTCGAAGTCCTGCAATGGACCGTGTGGCACACCATCCTGCGGATGCGATTCGAGGTCGAGCCACGCGAACGCGGCCTCCCGACACATCTGATCCTCTACTTCAGCAACCGGCGGATGGAGATCCCGCTCGAACCGCGTCTGTCGCAGTCGGTCGAGGTGCTGATCCCAGAGGAACAGAGCGCGACGTGCATTCCGCTGGCGTTCCGGATGGAGAGCGGCGAGCTGTTCTCCGAGCCGAACCCGGGCGCCCGCTCACTGCAACACGACCCCAGTGGTGCAGTCTTCTACGACTTCCTCGAGGCACTGAAGAAGATGAGTGCGCCGCGGGTGCTGGAGATCGGATCGCGCGCGCGGTCCGGCAACACGTACCGGCACTTCTTGCCTGACGACACTGAGTACGTCGGCGTCGACGTGAAGGAGGGCCCGAACGTCGACGTCGTCGCCGACGCCCACGACCTGCGCGCCGCGCTCGGTGACCAGAAGTTCGACGCGGTGTTCTCCATCTCGGTGTTCGAGCACCTTGCGATGCCGTGGAAGGTCGCGGTCTCGATCAACCAAGTGCTGAACGAGGGTGGCATCGTGTTCGTTGGAACCCACCAGAGCTTCCCGTTGCACGATCCGCCGTGGGACTTCTGGCGATTCTCGGACGAGGCGTGGAAGTGCCTGTTCAACCGAGCGACTGGATTCGAGGTGGTCGAAGCTGCGCTGGGTGAACCGGCGGAGATGATCGCACTGTCGTCACATCCCGCGGTGTGGCGCATCGAGCAGCAGCGTGCCTACTTCACCAGCAACGCACTGATGCGCAAGGTCGGCGAGTCGCGCGTCGACTGGCCCGTCTCGATGTCCGATCTCGAGGTCGGCGACTACCCGGCCTGATCCCGTCAGTCATCCTGGGCGACTGGTTCGCGGACGCCGCGCAGGAACGCGACCTCGGCGGCCAGCACCTCGACTCGGCTCTCCAGCTTCGAGACGTGTAGCGAGAGGCTCATGCAGACGAGCAAGAGGAACGCGATGCCGAGCGCGAGCACGAGGCTGGCGCCGTACGCGATCCCGACCGCGTCCGCGAGGTCGTCGATGACTGGACGGAGCACGACCAGCGCGACGCCTCCGAGGCCGACTGTCATCCAGAGCAGCGCGAAGCTCTCGAGCAACTTGCGTCGACGCACGAACTCGAACACGAAGACGAGCTGTGCGATCGCCACGAGCAGCAGGAAGAACTGAAGCTTCGACACGTCACTTGCTCCTGTGGTCGATTGGAAGTCGCACGCGGTCGAGCGCGATCACGAGCACGAGGCGGATCAGGTGGTACAGGCTCTTCACCGATCCCGTCGACGGGTGCCCACCCTGCCGCGGCCGCATCTCGACCGGCACTTCGCGGATGTCGAGCTGCCACGCGGCCGCGAGGAGCAGCGCTTCGACGGTGTCCGACAAGTACTCGGTCGGATACGACTCCGCGAAGCGCTCGACTGCCCGCTTCCCGAAGGCGCGAAAGCCGCTCGTCGTGTCCGTGATGGCGACGTGGGCACGTCGAGACACGATGCGGGCGAGCCAGCGCATGCACGTTCGGCGCGCCCGTCCGACTTCGAAGCCGGCCGCGAACCTCGAACCCACCACGAGATCGGCACCGTCCTCGAGTGGCGCGAACAGCGCGGCGGCGAAGGCCGGGTCGTGTTGTCCGTCGGCATCGAGCTGGAGCACGGTCGGATAGCCGCGCTCGGCCGCGTAGCGAAACCCGCTGCGCAGTGCGGCACCGACGCCGAGGTTGAAGGGGTGCGACAGGACCCACGCACCCGCTGCCTGTGCGATCTCGGCGGTTCGGTCGCTCGAGCCATCGTCGACCACCAAGACGTCGGCGCCGAGTGACCCGCGAGCAGCTCGGACGACCGCTGCGACGGTCGCCTCCTCGTTCAGCGCGGGGATGACAACGAGCAGTCCGGTCAGGACCACAACGTTAGTGTTCTCGGGCCGTGGAAACCGTGTCCGTCGTGATGGTGGCGTACGGAGCGGAGGACTGGCTGGAACGCGCCGTCGATGCCGCGCTCGCGTCGGACGGCGTTGACGTCGAGGTGATCCTGGTCGACAACGGCTGTACCGACAGCGGCGTCGAGCGAGCGTCGCGCCGCGAGCACGTCACCGTCGTGTCACCTCTCGAGAACCTCGGATTCGCCGGTGGCTGCAACCTTGGGGTGCAGCACGCGCGCGGCGAGACGATCGTGTTGCTGAACACCGACGCCATCGTCGAGCCCACGGCGCTGGCCGCGCTCGTGCAGGTCGCGCAGCGCCCCGAGGTCGGCATCGCGACCGCCAGCGTGCGGTTGGCGGACGCGCCGGACTCGCTCAACTCTGCGGGCAATGCCATCCATTTCACCGGGTTCAGCTGGTCGGGGAGCTTCAACGAGCTCGCGTCCGCTCATGCGGAAGAACGCGATGCGTTCGCGGCCAGCGGTGCGCTGATGGCGATCCGCCGCGAGGTCTGGGATGCGCTGGGCGGGTTCGACGAGCAGTACTTCGCGTACTACGAGGACGCTGATCTGAGCCTGCGCTGCTGGCAGCGGGGCTGGACCATCCGGTACGTACCCCGCGCGGTGGTGCTCCACCGGTACGAGTTCTCTCGCCACGACACGAAGCTCTACCTGGCAGAACGAAACCGCTTGCTGCTGGTGCTGATCTGCTTCAGCACGCGACTGCTCGCGCTCGTCGCCCCTGCCCTCGTCGCGGTCGAGCTGGCGATGACTGCAACCGCGTTCGCGCAGGGTTGGGGTCGTCAGAAGGTCGCGGGATGGCGGTGGCTGTGGCGCCACCGATCGGACATCGCGGCGCGGCGCTACGAGGTTCAAGCGGCACGGTCCGTCCGCGACCACACGCTCGTGCGCAAGTTCGCGGAACATCTCGATCCCGGCAACGCGCCGCCCCCCTCCTGGGCGCAGCCGTTCGATCGCGTGCTCCGCGCGTACTGGCTGGCGGTCCGCCGATTCGTCTGATCCACGACGTCGATTCAAGTGAACGGGCGAATTCTCCGAGATTGTTCGGATGTCCGTTGTACGCAACATCGTTCTCTGCCTCGCCGTCGCGGCGGGCTTGGTGGTCATTGCGCCGCAGGCCGCACAGGCTGACGCCGTCCGACCGATCCACTTCCCCGTCGACGGACCGGTGTCGTACACGGACACCTTCGGAGCCCCTCGCGCCGGTGGCCACACGCATCAAGGCCAAGACCTCATGGGCACGAAGCTCGAGCGAGAGGTCGCGGCGCGCGACGGCGTCGTCACGTATGTGAAGACGGCAGGCGCGGGCGCGGAGAGCAACGGCGGCAACATGCTGGTGCTGCGCGACGGCGAGGGCTGGGAGTACTGGTACATCCACATCAACAACGACACGCC
>DASUCS010000278.1:0-21178 GCA_036275935.1 Acidimicrobiales bacterium
GATGCAACACGTGGGACCACGGCCTTGACGTTGTCATCGAAGGTCAAGCTCTGCGGACGACCGACGAGGCGCTGCTTGGCCGGCTCGCCGACGCGTGGGCCGACAAGTGGGACGGTCAATGGCAGTACGACGTCGTCGACGGTGCATTGCGCGGCCGTACCGAAGCGGGCGGCGGCGCCGCGGGACTCGGCCGTGAGGCATTGGTGTTCAGCGTCAGACCGCAGAAGGTGCTCGCCTTCGGCAAAGGCACCTTCAGCCAAACGCGTCACCGGTTCTGAGGCGGCGGACGACCCCCACACCCGGCGTTGTGTCACCGGACGCCGGCCGACCGATGAATCGTCCCGCTCGTCGCCGTCCACCTCTGCAGCGACGACCACCCACGCTGACCGGAGACCAAGGCATGCGCTGTGAACAAGGAGACGTCCGTGCGAGAGCTGCTCGTTGACTTCATCACCTCCCTCGACGGCTACGCGTCCGGGGAGGGCTGGCCCGGCTGGTGGGGCTTGCAGGGACCCGAATACCTCGCGTGGCTCGAGGAACAGCCCGAGGTCACCTACCTGATGGGAGCGAACACGTACCGCCTGATGTCCGGCTTCGCCGCGGGCGACATGCCCGAGGGGACCGAGGAGTTCAGCGCCGATGAACAGGAGTCAGTCGGTGGTCTGACCGCCGCGTCCAAGGTGGTGTTCTCGTCGTCGCTCGACGACCCGCTCGCTTGGGCGAACAGCACGCTCGTGCGGGGTGACGCGGTCGATGCCGTTCGAGCGATGAAGGAGGACGGCGTGGGCATCTTGAGCACGATCGGCAGCCTGAGCTTGAGCCGATCGCTGCTTGGAGCCGGACTCGTGGATCGGTTCCGGGTCGTGATGTTCCCGGTGATCACGGGGGTCACCGGATCCGAGCGCATCTACGACGGTTACCCCGACGTCGCGCTCGAGATGATCGACAGCCGGACCTTCGACGGCGGGATCCAACTCGTCGAGTACCGGCCGCGAGTGCTCGAGCGTTCGCCATGAGCGCGGATCTCAAACGGCTTGGCCGGCGCCTCGTCGGGCGGTGGTCGTCCGAAGCGATCCACCCGGCAATCCCCAACACGGTGCTTCTGGGATCGAGCGAGATCGAGTGGCTCGACGGCGAGCAATTCTTGATCTTCCGATCGCACTGCGAGCATCCCGACATCCCGGACGCGATTTCGATCATCGGCGGCTCCGACGGCCTCCGGATGCACTACTTCGACGCCCGTGGCGTCCAGAGGCTCTTCGAAGTGACGGTGACCGACGACGGGTGGATCATCACGATGGATCGCAACTCGTCCGCGGCTTCGTTCGCGTCGAGCGACGCCCCGTTCTCCCAACGCGTCACGTACACCTTCGAGGATGACCATCAAGTGATGTCAGCGAAGGTCGAACTCTCCTACGACGAGATCACCTGGCAAGACGACCTCGCGGCCACCTACACGCGAGTTTCGTAGGCGGTCGGCATCGTGCTGTGGTGTGCCGCAATCGAGCCGGGAACGAACCGATCAAGATCTCGCCGGCGGCGTGCGTCGCGTGTACCCGAGTCGCTGCGACGGCGATGGGTCCTTTGTCCCTACCGCGCGACCTTGGCCTGAGTTCAATCTGACCGTAGGACGCCGTGCGTCCACGGCGTGAAGCGGCGATGGACGTGTGGCAGGAGGGAGACGTTCTGCAGCACGCCCGAACGACCGCAGCTCTGACGACGCTCATGGAGCCATCGCACTACCTGACGCCCGAGGAGCTCGCCGAACCCGCGACGAAGCATCGTCGACTGTGGATCGCGATCATCGCGATCGAGGTCGTCGCCGCGTCCGCGGCGATCATCGCTGACCTCGCCGTCCCGTCGCTCGTTCTGCTGGTGATGGCAGCCGTCTCGCTGGCGCTTCGCCGCGCCCACTGGTCATCGCTTGGCTTTCACCGGCCAGACGACCATCGGCTCATCCCGAAGATGCTCGCCTTCGCGGTCGTGTGGTCCGTGTTCCAGCTCGGTGTGACGATGCCGATTGCGAACCATGTCTCCGGCAAGGAGCAGGACCTCAGCGACTTCAAGGATCTTCAGGGCAACGTCGGGATGCTCATCGGGTTGCTGCTGCTGGGGTGGACGGTCGCTGCCGTGATCGAGGAGCTGGCGTACCGCGGCTACCTACAGACACGCATGCGCCAACTGTTCGGCATTAGCGCAGCTGCGCTCGTCGCAACAGTGCTGTTGTCGTCGCTGCTGTTCGGACGGGTGCACAGCGAACAAGGTCTCATCGGCATGCTCATCGTCACCATCGACGGCATCGCCTGGAGCGTTCTTCGCTATCGATACAAGACGTTGTGGGCGTCGGTTCTCGCCCATGGGTTCAACAACACCATCGGCTTCATTGCGTTCTTCCTGGTGGGACCGATTCACGGCTTGTGGTAGGGGAGCTCGATGGCGGGTGCGATCCGGTTGCGAGCAGTTCAAGTCCGGGCGAGGAGGACGCTTTCGCCGGATGCACCTCGTAGGCCGTCTGTTCGTTCGGTGAGGTACCGGTCGGCGATCTCGGCCGTCGGCACCTGTCGGACGTCGCGGAACCCCGCGTGCGTCGCGATCGTGAGGACCTCATCTGGCGTGTAGAAGCTGATCCACGGTGTGCTCGACGCCTGTGCACCACGTGCGGCGTTGGCGAGCCCGGCGCGGTCGGCTTCGTCAACGAGGTCGAGCGGGAGCATGAACGTCATGGCGACGATCGACCCAGGCGCAAGGTGCGCGAGGCGCGACAGCGTTGCTTCGGTGGCATCTTTGGTGATGTACATCGACACGCCACTCGATGACACAACCGCCGGTACGGAGGCATCGAAGCCGCCATCGAGGAGTCGTTGCCACCAGTCGTGGTCGGACTCGAAGTCGACGGGGACGAGGTGGAGGTGATCGGGGACGCCGTAGCCGAGCTCGTCGAGACGCTGGCGCTTCCACGCCTGCGGTGCCGGTTGGTCGATCTCGAACACCTGCACTGGCGATGGGTCAGCGGCGTGACGTTGCGCGTAGGTGTCGAGGCCGGCGCCGAGCAGGACGTATTGGTTGACGCCCGCGTCGACGATGAGGTCTTCGACGAAGCGGGTTCGGGCGACGATCGCAGCGCGATACGGCGCCGTTCCGAACGGGTGCATGTCCGGGCGGTCCCGCCAGTCGTCGTCGGGCGCGGCGAGGGCGAGACCGATCGGATCGTGGATGAGGTGCGGTTCGGCGTCGAGCTCGATGTGCAGTGCCCGCCAGAGCGCAGTGCGTACGGCACTGCTGTCGGGTGCTGCGTTCACGATCCCGCCGGCGCCTCGAGGCTCCAGCTTCGGCCGTCCGGGTCGCGCACGATCATCTGTTGCGAGCCCCAGTGCGTCGGCTCGAAGCCTTTGACGATGTCGACAGCGGGGTCGAGGGCGAGCGACGGCGCTTCGGGAACGTGCAGCACCAGCTGCATGTCGGTTGGCTGATCCTGGGGCACCTCGGCGATGAAGAGGTAGGGGCTGTCGCCGTTGCGCAGCTGGCCGGATTGGTGGTCTGTTTCGAACTCGAGCTCGTAGCCGAGGGCCGGGAAGAACTTCGCTGCCTTGCCCCAGTTGTGGGTGGTGAGGAAGACGGCCTGTACGCCAGTCGTGGTCATGTCAATCTTCCTTTCCATCGTGCAGGTACGACTCCAGCGCGTCACTGACGAGCGCGGAGAGCGACTGGCCGGTCTCGACGGCGTGATGCTTGACGCGCTTGATCAGCTCGACCGGCAAGTAGACGTTGAACTGCTTCACGGATTCGCCGCCCATGCCGTGATGCTAGCAAGCTAGCATTCGGGACCTACACGCGGCTGAGTCGGCGGTGGGTATCGGCGAGCGCTGCCCAGTCGTCGTCGTCGAAGCTGAACATGGCCGCGGGGAACAGCTCCATCTCCTCTTGTTCGATGTGGGCGGCGAGCTCGTAGTAGGCGCGACGGTTCCAGCCCGGCCCGGCGGCCTGCGCGTCGATGTTCCTGTGTTCGGCTTCGAGCACCGCGAGGACTTGGGAATCGAGGTCACCGGCATCCACGAGCTGTGGGTACAGGCCCTGTTCTTCCTTCGCGACATGCTCGGCGAGCAGGGGGAGCAGCGCGGCGCGAGCGGCTGCGTCGTCGTGCTCGGCGACGCGCCAGGCGAGTTCCAGGATGCGTTCGTGTTCCGCGGTGAGCTCCGCGATCTCGGCGAAGGATCGGCAGCCGCAGTGATCACACACTCGCACCCACCTCCTCCAGGCGACAGTCGGCGCCGAGATGCTCGATAACTGGCGGGCTTCGGCGGCTGCAGTCATCGTACACTATATTTCTAGGTTTCAATAGAAATATGGCGTACGCTGATCGGAGACGAAGAGAGGAGACTCCGATGTTCGACATCACGACCCGCACCCTCGGCGAGCTCGTGGCCGAGGTCCCCGGCCGCGCCGCGGCCTTCGACCGCGTCGGTCTCGACTACTGCTGCCACGGCCACCGCAGCCTCGGGGAGGCCTGCGTTGCCGCCGGTCTCGACGCCGCGATGGTCGCGACCCAGCTCGAGGACATCGGCGCAGCTGGTGCCGCGGGCGAGCACCCGGAGTACCCGACCGAGCCGGCGGCGCTGACCGATTTCATCGAGACGACGCACCATCGCTATCTGCACGACGAGCTGCCCGCTCTCGACGCGCTGGCCGCAAAGGTGTGCGACGTCCACCGGAAACGCCATCCCGAGCTCGCCGACGTACATCGGCTTGTCGCCGAGCTGCGCACCGAGCTCGAACCGCACCTCCTCAAAGAAGAGCGTGTGCTGTTTCCCGCGATCCGCGCCCTGGCCGGCGGCGCTCGCGAGTTTCCGTTCGGCACCGTGGCGAACCCGGTCCGAATGATGAGCCGCGAGCACGACCGTTGCGGTGAGCTCCTCGTCGAGCTACGTGCCGTGACCCGCGACCATGCCGTCCCGGACGACGCGTGCGCGAGCTACCGATCGCTGTACGAGCGGCTCGCCGCGCTCGAGGCCGACACGCACCGTCACATCCATCTCGAGAACAACGTGCTGTTCCCAGCAGCGCTCGCTGCCGAGGCCGCGTAAGCGAGCAGCGCGAGCCACGCACCACGCCTTTTCGAGAGTCCCGCGAGCGCGAACGCGCGCGATGATCTGGCCGATGACGAGTCCTCCCGAGCGGACGCGGGAGTATCGCAACCACCATCTCGACAGCACGCGTTGGGACAGCTTCCGTGCGCGCGACGACGACATCGTCATCACTACCGCCTACAAGGCGGGTACGACATGGACGCAGCGCATCGTCGCCGCTCTCGTCCTCGGCCCGGGTCCGATGTACGCATCGGTCGGCCAGGTGTCGCCGTGGATCGACGCGCGGTTCCAAGGACCGATCGAGCCGATCCTGGAGGTCGTGGAGGCGCAGCAGCATCGCCGATTCCTCAAGAGCCACCTCGCTGCCGATGGTCTTCGATTCTTCCCGCAGGCCAAGTACCTGGTGGTCGGTCGAGACACTCGCGATGTCTTCATGTCACTGTTCAACCACTACTCGGCCTACACCGACCTCATGCTGCAGGTGCTCAACGACGAGGCGCGCCCGGGCCCGGAATTCCCGCGCGCACCGGCATCGCCCCGCGAGCTCTGGCCTCGCTGGATCCGCGAAGGCTGGTTCGAGTGGGAACCCGACGGGTGGCCGTACTGGTCGCATCATCATCACCTGTCCACGTGGTGGGCCGTTCGTGATCTTCCGAACGTGTTGTTCGTGCACTTCGGCGATCTCAAGGCGAATCCGCAGGTGGAGATCCAGCGCATCGCCGACTTCCTCGGCATCGAGATCGCCGACGACGCGTGGCCCGCGATCCTCGAGTCCGTCGGACTCGATGCGATGCGCGCTGAGGCGCACGGCACGGATGACCCGATGGCGCTCGCATTCGAAGGCGGCGCGGCGCGCTTCTTCTTCAAGGGCGACAACGGACGGTGGCGTGGTGTCCTCACCGATGACGATCTCGCGCTCTACGACGAGGCGGCCGCCACGCTCGATCCGATGTTGCGACGATGGCTCGAAGGCGGACGACACGCCCCGACGTGAGTAGGTCAGGTGCGCTCGAGTACGACGACGATCATCTCGTCGTACTCGCTAACCGGCTGTGAACCAGCGGCGGGCGCGGATGGCGCCGAACTCGGCCTTGTCGGTGGCCGCCTCCGGAGAGGGCATGTCGAACCGGCCGACGGGGCCTGTGCCCGGAACGAACTCGACGTTGATGCGGCCGACCCCGGTGCTGCCCAGTTCGAGATAGCAGAGCCCGCGGCCGTCGTATTCAGGACCGCCCGTCTCGGCCCGGATGAGAGCGGCGATGCGCCGTGCGGCCAGTTCGCCCTGACGCTCCGCGAAGACACCGGCTTTGGGCATGCCGGCGCCGTTGACGTCGCCGATGGCGAACACGCCCGGAAAGGACGTCTCGAGTGTGCGGAGATCGGCCGGCACCCACCCGTCGACGGTGAGCCCGGCGTCGACCACGACCTTGGGCGCGCGGTGGACAGGCACACCGAGGAACAAGTCGTACGGCATCTCGGTGCCGTCGCCGAAGACCGCTGTGTTGCGCGCCGGGTCGAGCGACCGCAGGACCATGTTGGGGTGGAACGTGATGCCGCGCTCCTCGAAGGCGGCACGGATGGCGGCGGATGCCTCCGGCGCGGGCGGGATCGGTGCGGGCTGCGGCGTCACCAAGGCGATCTCTGATCGGCCGCGCAGTCCACGCTCCGTCAAGAACTCGTGCATCAAGACGACGGTCTCGCTCGGCGCGGGCGGGCACTTGTAGGGCACCGAGGTGACGCACACGATCACCCGTCCGCCCTCGAAGTTGGCGATGACGTCACGGAGCGCGACGGCGGCTTCGGCTGTGTAGAACTCGTGGCCACCGTCGATGAGACCGGGCGTCGCCGAGGGGTCGACGTCGGCGCCGAGGGCGAGGACCAGGTAGTCAGCGTCGAAGGTTCCGGCCGACGTTTCGACCCGCCGCGCCTCGGGATCGATGGCGGTGATCTCGGCCTTCACGACCTGTACGCCTCGCTTCACGAAGTCGGCGTAGGCATGGAACACGGCGTCCGGAAGGGCTCGGCCGAACATGACGTCGAGCTTGGAGAATCCGAAGATGAACCCGTCCTCGCGATCGATGAGCACCACCTCGACCGCGTCGCCGAATTCCTCGGACAGCGTGGTCGTGAGCTCGAGCCCACCGAATCCGGCACCCAACACCACAACGCGCATGCGCGGACCCTAGCGAGGACCGTTCGACTGCGCCGACGCCAGCACTCGCCGATGGAGCGCATGATCGTCGGGACGAACGCCTCTGGCCCGCAGCGCGACGTGAGGTCACCATGGACTGCGGCGAAGGAGGCGCGCGAATGAGTCACCAGACGGTCGCAGCATCCGCGCACGGGCAGCTGTACCGGGCACGACCGAGTGCGCCGGAGCTCGTCGATGTGCCCGAGGCGACGTTTCTCATGATCGATGGGCACGGCGACCCGAACACGTCCGAGAGGTTCGCGTTGGGGGTCCAAGCGCTGTACTCCGCTGCGTACACGATCAAGTTCGCGCTGAAGAAGGCGACGGGGCGCAACGAGCGGGTCGCCCCGTTGGAAGGCCTGTGGTGGGGTGCCGAGGCCGAGAACTTTGCCGCAGCGACAAAGGACGCATGGTCATGGACGTTGATGATCCGCCTACCCGACGGCGTTCCGCCTGATCTCGTCGCCGACAGCTTGAACGCAGCGGCAGCGAAGAAACCCGGCATCCCTCTCGGGGAGGTGCGAGTGGAACGGTTCGCAGAGGGCCGCGCCGCGCAGGTCATGCACCTCGGCCCCTATGCCGAGGAGCAACCGACGATTGCCGCGTTGCACAAGTTCATCGACGAACAGAACTGCCGCCTGCGCGGCAAGCACCACGAGATCTATCTCGGTGATCCCCGTCGAGCCGCGCCCGCGAAGCTCAAGACGCTGATCCGCCAACCGGTCGATCAGTAGGTACCCAGTCGCGGCGCAGAAGTTGAATGAGCGGGATCGAACGCCCCGCGGATGCGGCGCGCTCGCGGTAGGTCGCGAACGAAGGGAAGACGTTGTCCCCGAGCGCCCACAGCCGGTCGCGGTCGCCGTCCTCGACGACAACGGCGGTCATCGGCGCACCGCCGAAAGTGACGTCCGGGTTGGCGAGGAGGTTGTAGTACCAGCTGGGGTTGCGCGGCATGCCGGCCTGCGACGCGGCGATCGTGATGCGGTCGCCGTCGTTCCAGTAGATCACCGCGTTGCGCCGCAGCTCGCCGGTGCGGGCTCCTCGCGTTTCGAGCACGGCGGTGGGGAAGATCAGCGGACCGGCGACACGACCGCGGGTGAGCCGGAGCAGCACCGGGTCCAGCTTCCACATCACGTGACGCGAGAACCAGAGCAGTGGACGGGTCTGGGTCACGACGGCGTAGAAGCGCCGGAAGAGGCCGGGGGGCCGTGTCGCGTCCACAAAACGTGGGCCGGTTGGCGTCGCCGACATCACTGCTCCTTTGGTAATAGAGCGATTACCTTTGAAACTATGGCACGTAGGACCGACACACGCCAACGGCTCCTCGAAGCCGGGATGGCGCTGTTTGCCGAACGGGGCTTCGGCGCCACCTCCGTCGCAGACATCGAAGAAGCGGTCGGGCTCCAGCCGCGACGAGGCGCCATGTACAAGCACTTCGCGAACAAGCACGACCTGCTGGAGGAGGCGGTGCGTGAGCACCTTGCCGATGCGGAGTCGCTGGCGCGGACCGTGGGCGAGCTCGAGCTCGCCGAGATCGAGATGACGCCCGACGGTCTCCGACCGATCGTCGAAGGGCTGGCACGAATGTTCCTTGCTGAGATGGATCGGCTGGAAGCGCTGACGCGTGTGCTCGAGCACGACGGTGGTCGTCTCGGCCAGCTCACGAGTGAGGTGAAGGAGCGGGCCGTCGACCTGAGCTATCGCGCCGCATCCGGATTGATCACCGCCGTCGCCCCCTGGATCGAGGACCCGGACGCCACTGCCGTGGCGTTCCTCGCTCCATTGGTCGCGCTGCGCCGAACAATTTGGACGTTCGGCTCGGCGCCGCTCGACCTCGATGACGACCGCTTCCTGCGCGCATGGGTGAACGTGGTTGTCATCGCGCTTCTCCCGACGGCTTCTCCGCGACGCTCCGTTCGCTGAGTGACCACGAGATCGAGCATCCCGGTCGTGATCGCGTCGGCGCCGCGCACACGGCGAGACCGCCGGTCTTAGGCTTCGGCTCGTGACGGTGGCTCTCGTGCACGGCAATCCTGAAGCGGCGGCTATCTGGGACCGGCTCATCGCCGAGCTCGGTCGCGACGACGTCGTCGCCCTCTCGCCGCCGGGGTTCGGCGCGCCGGTTCCCGCCGGTTTCGGCGCAACCTCCGACGACTACCGCGACTGGCTCGTCGGCGAGTTGGTGCGGTTGGGAGGCGGGGTCGACCTCGTCGGCCACGACTGGGGCGGCGGGCACGTGCAGCGAGTCGCGGCGACCCGTCCCGACCTCCTGCGGTCGTGGGCGAGCGACATCGTCGGCTGCATGCACCCCGACTACGTGTGGCACGACATGGCGCAGATCTGGCAGACGCCCGGCGCCGGCGAGGAGGCGGTGGCGGGGATGACGAGCGGGTCTCTCGAGGACAGGGCTGCCTTCTTCCAATCGCTCGGGATGGACGGTCCGGCGTCCGAGGCATGCGCGGTCGCGATGGACGACGCCATGGCGCGCTGCATCCTCGACTTGTACCGGTCGGCCGCGCAGCCGGCGATGCGCCGATGGGGTGAAGAGCTGGCGGCGGCCGAGCGGCGACCTGCACTGGCGATCGTGCCGACCGAGGACCCGTACACCGGTGGACCGCAGATGGCCACGGAGGCCGCCGATCGGGTCGGTGCCAGGGTGGCCCGCCTCGACGGGCTCGGGCACTGGTGGATGTTGCAGGACCCAGCCCGCGGCGCCGCGGCGCTCACCGACTTCTGGGCCGGCAAAGGCTGACGCCCCGGCGGTCAGACCGGGAGAATCAGGTCGGGATGTCCTTCCACGCCACGTCCTTGTCGACACGAACATCGCCAGGCAGCCCGAGGACTCGCTCGCCCAGGATGTTGCGCATGATGTCGGACGTTCCGCCCTCGATCGTTTTGGCCTGCGAGCGGAGGAACGACTTCGAGATCGTGTATTTCGACCGCGAGTAGCCGCACGCCCCTTCTACTCGTTTCAACGGGTAGCCCGGTTCGTGGAGCATCCCGTCGCCGCCGAGCAGTTCGATGCACGTGTTCCAGATCTTCTGGTTCAGCTCGGCCGAGGCGAGCTTGCCGACCGAACCCTCGGGACCCGGGTTTCCCACCGTCGCGTTCGAGCGGGCGCGGATCGCAGTCAGCCGGCCGACTTCGGACTCGGTCCAGAGTTGCATCACCCTGTCCTGCATGACGGCCCGGGATGCGCTGCTCATCGCGGGCGCTCGCTCGGCCCAGAGCTTCATGAGCGAGGCGATCGTCCCGGATCCGCGCGGCGCGGTCGAGCCGCCGAGCGCCACGCGCTCGTTCATGAGCGTCGTCGTGGCCACGCGCCATCCGTCGCCGACCTCGCCCAGCAGATCGGAGTGCGGCACGCGCACGTCGTTGAAGAAGACCTCGTTGAACTCGGCGTCCCCGGTGATCTGGTACAGCGGTCGGATCTCGACACCGGGCGCGTGCATGTCGAGGATGAAGTACGACAAGCCCTTGTGCTTCGGTACGTCGGGGTTCGTGCGGACGAGGAGCATGCCGTAGCTCGCGAGATGGGCGACGCTCGTCCACACCTTCTGCCCGTTGACGATCCACTCGTCGCCGTCGCGCACGGCCCGGCTGGACAATCCCGCGACGTCGGAGCCGTGACTCGGCTCACTGAACATCTGGCACCAGATGTCCTCACCCGTGAAGATCCGCTTGAGGTACTTCTCGTGGTGCGCTTCGGTCCCGAACGTGAGGACCGTCGGTAGACCCATCCCGATGCCGATCGTGTTGACCGCGAGGGCGTTGAACGCGCGGCCAGCCGAACGGATGACGTCGTCGACGATGCCTTGGAACTTCGGAGAGATCTCGAGCCCGCCCTTGCCGACGGGATATTGGACGCGTGCCAGCCCGGCATCCCACAGGGCGCCGCGGAACGTCACCTCATCGGCGTCGATGCCGACATCGTCGATGACGGCCTGTGTGCGCTCCTTGACGTCGCCCTCGGTGATCGCGCTCACGACTGCCCTCCTCGGACTGGTCCCGCTGCGAGAAGTGGTTTCTAGCATCGCGTGCGAAACACCGGAGATCCGATCGGCACGGCACGTGCTGCACCTCGCCCTGCCACAACGCAGGGCTCCGCGTCCGACTAGAACCGTCCGCCGGTTCTTGAGTACACACTCTCGGATGAGCGAGTCCGAGAACGTGGTCGTGCGCGAGCAGCGGGGGGCCGTGCTCGTCCTGCGGATGAACCGTCCCGAGGCGCGAAACGCCTTGAGCCCGGAGCTGATGGGCGAGCTCGGGAACGGCTTCGACGCCGCGGAATCCGATGACGGCATCCGCGCCGTCGTGTTGACGGGAACCGGCGATCGCGCGTTCTGCGCCGGCATGGACCTGCGCGCGTTCGCGCAGGGCGGATCGAACCCGACGCCCGAGCAGCAAGCCGGCATGCCGACATTCGGACGGTTCATGAGCGGGGACCTGTCGATTCCGATCGTCGCCGCCGCGCAGGCCACCGCGGTCGCGGGCGGCTTCGAGCTGTTGCTCAATTGCGACCTCGCCGTCGCATCGGAGGATGCCAAGTTCGGGCTGCCCGAGGTCAAGCGCTCGCTGTTCCCGGCAGGCGGAGGCGTCTACTTGAGCACGCGCATCCCTCTCGCGGTCGCGCTCGAGATGGGTTTGACGGGTGACAACATCACGGCCGAGCGGGCGTACTCCCTCGGATTGGTCAACCTGGTCGTGCCGGCGGATCGTGTGCTGGATGCGGCGGTCGAACTCGCGGAGCGCATCGCCCGCAACGGGCCGCTCGGGCTTCAGGCGACGAAGGAGTTGATGCGACTCGCCGTCCTCGACGTGGCGAAGGCGCGTGAGAAGCACGCCGAGTGGCAGCCCAAGGTCTTCAACAGCGAAGACGCCAAAGAGGGCGCGACTGCGTTCATCGAAAAGCGCGACCCCGTCTGGCGCGGTCGCTGACAACTCAACAAGGGGAGACACATGGAGATCAAGGGCAAGAAGGCAGTCATCGTCGGCGGCGCGTCGGGCATGGCGCGCGCGTCAGCGGAGATGCTCGCGGAGCGCGGTGCCTCCGTTGCGATCCTCGACCTGCCGCAGTCGGCGGGAGCGGAGGTCGCCTCGTCCCTGTCGGGCTCGTTCCATCCGATCGACGTCACCGACTTCGAAGGCGTCGAGCATGTGCTCGCCGAAGCGGTTGAGGCTCTCGGGGGGTTGCACATCGCGGTGAACACCGCTGGCGGTGGTGGTGCACGGCGGACGCTCTCCAAGGAGGGCCCCCATCCGCTGGCCGAATTCCAGCGGGTGATCGACCTGAACTTGATCGGGACCTTCAACCTCAATCGGCTGCAGGCTTTCCACATGTCGAAGAACGAGCCCGAAGACGACGAGCGCGGGGTCATCATCGACACGGCCTCGATCGCCGCATTCGAAGGCCAGATCGGTCAGGTCGCGTACACCGCAGCGAAGGCGGGGATCGCCGGCATGACGCTGACGATGGCTCGCGATCTCGGCAGCCTCGGCATTCGGGTCGTTGCCATCGCGCCCAGCCTCTTCAGCACCGGCATCACGAAGGGCATCCCCGACAACTTCGCAGAGGCACTCACGAAGGACGCGGCGTTCCCGAAGCGGATGGGCCGTCCGGAGGAGTACGGACGCCTGGTCGTCGCGATCGTGGAGACCGCGATGCTCAACGGCGGCTGCATTCGCCTCGATGCAGGCCAGCGATTCGCGCCGAAGTAACTGCAACCCGAGCGGCGTGGGGCTAGGCGAGGAGCTGGTCGCTGAGGATCGCCGCGATCCACTTCTCGTAGCGCTCGCCACTCCAACCGCGATCGTCGACGAGGAGTCGGTACACCTCGGGTGACGCGAGCGCGTGGATGATGTCCGCGGCGTCGCGCTCTCGGAGTCCCGGCCGCAACGCGCGTGAGCGCGCCAGCGAGTGCGCGATGCGCTGCTGACCGTCCTGTCGTTGTCGCGCGATCTCGTCGAGCAGCGCGGCGGCGTCCTGGTCGGATCGAGCAGCATCCGACAGCAGGCGATGGACCGGCGCGGTGCGCGCCATCACATCCCGAAGCAGCGCGGCGAACCGATTCAGACGCGTCGAAGGATCTCGTTCGCCGAGGAGGTCTCGAACCTGCGGGCGATCCGCCATCGCGATCGCTTCGTCGTCGCCCACGATGGAGACGTCGATCACTGCTTTGACGATCCCGAGTTTCGAGCCGAACAGCCGGTAGATCGTCGCCTGTGGGGTGTCGGAACGCTCGCTGATGGCCTCGATGGTGGTCGCGGCGTAGCCCCGCTCGGAGAACAGCGCGCGCGCTGAGTCCACGACGGCCGACCGGGTACGTCGCGTACGGGCCTGAGGCGGAGCCGCCGCCGCTCCGTGCGGCCCCTTGACATCGCCCTTCATGGGTGTGAGAGTACCACTCTCAAAACGATAGTTCTACTCTCAAAGTGAGGAAATGCGATGACCGCCAACACCTATGCCGTGGACTTCACGACCGTCTCGACTGCCGGGCTGGAGTCCTCTCCGGTCGCCGAGGCCCTCGCCGGCCTGAGGGCCAACGAGGCGCGCTACTTCAAGAACAAGTACGACCACGAGTTCACCGTGGAGCCGGCGCGCGCCGCGAAGGCGACCGTCGATTGGGTCCACCGGATCCTGAAGGAAGAACGCGGCATCGTCATCTCGTCCAAGCCACTCGAGGCGACGGCGTTCGAGGTGGAGAACATTCGGATGGCGTACGTCTTCTACGAGAGCGGTTTGTCGATCAACGTGATGTACGCGCTCGACGACAGCGGGAAGCGCGCTGTCGGCTTCAAGCTCTCGGAAGGCATGGACGTTCCCGACGAGCTCGGCTCGTTCAAGTTCGCGCGGCAGAAGTCGAAGCTCGCGGGCACCATCCGCGGTTCGTACTTCGTGATCAAGAACGAGTACTGATCCGCGACGAGTGGCGTACCGTTGGCTACGTGGACCTCGAGCGCATCCCCGCCTCAGCCGACCATCAGAAGATCGTGGCCGCTCTCGAGCGCGACGGCGCAGTGATCGTCGAGGACCTGCTCGATGACGACGTGCTCTCGCGCTTCAACGCCGAGATCGATCCATTCCTCGAGCTCGCGAAGCCGGCCAAGGATCGCCAGTTCCTCAACGACGTCGTTCAATGGTTCTTCGGAGCCGAGACCCGCGATGTCACCGGCGTCGCCGGCAAGTCGAGCGTGTTCGCGAGAGAGATCCTCACGCACCCCGTCTACCGGGATGTGTGCGACACCGTGCTGCTCCCGAGTTGCGCGACCTACCAACTCAACATCGCGCACGTCCTCGACCGCGGTCCTGGTTCCGAGCAACAGCTGATCCATCGCGACGAGCTCGTGTGGATCCACCTGCCGCGGCCGCACGCCGAGGTGCAGGTCGCGTCCGTGATCGCGCTCGTCGACTTCACCGCCGACAACGGAGCGACACGAGTCGCTCCAGGCAGCCACCGCTGGCCCGAAGATCGCATTCCCGAGGACTCCGAGCTCGTCGCGGCCGAGATGGCGGCGGGGTCGGCTGTCGTGTACCTCGGCTCGACGCTGCACGGTGGCGGCGCCAACGTCACCACCGACACTCGTCGGCGCGGAATGCACGTCAGCTACTGCCTCGGGTGGCTCCGCACCGAGGAGAACCAGTACCTGGCGACACCGATCGATGTCGTTCGATCGCTTCCGGCCGAGTCGCAGGCGCTACTGGGCTACGCCGTGCACGACGGGCTCGCCGCGGGCGGCGGGTATCTCGGCGCCGTTGCCGTCCAGGATCCCGTCGCGCTGCTCGCGTCCGGCGCGTTGTAGCGCGCCAACGTCAGAACGTGAAGCGCGTCAGACCACCGGGCTCGACCCCGAGGGTCACGATCGCGGAGCGCGGCTCGACCCGATAGACGTTCCACGGGGGCGGTCCTTGTGATGGTGCGTTGAACGGCGCGGTGATGCCGGTGCCGCTCGGGTCCGGTTCGGCGGGCCAACCGTCGTCGGCCCATGCCTTCGCAATGCGCGCCACTTGGGTCGGGTCAGTCACACGCTCGGCGTCACCCTCGATGACGACGTCGGCATCGAGGATCGACAGCGCGATCGAGCACCGCGGATCACGCTCGACGTTGCGACACTTCCGCGTTCCCGAGCCCGTCTGGAACCAGAACGCGTCGTCCACCCACATCGCGCCCACCGCAGTCACGTGCGGGCTGCCGTCTTCATTGACCGTCGTGAGCCATTTCGTCTTGGCGTTGTGGGCCGCAGGATCGGGAGCGGAACCCGAATCGAGCTTCTCGGCGATGCCGTCCCAGCTCACTGGCGGCAACCCTTCCGCAGCACCCAAGTTGATGATCTTCATGTCAGATGAGACGTGCAACGTGACGCGAACTCATCGCTCCGAAACTGCGTGGAAGACGCTAGGGAGCGGAGTCGGTGAATTGCACGACTTCGCAGTCCGACGAGATCTCGTCGGTCGAATCGGCGATGACGACGTCGTGACCGTCTCCGCAGTGGACGATGTCCTTGACGTTGTTCAGCGTGCGGATGGCGTCGTTGCCCGCGCCGGCCCAGATCTCGCTGACGGCGAAGCTGGGCAGGTTGCCGATCCGGATGGTGTCATCCCCTGCGGCGGTGTTGACCACCACCTTGTCGAGGAGCTCGACGTCACACTCGCCGACGGCGAGCGCCGCGGTGCAGGACGGCCCGACCGCGGCGATGGTGGCACCTGAGTCGGTGATCGCCATCGCCTGCTCGGGGATGGGGCAGTAGGCCTCGTCCGAGTAGTCCTTCCACGCGTCGTTGACGGCAATCGTCACGTTGTTCGACTCGTCGTGGCCTCGGTAGTCGATCTGGTGGTGCTGGCAGAGCTCCGAGTCCGGCCCGGGAACCACCGTCGCCTGGAGTGTGGCCGGCGTGCTCGCCGACGCCGGTGGCGCGGCGCCGACGATGAACGACATCCCCACGGCCATGGCCGCGGCAATCGAAATGCAACGAGCTCCCCAGCGCATTGCCGACCCCCGAGTTGTTCCCCAGTACTTGCGTCCGACATTAGCCGGGGCGATCTCGTTCCGTTCTAGTCACTCGTTGACTCCGGGTCAGCCGGCTTCGCTGTGGGTCACGGCCGCTTCCCCCATCCATTCGCGCAACGTGTTCTTCAGCTTGGTCTGCTGAATGAAGATGTCGTGCTCGGGAGGGAGCGCAGGATCAGCGGTCTGTGGCGACTTGAAGTAGAAGCTCAGCCACTCCTGCACCCCTTTCTCACCGGCGCGCGCCGCAAGGTCGAAGAACAACGCGAGGTCGAGCACGAGCGGCGCGGCGAGAATCGAATCGCGGCACAGGAAGTTCACCTTGATCTGCATCGGGTAGCCCATCCACCCGAAGATGTCGATGTTGTCCCACCCTTCCTTGTTGTCGCCGCGGGGTGGGTAGTAGTTGATGCGCACGACGTGATCGATCTCGCCGTAGAGCTCGGGATACTCCTCTGGTTGAAGGATCGTGTCGAGCACGCCGAGCTTCGAGACCTCTTTGGACTTGAAGTTCTCGGGTTCGTCGAGCACTTCGCCGTCGCGGTTGCCGAGGATGTTGGTCGAGTACCAGCCGCGCATGCCCAGCATGCGTGACTTGAATCCGGGCGCAAGGATCGTCTTCATCAACGTCTGTCCGGTCTTGAAGTCCTTGCCGCCGATCGGGACCTCGTTGCGATCCGCGAGCTCGAGCATGCACGGCAGATCACACGAAAGGTTCGGCGCGCCGTTGGCGTACGGCACGCGTGACTGCAGCGCGGCGTACGTGTAGATCTGGCTCGGGCTGATCTCCGCGTCGTTCGCCGCGAGCCCGCGCTCGAAGTCGTCGAGGCTCTGGTGCACGGCGCCGGGCTCGCGGTAGGCCTCGGTCGATCCGCACCACACCATCACGAGGCGATCGCAGCCGTGCTCGGAGCGGAACTGCTCGATGTCGCTCATCAGCGCCTCGGCCAGCTCCATCTTGTTCGCGCCCTTCTTGACACGGAAGCCTTCGAGCTTCTTGACCCAGTCGCGGTCGAACACCGCGTCCATCGCCACGACGCCTTCGAGCTGTGAGGAGATCGGCGCGACGTCGCGCTCTTCGAGCACTCCCGCGGTGCGCGCCGCCTCGAGCACGTTGGCCGAGATCGGATCCCATCCGCCGAACACGAGGTCGTCGAGCGACGCCAACGGGACGAAGTCCTTGATGAGAGGGTTGCGCCCCTCGCCGCGGGCGCCGAGGCGGATGTGCGCCATCTGCGAGACCGACCCGAGGGGAACGGCCCCCGTCTGGCGGGCGGTCTCGACTCCGGCGATCAGTGTCGACGAGACGGCGCCGAGACCCGGGAAGAGCACACCGAGCTTGCCGGTGGGCGGGGCGATCTGGCGAGGTTGCGGCATCGGGTCATTGTCGTCGGTCGGTGCACCCTTCGCCGACTCGCCGAAAATGTTGGGCGAGGATGTCGAGACGCCGGCGTCGGCTCCGTCCCTGGGGTGAATGCGGCCAGCGGGGCCGCGGACACAGAGGAGAACACCATGGCCAAGTACCTGTTGCTCAAGCACTACCGGGGCGCCCCGGCCCCGGCGAACAACGTGCCGATGGATCAGTGGACGCCCGACGAGGTCGAGGCGCACATCAAGTACATGAACGACTTCGCAGCCCGCCTCGAGGGCACCGGCGAGTTCGTCGACGGGCAGGCACTCGCGCCCGACGGCATGTGGGTCCGCTCTGACGGTGAAGGGCGGCCACCGGTGACCGATGGTCCGTTTGCCGAGACGAAGGACTTGATCGCCGGCTGGATGATCATCGACGTCGACAGCTACGAGCGGGCGATCGAGCTCGCCGGTGAGTTGTCGGCCGCACCAGGCGCCGGCGGCGAACCGATCCACGAGTGGCTGGAAGTCCGCCCCTTCCTCGCCGCGCCCCCCAACGTCACGCACTGACTGTGGAGGGCGTCGAGCTTCGTGAGCTCGTCCCGAAGGTGCTGAGCGTCCTCGTCCGTCGCGGTGCGGACTTCGCGACGGCCGAGGACGCGGTGCAGGAAGCGCTGATCCGGGCGCTGGCGACGTGGTCGACCGACCCGCCGTCCGATCCCGAGGGATGGCTGATCACCGTGGCGTGGAGGGCGTTCATCGACATCGCTCGATCGGACGCGGCGCGGCGCGTTCGAGAGGACCGGTTCGACAACGATCCCCCAACCGGCGTCGTGCCCAGCAGCGACGACACGCTGCACCTCTACTTCCTGTGCGCGCATCCCGACCTCACGCCTTCGTCGGCGGTCGCGCTCACCTTGCGAGCCGTCGGCGGACTCACGACCCGCCAGATCGCCCAGGCGTATCTCGTGCCGGAGAGCACCATGGCGCAGCGGATCAGCCGCGCCAAGCGCACGATCGACGAGGCAGGTCTCGACCGTCCCGGCGAGGTGCGGACCGTGATGCGCGTGCTGTACCTCGTGTTCAACGAGGGCTACTCCGGCGACGTCGATCTGTCGGCCGAGGCCATCCGGCTCACTCGGCAACTGGCGACGTTGGCCGACGACGCCGAGATCATGGGGCTGCTCGCGCTCATGTTGCTGCACCACGCCCGCCGTCGCAGCCGCACCCGACCCGATGGTGCGATCGTGCCGCTGGCCGAACAGGACCGGAGCCAATGGGACACGGCGCTGATCGCCGAGGGAGTCGCGATCCTGCAAGCCGCGCTCGCGCGTGATCAGCTCGGCGAGTACCAAGCCCAGGCGGCCATCGCCGCGCTGCACGCCGATGCCGACCGCTTCGAGGACACGGATTGGGTGCAGATCGTCGAGTGGTACGACGAGCTCCTGCGTTTCGCCGACACTCCGATCACGCGGCTCAATCGCGCCGTTGCCGTTGGTGAGGCCGATGGTGCGCCCGCCGGCCTGGCCGCCCTCGGTGACGTCGCCGATGACGTCCCGCGACGTGATGCCGTCGAGGCGCACCTTCGCGAGCGCAACGGCGATCTCGAGGCGGCGGCCCGCCTGTACGCAGCCGCGGCCCGCAGCGCGCCGAATCTGGCGGAGCGCGAGCACCAGACCCGCCAGGCGGCGCGGGTGAACCAACTCCTTCGCAATCGGCGCTGACGGCGGATCAGGCGCCGGGATCGACGAGCACGTCCATCGCCGACGGCAGCCGCGAACGAGACCGGTCGACGAGTATCGGTGCACGCGGGTCGTCCGTCAGTGCGCCCGGGGCTTCAGGAGAACGTCCGTCGAGGACGCGGGTCACGATCTCGGCGAAGCCCTCCGAGTCGTCCTCCTGCAGGTAGTGGTTCGCGTGAGGCAGGAACCACAGCTCGTTGAGTCCGGGCTTCCTGGCGAGGTGCGCGTTCCACACGTGGGTTGCGACCCGCGGCGGCGACACGGTGTCGTGGAGTCCCCAGATCAGCGTGGTGGGAACGGACGACCGGGCGAGCGCTTCGAGCCACTCCTCCTCGTGCTGCGATCGCTCGACGAGGTACTGGATCGTGTCGTGCAGCACGGCCGTGCCGTCGTTGTGCGCGAACGTCGCCGCGAGCGCGGCGATCGCCGGGTCGTCGAGTGACCGCGGTGGCGTGAACGTCGACTGCCCCATCCCGACTGCGAGCGCTTCGGGGGTGGTCGCTTCCAGTACGGCCGGCGCGGTGTCGGCGTGCAGCACGAGCCGCTGGAACCGTGTGAGGTTCGACAGTGGCAGGAAGATGTTTCCGTTGCTCAGCACCAGCTGGGCCACGTCGAAGGGCGACGACCCGTCCTGGCAGCGCGCCGCGAACGTCAGCGCAACGCTGTCGCCGCGATCATGCGCGACCACCGCGCCACGCTCGGCGCCGACGATGTCGCGGAGGTAGTGGTCGAGCAGCAACGCGTCACGGGCGACCGTGTACCGCGCTCCCTTCGGCTTGTCGGAGAACCCGAAGCCGGGGAAGTCGAGGACGCACACGCGATGGTGTGCGGTCAGTCGCGGGACGACGTCATACCAGTCGATGCTGCTGGTCGGGAACCCGTGCACGAGCGCGATGACCGGTGCGTCACGATCGCCGAACTCCGCGTGGAAGATCTTGAGCTCCGTCGTGTCGTTCCCGTCCTCGTCGGGTGGGCGCCAGCCGAAGAACTGACCCGCCTCCAACCACTCCTGTGCTCGCACGCCGGTCAGTCTGGCCGAGACCGTTCTTGCGTCGCTGAACCACCCCGGCGGGGTCAGCCAACGCAGTTTCGCTGGTGGTGCTCAGATCCGCTCGAGCGCCGCTCCGTCGAAGAGCGGTGTGATCTCCAGCGCGTCGACGTCGCGTTGCAGCTCGTCGGTCGTGGGTGGAGGCCCCTCGGCATCGTTTGCGGCTTCGAGGATCGCCCGCAGCATCGTCGCGTCGCTCGACGTGTTGAGGAAGAGCTGATCGTTGGCCAGCACGTACCGGACAGCGCGGTCGACGGCGGCGTCGTCGCGGACCGGCTCGTACCAGCTGTAGCGAGGGCCGTCGTCGTCGCCCCATCGGCGCCGCGCGATCGACTTGATCGTCTGAACACCGACGTTGCGGTCGGCGCACAGCTCCAGCAGTGCCTCGACGTCGCGTCGGTAGCCGTCGTCCTGCAGCAGCACGAAGCTGTACGGCAGCAGCACCGAGTCGAAGTCGAACTGCTCGAGGCTCCGGTGATGCATCGACGCGATGCGGAGTCCGTGACCCGTGACGCCGATGAAGCGAGTGAGACCTTCGTCGCGCGCCCGCACCATCGCCTCCACTGCGCCACCAGGTCCATGCGCCGTCGCCCACTCGTCCTCTTCGACGAGGTTGTGCAACTGGATCATGTCGACCGAGTCGACACCCATCCGTTCGAGTGAGCGTTCGAGCGACGCTCGCGCGCCGGCGCCATCGCGATCGCCGGTCTTGGTGGCCAGGAAGAAGTCCGCTCGTCTCGACGCCAACCAGGGCGCAAGTC
>DASUCS010000279.1:0-8330 GCA_036275935.1 Acidimicrobiales bacterium
ATCGAAGTCGTGCACGGCGTCGATCTCGTCGTCCCGCCCGCGACCGTCGTCGCGCTGCTCGGCCCCAACGGCGCGGGCAAGAGCACGTTGCTGAAGGTGGCCAGCTGCCAGATGGCGCCAACGGAAGGTTGCGTGCACATCTCGGGCGTCCATGTGAACGGCGCATCGCCGGAAGCAATCGCACGGCTCGGCGTGTGCACGATCCCCGAAGGGCGCGGCATCTTCCCGAACCTGACCGTCGCCGAGAACCTCCGCATGATGACGTTCCGGGAGGGGGTCAACGCCGACGACGTCGAGGAACGAGCGCTGGCCCGCTTCCCCGCGCTCGCCGACAAGCGTCAGCGGATCGCGGGGACGTTGTCGGGCGGTGAGCAACAGATGGTGGCAATGGCGCGCGCCGTCGCGACGGAGCCGACGCTGTTGCTGCTCGACGAGATCTCGATGGGGCTCGCGCCGCTGATCGTCTCCCAGATGTACGAGCTCGTCGCACATCTGGCCGAGCAGGGATTCGCGCTGTTGATCGTCGAGCAGTTCGCGCACACGGCGCTGGGCGTCGCGGACTACGCCGCCGTGATGACGCACGGCGAGATCCAACTGTTGGGGGAGGCGCGCGACGTGGCACCTGCGGTCGAGGACGCGTACTTCGGAGCAGCGGCAGAGGTGACCTCGTGAAGCGGCGGTGGCACTTCGTGGCGATGGGTTCGGCGTCGATCGCACTCGCGATCGCCAATCCGTTCGGCGCCGCCCACGCCGACAGCCCTGATGGCGGTCCCAAGTTCGGGAGCTACACCATCACCGCGACCGCCCCCGGCTGGGAGATGTACGAGGACGAGCCGAGCGCGAACGCACACCCCGAGGGCGGTGTGCAAGCGCCCTACAGCACGTCCGCGCTGTCGACCGGCGGCCTGGGCTACGGGCTGTCGAGCATCGCGTGGCCCGGCGCCACGGAGGCGAACGCGAACGGTGTCGCGGTGTTGCTCTTCCCCAAGTCGCTCGACGTCCCAGGCGGACCGAGCGTGCCCGTCCCTGATGCGGTCACCGCGCTCTTCCAGCAAGCAGCTCCCGCCGCCAGCTACCCCGTGCGAGCCGAGGCGCGCACCGGCACGCAGTCCCCGGACGCCTCCCTCGACGGCCAGGCCATGACCTTGAAGGCACACGCCGACGCGCTCCTCGCGAACGCGAGTGCCACGACGAAGGGTGCGACGGGTCAAGCAGGATTCAGCTTCGGCAACGCCGAGACGATCGCGTCGTCCGTGCTGAACGAGACGGCTGGACAAGCGTCGGCAGAGAGCAAGATCACCAAGATCGACATCGGCGGCGTCATCAAGATCGACTCCGTCGTGAGCACGGCGACAGCATCGACCAGCGCGAGCGACTCGAGCTCGAGCGGCACGACGGTCGTGCAAGGCATGTCCATCGGTGGGCAAGCCGCGTACGTCGACGACGGAGGCGTGCACTTCGGATCGCAGGGCCAACCCGCCAACGCGGTCGTGAGCCAGATCGCCAACAACGCGTTGAAGAACGGCGGGTTCTCGTTCTTCGTGTCGCAGCCGCAACAGGAGGTGGACGGGCCGACGTCCAGCTACACGGCCGGTTCGCTGTACGTCCTGTGGAAGCCGCCGGGCAACCCGAGCGAGAACTCGTTCGTGATCGCGCTCGGCGGCTCGCGGGTGTCGGTCACCGCGCAACCTGGATTCGACACCGCCTCGACTCCGGTGGTGTCGACGCCGTCGTCGTTCGTGTCGACGCCGGCCGTGTCACCTTCACGTCGCTCCGGCAATGGGGGCATCGCGTCGTCGCCGGCGACGTCTGCGAGCCCGTCGGTCGCGGCAACGAAGCCGAAGGCCGCCGCGGTGAAGTCGAGCCCGATCGCAGCCACCTTCAACGGTCTCGGCGGTCAGGCGATGCTCGGCGTGCTCGGCGCCGGGTTGCTGTTCTTCGGATTCCGGCGCGTCGCCGATGACATCGTCGACCGCGCCCCCACCATCTGTCCGCTCGACTCCACGTGAGGCATGCGTCGCGATGACTGATCTCTCCCTGCAACCGGCCGACACCGCGTCACCGATCGAGCACACGTCCGACGTGTCGCTGTCCGATCGGCTGACGGCGCTGCGCCGGCGGACGAAGTTCGTGGTGACCGACCGGACGCTGCTCACGGTCGGTTCGATCCTGATGCCGCTCGGTGCGGTGCTCGTGCTGTTGGCGTGGTACGGCTCGGCACACACGACACGCTTGTTCGAGCAGATCCCCTACCTGATCTCCGGCGGGCTCATGGGTGTGGTCCTCGTGATCGCCGGCGGGTTCTGCTACTTCGGGTACTTCCTCGCCCGCATGCTCGCGACGTCGCGCGAGATGCTCGACGCGATGCTGCGGCTCGAAGAACGACTCGAGGCGGTGGGCACCGCCCAAGCGTCGACGCCGACCATCGCCCGCACCGCGACGTTCGTCGCGACGAAGTCCGGGACGATGTTCCACCGTCCCGACTGTCCGACGGTTGCGACCAAGGCCGCGGCCGAGCTTCGCGCGGTCCGCTCCCCCGGCTCCTTGACCCCCTGCCGCATCTGCAACCCCGAGCTCTGAGGCAAATCCTGTGCATACAGACACAGAAATGTGTCCCTGTGCACAGGATTTCGTGAGAGCTACTCGCGGAGGCAGTCCGGGAGCGCGCGGGCGTGGACGAGGGCGAGGCGCTTCGTCGAACGGGTGAGCGCGACGTAGAGCGCGCGCAGCCCTTGCGCCTCCTCGTCGACGATCGCCGCCGGCTCGACCACCACGGTCGCGTCGAGCTCGAGGCCTTTGCTCAGTGAGATCGGGACGATCGTCACCCGCTCGTCGAGTCCGTGCCGGCTCGCCAGCCCGAAGCTCATGCCCGCAGCGGTGAGTCCGCCCGCGACCGCATCGACCAGCGACGTCGGGACGATCACGCCGACGTTGCCCGTCCCGACCTCGTCGACCTCGACCTGCGTCGCATCCGCCACCGCTGCCGCGAGGGCGTCGATCGACTCGGCGTGCACGAGCCGCGGCGGCTGCCCGGCCTGACGTATCGATCGAGGCGGCGCGAGATCCGGCGCCGCGACGCGCAGCACGCGCGACGCGAGCTCCATGTTCGGCGCGGGGATGCGGTAGCCGATCGTGAGCTCTGCCCGTCGCGCGGGACGGCGATCAGGGAGCAACGACAGAATCTCGTCCCAGCTGGCGTGCGCCCATGCACCGGTCGCCTGCGCGATGTCACCGACGATCGTCATCGATCCGTTCAGCGAACGCCGCGCCAGCATGCGCAGCTGCATCGGCGACAGATCCTGGGCCTCGTCGACGACGATGTGCCCGTACGTACGAACCTCGTCGTCCTCGGCAGCGCGACCCTTGCGGCGCGGGCGCGGGCCGAGAAGCGCGCGCGCCTCGTCGAGCAGCGGCACGTCATCCGACGTGAACGCGATCTCCTCGAACGACGTCGAACGCGAGCGGTACAGCGCCTCGACCTCGGACTCGTTCAGGCGAGAACCCGCCGCAGACCGCAGCAGCGCTCGCGAACCGAACAGATCATGCAAGAGCTGCGACGGCGTGAGCACGGGCCACATCCAGTCGAGCGCCTCGCGCACCGGCTGCGCGTGCCGCAGCCGATCACGAACGTCCGACGATGTCGCCTCGAGTCGACTCGAGCGCGCCAGCGCATCGAACACCCCCTGCTCGACGAACCGCCGCCCGCCGTTGTGCGTGCGGGCGCGACGCCGAGCGTCGGCAACGATCGCCGTGCTGTCGTCGACGGAGAGCCGCAACGTCTCGACGCCGTACCCGACGTGCAGGTCCTGGCGAAGCGGCCGGCGCCGATCGCGCACCGCGTTCACGAGCAGCTTGGCCATGCGCAGGTCGCCCTTGATCCGGGCGGTGACCGGGCGGTCGTTCCCCTGGATGCTCACGGTGTCCGCGAGCAGGTCGGCGAGCACGACCAGCTCGACCCCGGCCTCGCCGAGCGACGGCAGCACCTGTTCGATGTAGCCGAGGAACAGTCGGTTCGGGCCGACGACCAGTACGCCCTGACCTTCGAGCGGGAAGCGGTGCGTGTAGAGCAGATACGCGGCACGGTGCAGCGCCACGACGGTCTTGCCGGTGCCAGGGCCTCCTTGCACCACGAGCACACCCGGCAGCTCGGCACGGATGATCTCGTCCTGCTCGCCTTGGATCGTCGCGACGATGTCGGTGAGGCGCCCGGTGCGCGCGGTTTCCAGCGACGCGATCAGCGACTGCTGACCGCTGACCTCCACGCCGCCCTTGCCGTTGAGCGGCGTGCCATCGGGTGCGGCGCCGAAGCGTTCCGCGGCGTCACCGAAGAACTCGTCTTCGATCCCGAGCAGCTGGCGGCCGCGGGCGGCGAAGTGACGGCGCCGCTCGAGTCCCATCGGCGCGCGGCCCGTCGCCCGGTAGAACGGCTCGGCGACCGGTGCGCGCCAGTCGACGACCACAGGCTCCTGGCCTTCGTCGGCAACCGCAAGGCGACCGATGTAGAAGGTGTCGCCGCGCTCCTGCTGCGGTTGCGGCGCGCGGTCGATGCGGCCGAACACCAGTGACGCGTCGCCGAGCTCGAGGTCACGGAGCCGCCCGACGATCGTGTCCCAGATGACGTCACGCTCGAAGCGCGCCTGCTCCGTGCCACCCCGCCCCACCTCGACCATCGACCCGAGACTCGCAGCGCGGCGACGAGCTGCCTCAAGGCACTCGTACGCATAATCGACGTACGCCTGCTCTGACTCGAGATCGGGGTGAAGGGCCAAGCGGTCCGCGGTCCTTGTCCGGGGAACAGACCATCCTACCGGCCCCGCCACCGCTGGCCAGCAACCCTCTGCCGCGCGACCGCGGCATCCGCGTCAGTGGAAGATGTGCCCGATGTCGTGATGCTGCGGATCGTCGTGCGCGGCGTGCTGCGGATCGTGCGCGGGGTCGTGGTGCAGGCTCTCGTGCAGCGTGTGGTGCTCGTCGCCGCCGAAGCCCAGCCCCAACGAGTTGTGGATCGAGTCGTGCAGACCGTCGAGGCCGTGCAACGTGTTCTCGCCGTTGAAGTCGTGGTCGAAATGACCGATCTCCACGTGACCGCCGAGGGCCGCCGCCGACGCGGCGTGGGCGTCGAGGTGGTCGAACAGTCCGTGCCCCGCATGGTCCGTGAGGTGCGTTTCGGCGCCCAGCCCGACCTCGTGGGGCTCCGCGTGGTGTGCGCCGGCGCCGAACTCGTGATCGTGATCATGATCGTGATCGGGGTGACCGTGACCGGAGATGTCCACTCGCATGACCGCAATGGTCCCTTGCTTCGGCGGCGGTGTCCAGAGTTCGACCAAAGTCTGAATTACCGCCGATGGCGACGCGGCCGCGAGCATGGATCCGTGGGATCGATAGGCCTCGTTCTCGGGGCCGGGGGAGTTGTCGGTGGCGCCTACCACGCCGGCGCGTTGGCCGCCCTCGCCGAAGCAGCCGGTTGGGATGCCCGCGACGCCGACGTCATCGTCGGCACGTCCGCGGGGTCGATCGCTGGCGCGTCGTTGCGCGCCGGGTTGTCGGGCGCCGACCAGTTCGCACGCGCCACGAGCGGCGAGCTCTCCGCCGAAGGTGCGCGCATCCTCGGCGACCTCGCCCCGATCACCGAGATCCCGTCCCGTCCGCCCTTCCCGCGCGGCCTCCCCCTGCCTGCGTCACCGCAACTCGCCGCCACCGCGCTGCTGCCACCATGGCGGGCTCGTCCGCACGCCGCGCTCGCCGGGCTGCTCCCGGCCGGCAGCGTGCCGACGGCGCCGATCGGTGATCGCGTCCGCTCTCTGCTCAGCAGCGGCTGGCCCACGCGTTCCCTTTGGGTGTGCGCCCTTCGATTGCGCGATGGCCAGCGCGTCGTGTTCGGGCGCGACGACGTCGAGCCGCACGACGTGGGGACCGCGATCGAGGCGTCGTGCGCGATCCCCGGTTACCTGCAACCCGTCGACATCGACGGCGAGACCTACGTCGACGGCGGCGCGCATTCGCCGAGCAACGCCGACGTCCTCGCTGGCCTCGAACTGGATCTTGCGATCGTGATCTCCACCATGTCCGCTCCGTGGACCGCGCTACGGCCGTCACCGAACATCGGCAGCCGCGCGTTGGCATCGTGGGTGCTCGAACGCGAAGTGCGCGCCATCCGCGCGAGCGGCACACCGGTGCTCGTGCTCGAGCCCACCGCTGAAGACCTCGCGGTGATGGGCAACAACGCGATGGACCCCGACAAGCGGTCGGTTGTCGCGCAACAAGCACGGAGCACCACCGTGCAGCGGCTGGCTCACCCCGCCGCCGCCGACCTCGTCGCGCGCCTCGCGGCGTGAGCGACCCCAGCGCCGCGTGACGCCGCCGTTTCTCGCGGCCTGTCGCGGCGAACCGCACGAGCGCGTGCCGGTGTGGTTCATGCGTCAGGCGGGACGCGCGCTCCCGGAGTACCGCGCGATCCGTGGCGAGGGAACCATCCTCGACGCGATCCGACAACCGAAGCTCGCCACTGAGATCACGTTGCAGCCGGTGCGTCGCTACGGTGTCGATGCCGCGATCCTGTACTCCGACATCGTCGTGCCGGTCGCCGCGATCGGCTTCGGTGTCGACATCGCGCCCGGCACCGGACCCGTGGTCGCCGAACCGTTCCGCTCGGCGCGCGACCTCGACCGGTTGCGCCCACTCGATCCCGAACGCGACACGCCGTACGTGCTGGACACCGTCGCCGCGCTCGTCGAGGAGCTTCCGGACGAGGTGCCGCTCATCGGCTTCGCCGGTGCACCGTTCACGGTTGCGTCGTACCTGATCGAAGGTGGTCCGTCGCGGACGTACGCGAAGACCAAGGCGTTGATGCACGGCGACCCCGAGCTGTGGAACTCGCTGCTGGACCGTCTCGCCGATCTCGCGTCGGCGTCGTTGCGCTCGCAGATCGATGCGGGAGTCCGGGCCGTGCAGCTGTTCGACAGTTGGGCAGGCGCGTTGAATCCGTCGCAGTACGAGCGGTTCGTGCTGCCCGCGTCGCGCAAGGTGTTCAGCTCCATCGCCGACTGCGGCGTGCCGCGCATTCACTTCGGCGTGAACACCGGCGAGCTCCTCCCACTGCTGCGTGCCGCAGGCGCGGACGTCGTCGGCGTCGACTGGCGCACGCCCCTCTCCGTGGCGCGCCAACGAGTCGGTGACGGCGTCGCGTTGCAGGGCAACCTCGATCCCGCGATCTGCCTCGCGCCGTGGGACGTCGTCGCGACCGAGGTGCGCGCCGTGCTCGCCGCCAACGACGGCCATCCTGCGCATGTCTTCAACCTCGGCCACGGCGTGTTGCCCGAAACGGATCCCACGGTGCTCGAGCGCGTGGTCGACCTCGTGCACGCCGAGGGCAGGGTGCGATGACAACAGGCGTCGTCGTGATGGCGTACGGCACGCCGGCGACGCCCGACGACATCGAGGCGTACTACACGCGCATCCGGCGCGGCCGGCCGCCGTCGCCGGAGCAAGTCGACGAGCTGCGCTCCCGATACGTAACCATCGGTGGGATCTCGCCGTTGCGGCAGATCACGGAGGCACAGCGCGCCCGCATCGCTGAGGCACTCGGCGACGACTTCGAGGTGACGCTCGGTTACAAGCACACCTCGCCGTTCATCGAGGATGCCGTCGCCGCCGCGCCGAGCGACACCGTCGGCGTCGTGCTGGCCCCGCACTACAGCAAGGCGTCGGTGGGCGAGTACGTCGAGCGTCTCGGCCGGCCGACGATCGAGTCGTGGCACGACCTGCCGGAATGGCTCGACTTCCACGCCGAGGCTGTACGGCGCGAGCTCGCGAACCTTCCGGCGCGCACGCACGTGGTGTTCACTGCGCACTCGTTGCCGGAGCGGGTGCTCGTTGGCGACCCCTACGAAGCCGAGCTCGCCACCTCCGCCACCGAGATCGCTCGCCGCGCGCAACTCGACGACTGGTCGATCGCGTGGCAGTCCGCCGGCCGCACGCCGGATCCGTGGCGCGGACCGGACATCGGCGAGGTCATCGCCGAGCTCGACGCGGACGCCGTCCTCGTGTGCCCGCAAGGGTTCACCGCCGACCATCTCGAGGTGCTGTACGACCTCGACATCGTCGCCCGAGAGCTCGCCGACCAGCGCGGGATCGCCTTCGCTCGCACGCAGATGCTCAACGACGACGCCACGGTGCTCTCCGCGCTCGCCGAACGAGTGCGATCGTTGTCGACGTGAGTCGGTACGCAGTCGTCGGCGGAGGCATCGCCGGGTTGGCCGCGGCGTACGAGCTGCGCGCCCTGCGCCCCGACGCGGAGGTCCTCGTCCTCGAGGCGACGGACCGACTCGGCG
>DASUCS010000280.1:0-3808 GCA_036275935.1 Acidimicrobiales bacterium
GCCGGCGCGAGCCACTTCCACGGTTTTCGCGCGAACGCCAACGCGATCCAGAGCGCCAGGGCGGGGATGAGCGGCGACAGGTAGAAGGTGTACGAGTGGCGGGGGTTGATCGCCCACGGCAGCCATTGGTAGAGCGCGAACGCCAACACGAAGAACGCGATGCGATCGCGGCGAAACACGACGCGCCACAGCAAGATCAGTCCGGCGGCCATCGCGGTGAACCACACGATCGGGTTGGCGACCGCCACCACCTCGCTGATGTCTCCGTCGGCGGCACCGGCACACGATTGATCGGCGAGGTCGCTCGGCGCCTGCACGAACTCGGTGCGGCAGACCTTGCGGAACAAGGTCGACGGATGTGACTGGTTCACCCATTTCCACGAAAGATCTGCGTTCGAGTTGTTCTCTTGCAAGCTGCTCTGTTGGAACTCGCGGACGCGGTCCTGATCTCGCAGGAACAGCCGGACGCGTTCGGTGAGCGATTCGGAGCACTCGTTGTTGTTCTTGCACCGGACGATGTGGATGTAGGTCTTGTCGAAGTTGACGATCCACGGCGTGTAGACGGCCAGGTAGACCCCGACGGGAAGCACGGTGAGGGTGAGCACCGTGGCGAGAATGCGCTTGCCGTGTCCAGGACGCGCCGGCTCGCGCCCTTGCATCCAGAGGAACGCCAAGAGGATCGCGAGGAGCAAGAACCCTGCGCTCCATTTCACCGTCAGTCCAAGCCCCAACATCACCCCGGAGCCGACCATGCACCATCGCACTCGACGCGCGTTCGACGGCTCGCGCAACGCCATCAGCGTCAGCGTGATCGTCGCGGTCGTGAACAGTGCGAGGAACACGTCCAGATGTGCGGTACGTCCTGTCGTGAAGGCGACACCGTCCACCGCCACTGCCGTCGCCGCGACCGCGGGCAGCGCATGCCCGGGTACGAACTGCCGGGCCGCGATGTAGGTCAGCAGGACGATGACGCACCCCGCCACGAGCGCGGAGAAGCGCCAGCCGAACGGCGTGAAGCCGAACAAGCGGATGCCCACGGCGATGAGCCACTTCCCCCCCGGAGGGTGGACCACGCCGCCCTTCTCGACACCGCGGCGCAGCATCTCGGCCGCGTCGGGCGCGTAGTAGATCTCGTCGAACACGAAGGCCCGGGGGGTGGACAGGCGGGGCAGCCTCGTGGCCGCCGTGCCGATGACGAGCAGCGTCGGTACGGCGATGTCGAGCCAGGTCCGCCGCCCCGTGCGCGGGGCCGTCACGAACCGGGCACCGTCGTGGTGGTCGTCGTGCTGGTGGTCGTCGTGGTCGTCGTCGTGGAGCCGCTGCTCGGGCTCAAGAGGCCCGACAGCAGCGGGGGCTTCGGGTTGCAGTCGTCGAGCGGCTGGCGCGCTGTGTCCGCGTCGTGCTTCGGGTCGTGCAGGTTGTAGTTCGATGCGCCTCGGATCCGTTCGAGGATCGAGTAGAAGGACGACGCGGAGTCGAGCGTGAGTGTCTCTCCGCCGAGCTGCGTGCGCCGCGGCGGAGTCGCGTCGGCGACGTTGCGCTCGACGAGGCTCGCACACTCCCGGGCGAACGCGACCTGCTCCTGGCTGTCGAGGTGGGCCGGCGTGCCGCACGCAGCCAGGGCACCGACGCCCGCGATCGCCGCGACGGCGCGCACGAGCCGGACCGCGACGGGACGACGTCCGGGGAGGGGCACGGCGAGCCAACGTACTGCCCGCTCAGACCACGGAGACATCGCATCTACTGTGTCGTGGCGTGAAGGCGGAGGATCGATGAACGACCCGGCGGGGTGGTATCCGGACCCGACGACGCGGCACGAGCTGCGGTACTGGGACGGCTACGCGTGGCTGGACGACGTCTCCGACCACGGCACGACGGCGAAGGACCCGCTGGGCGGCAAGCCCATGCCGGCGCCGTCCGAAGCGGCTGCCAAGACGCAGGCCGGACCACCGTCCACGCCGTCGTCCAATCGCAAGCCGCTGTACATCGCGATTGCAGCGGTGGCTGCGGTGCTGGTCATCGTCGTGGCGTTCGTCGCGCTCCGAGGCGGCGACGACGGCAAGAAGACGACCGCGCTGAACGACAAGCAGGTCACGTTCGAGGATGACGTCACAGACGTCGCCCATCCGGTGGTGCATCCAGTGCACGTCAAGGCGAACACCGTGGTGCTGATCGACGTGTCGACCGAGAACAAGGACCTCTCGCCGGCGTTCGTCGTGCTCAGCGATCAGAAGACGGTCGACTCCGTCAACAGCAAGGTCGAAGGGATCGCGGATCTGCTGAGCGCGCAGCTGCGCGACGCGTGCAGCAACCTTCGGGAGGAGGACATCGGCGCCAAGGGCACGGTTGTGTATCGGGCGGACAAGTCGGCCAACCCCGGCGAGGACCTGCACACCTTCATGGTGGTGATCGCCGACGGTGACTACGAGGTCGTGCCGGTGCTCGTCGACGCCGACGGGAAGTGCGAGGCAGGGAAGAGCACGCTGAAGCTCGACCCCAAGCCCCTCGACTTCAGCTCGGTGAGCAACTCGGACGACCTCGCGTCTGCGCTGAGCAACGACTCCGACCTCTCGTCGTTCTTCTCCAGCTGATCGATGGGCTACGTCCTCGGGATCGACCTCGGCACGACGTACACGGCCGTCGCGACGTACCGCGACGGCCGGGCCCAGATCGTGTCGATCGGAACGCGCGCCGCCGCCATCCCGTCGGTCGTGTTCCTGCGCGAAGACACTGCAGTGCTCACCGGTGAGGCGGCCGACCGTCGAGCGCTCTCGGAGCCCGGTCGCGTCGCGCGTGAGTTCAAGCGTCGCATCGGCGACACCACGCCGATCATGGTGGGCGGTTCGCCCTACTCCGCCGAGCAGCTGTCGGCCGAGCTCTTGAAGGCGGTCGTCGAGCGCGTCACGCAGCTGGAGGGAGAACCGCCGGAGCACATCGCTGTGTGCCATCCGGCCAACTGGGGTCCGTACAAGCGCGAGCTCCTGGACCAAGCCGTCGCGCTGGCCGACATCGGATCACCGACGTTCGTCACCGAGCCTGAGGCGGCCGCGATCCACTACGCGTCGACGGAGCACGTCGAACCGGGACAGATCGTCGCGGTGTACGACCTCGGCGGTGGCACGTTCGACGCCGCCGTCCTGCGCAAGACCGACACGGGCTTCGAGACGCTGGGAGAGCCGCAAGGAGTCGAGCGGCTCGGTGGCATCGACTTCGATGCGGCGGTCTTCGCCCATGTGCGCGAGGCCGTCGGTGGCGCGCTCGACGATCTCGACGAGAGTGACCCGACGGTGATCGCCGCGGCCGCACGGTTGCGCGAGGAGTGCGTCGAGGCGAAGGAAGCGCTGTCCTCCGACAGCGAGACCACGATCCCGGTGCTGCTGCCGAACGTGATGACCGAGGTTCGACTCACTCGCGCCGAGTTCGAGGCGATGATCCGGCCGACGTTGACGAACTCGATCGTCGCGTTGCAGCGCGCGTTGCGATCGGCCGATGTCACCCCGGCCGATCTCAGCCGTGTCCTGCTGGTCGGCGGCTCGTCGCGGATCCCGATCGTCGCCGAGATGGTCAGTGCCGAGCTCGGTCGGCCCGTCGCCATCGATGCCCATCCGAAGCACGCCATCGCGCTGGGCGCCGCGGTCGCCGCGGCAGCAGCCGTTGCGGGCGCGTCGACTGCGGACATGGCTGCGACTGCATCTGTCGTCACCGCACCGGAACCGCCGGCGTCGCGCCTCGACGTCGCGCCGGCCGAAGCGGGTTGGATTGCGGACCCGACCGGCCGGCACGAGTACCGCTACTGGGATGGCTCCGC
>DASUCS010000281.1:0-4274 GCA_036275935.1 Acidimicrobiales bacterium
GACGCGCACGCAGTCCTCGAACGTTTCGCGAGCGAGCCGTGCTTCGTCACCGAAGCCGTCGCCGCACAGCCCGCCGCGTAGGTGCTAGCTGGTGGAGCTCGAGGGTGGCAGCTTCGGCACCAGATTCGAGACGTCGGTGACGTCGTTGTCGCCGGGGATCGTGATGTCGACTGGCTGGCCGATGTCGTAGAGCTCCATCGTCATCGACACCTTGCCGAGCGGCACCTTTGCGTTCGCGGCGAACTGGCTCGGGTCGATCGTGGTCGAGATCCTGCGGACGAGCCCGTCGTCACCGATCCACGCGTCGAACGGAATCGGTGTGTCGTTCGCCGACTCCGCGATGCCCAGGGCTTTGAACGCGTCCTGCGCCTTCTGTCGACGATCGGCAGGCAGCGAGTTCAACGCATCGTTCAGTGTGTAGCTGCCGGAGAAGTGTCGGGTGTGCACCCCGCGCACGTCTTCGGTGCCGACGTCTGTCACCTTGCCGGCTCCCGCGAGGAACTGAAGGAACGACGTCGGATCGGATCCGAGTGGTCCTGTGCTGCCGTTCCCGACGAGGTCGCTGAAGGCCGAGTTCGACTTGGCGAGGTCGAACTTGACCCAGTCCTTGCCGGCAGCCGCTTTCGCGAGGGCGGGTGACTGCATGTAGATCACGGTGCCGTCCAGGATCTCGGTCATGTGGCCGAGCGGTGGCATGTCGAGGTCGAGCTGCATCTGCTTGTGGGGCGTATCGATGCCACCGGTCGCATGAATCGTCAGGTCCTTGCCCTTGACGTTCATCTGCATCGTCAGGTCGATCTTCGATGAACCCTTGTCGAGCGTCGCCTGCGCGGCCTTGCGCATCGCAACGGGGGTGGCGTCGATCGTGACGCGCTCACCGCTCGATCCGCAGCCGGTGGCGACGACGGCGAGGACACCCGCCACCGCCAGCGCTCGCACAACTCGCATGGCAACCTCCCCAGTCGCGGCCGAGGGTACATCGAGGTACCGTTCGGCGATGGCCCGCATCCACATACCCGAGGGGGAGGGCGGCGATGCCGTCCAGATCTGGACGCTGCGTCCGGAGATGGGAGCAGCGGTCGCGAAGTTGAGCGACGCCGCGTACAACAAGAGCATCCTCCCGACGCGCGTGCGGGAGGCGGCGCGCATGCGCATCGCACAGCTCAACGAGTGCAAGGTGTGCCTCAGCTTCCGGGCCGACTCGGTGCTGGCCAAGGGTGAGACCGACGAGGACTTCTACGCCCATGTTGCCGACTTCCACCGCGACGATCGGTACACGGCGCGAGAGAAGCTGGCGATCGACTACGCCGAGCGATTCGCCGTCGCGCACACCTCGATCGACGACGAGTTCTTCGCGCAGCTGCACGAGCAGTTCAGCGACGAGGAGATCCTCGACCTCACGATCTGCATCGCCGCGTTCATCGCGCTGGGCCGCACCCTCAACGTCCTCGGCATCGAGGACACATCGCTGACGGACGTTACGTACCGGACGTAACGGCTCAACTCGTCGCGCATCTCTGCCGACGAGACACCGGTGAGGAGCCGGAGACTCGCGCTGATCGTCGCGGCCGTGGTCCTGCTCGGCGCATGCGGGGGTCGTGCCGCGAACCGCGTGGCGCCGGCGGGCCAGCCGATCGGCTCGGTTCCGTCTGCAGAACCGACAACGCAGCCGGCGGCGGAACCGACCACCGTGTTGACGACAGAGCCGCGTCGCGAACCGAGTACGGATCCCGCGAGTCAGTGCCTGAGTCTGGTCGAACAGCCCTGGACGCCCTCGACGGCATCGCCAGCTCCCATCGACGCAATTCGCAACGATCGTGTGCCCGGCCTGCCGGGGGGTTCGTCCGCACACGTCGTCGACGTTCGGGAGTACGCCACACCGGAGTCGTACGTCGACACCAGTCCGGGGATCCTGCACGCTGATCTTCGGATCGAAACGATGCACCGCGATGGCTACGTCGCGGGGGTCGTCGTCACGTATGCCTCCAGTTTGGGCGAGTACGACGTGACCGTTCTCCAATTCGCGGCCAACGGGGACGCGATCGACTACTCGAAGGTCCATCTCCGCGATGCGTGTCAGCAAGTCGTTCGCGCCGAGCGGCTCTCCGACGGTTCCGGTCTCGTGTACACCCGCACAGACGGTTCGACGAGGGCAGTTGTCGTCGCTGGTGACTCGGAGATCTCGTTCTGTGGCTGCTTCCATGGGGACGACCCGAGCAGGATCGCGGCTGACGCGGCCCAGAACGTCTACGGCGTCCTCACGAACACCTCCGCCTGAGAATCACAAGTTGTAGAGCCGTGAGGCGTTGCCACCCAGCAGCTTCGCGGTGACGTCGTCGCCGAGCCCCGCGGTAAGCCGCCGAACCTCGTCGACGGTGCCGGGGAAGTCCGAATCCCAATGGGGATAGTCGGACGCGTAGATCAACCAGTTGTCGCCCAACTGCGACACGCACGTCTCGAGGAGGGGCTCCTCGGCTTCGAAGCTGAAGAAGCATTGGCCGCGATCCAGCAGCTCACGCGGATCCGTCTTCATCGCCGGGAGCAGCTCAGGGCGCTTCTCGAAGTGCTCGTGCATGCGATGCACGAAGTACGGAACCCAACCGGTGCCCGATTCGAGGAACGCGACCCGCAGCGTGGGGAACCGGTCGAGCACGCCGCCCATCGCCAGTGCAGTGAACGCCACCATCTGGTCGACCGGGAACGACAGGCAGTGCACCTGCGCGTAGTTGTCGAACCGTCCCGCGCCCGGGAGCTCGAGGTTCATGCCCGGCGCGCTGTGCACTGCGACTGCGAGGTCGAGTGACGCGCAGGCCTCGAAGAACGGCAGCAACGATGCATCGTCGAGGTTGCGCGCCCCGAGCACGGGCGGAATCGCGACTGCGACGGCGCCGAGTCGTGCTGCACGCGTGGCTTCTTTGATGGACCGGTCGACGTCTTGCAGCGGTACGACCGCGACGCCCTTCAGTCGGCTCGGGTTGTGGCCGCACACCTTGGCCAGGAGCCAGTCGTTGTACGCGTGCGCCACGTCGAGGGCGAAGCCCGCGTCACGGTACGACGTGAGCCCGATGATCAGTCCGCCGTACAGGATCTGGACGTCGATCCCTTCCGAGTCCATGTCCCTCAGGCGCTGGTCGAGATCAGCCGCGCCGGCCGCGCACGCGGGGTTCGTCGCCGAGTCGATCGGCACACCGCGACCCGGACCTTCCTGCGTCGGATAGAGGCGGTCGCCGATGCGCGCCACCCACTTGCCGCCCGACTGTCCCGCGCTCAGCCAACCGGGATGCAGATCCGCGAGCTCGTTCCAGGCGAACGGATCTTCATTGACGTGTGCGTCGGCGTCGACCACGAAACCTGACATAGCCGTCAGGTAGTGTGACTCGCCCAGGGGGATCGATGCCACTCTCCATCAACATCGACCGCGAGCTCTGCATGGGGTCCGGTAACTGCGCGTTCCACGCGCCCAACACGTTCGATCTCGACGACGAGATGAAGGTGATCGTCGTCGATCCGTCGGGTGATCCCGACGACAAGATCCGGCTTGCCGTCGAAGGCTGCCCCACGCTGGCGCTCTCGATCGACCAGTCGTCGGACGCATGACACTGCACTCTCGGGGGCTGTGCCCCCGCACCCCACCGTCGTCCGACTCGCTGGCGCTCGTTCGTCCGACTCGTCATGAGCTGCGCTCATGACGCTCGGTCTCAGCGACGACCACGTCGCGCTCCACGACACGGCGCGCAAGTGGTGTGCACAGCACTGCCCGCCGTCGGTGCCGCGTGCGTTGCTCGACGACGCGCCCGAGACGTTGCCGCCGTTCTGGAACGACCTCGCCGCGCTCGGCTGGCTCGGCCTGCATCTTCCGGAGGCTGTCGGCGGCTCGGGCTACGGCCTGCCGGAGCTCGCCGTCGTGCTCGAGGAGCTGGGTCGGGCGTGCGCGCCAGGGCCGTTCCTGCCCACGGTGCTCGCGTCGGCCGCGATCGACCGTCTGGGGGACGACGACGCTCGCCGCTCCCTGTTGCCCGGCCTCGCGGAAGGAAGCACGCGTGCGGCGGTCGCCTTCACCGCGCCCGTGCTCGGCGCGGGCCTCGCCGACCTCCTCCTCGTCCCCGTCGACGACGGCTGGGACGTGGTCAACGCCGGCGACGTCAGGATCACCCCGCGCCGGAACCTCGACGACACGCGGCGCGTCGCCGACGTCGACCGGGGCGACGCCGAGGCGATCGCACACCTCCACGATCCCGACGGGCGCACGGTGCGCGACCTCGCAGTCGTCCTCC
>DASUCS010000282.1:0-3810 GCA_036275935.1 Acidimicrobiales bacterium
CGTTCCGGTGACGAAGCGGCTCAACGGCGTCGCGAGGAACAGCGCGGCACCGGCGACATCGTCCACGTGTCCCGCGATGGGCAACGCCATGCGCGGTGGCACCTCGCTCATGTCCGGCACACCTGGCGTGGGGATGACGTCGGGAGCGATGCAGTTCACGCGGATCTTCTTCGCGCCGAGCTCGAGCGCGAGCGACTGTGACAGGTTGGCGATGGCGGCCTTCATGGCGGAGTACACCGCGAAGCCCGGCGCCGCCCGGTGCGCCTCGATCGAGGTGACGTTGATGATCGACGAGCCCTCGGGCATGTGCGGCACGCAGGCGCGCACGAAATGCGTCACCGACGAGAAGTTCTCGCGGATCAAGGCGTCCTGGCCTTTGGCGTTGACCGTCATGAAGTCGGACGCGAACCCGCCGCCGGCATTGTTCACGAGCACGTCGATGCGATTGCCGAGCGCCCGTACGGCGTCATCCACGAACGCCTCGACCTGACCGTCGTCCCGCACGTCGAGCACACCGGTCACCACTCGCCGGCCGAGCCCGTCGATCTCCTTCGAGACGTACGCCAGGCCGTCCGCGTTGCGGTCGCACATGGCGACGGCGGCACCGAAGTTGGCGAACGTCAGCGCGATCGCCTCGCCGATGCCCTGCGCCGCGCCGGTGATCAGCGCGACCTTGCCCTCGAGACTGACGTCGTCCGGCCCCAGCATCAGTCGGAAGTTACTGCCGTGGATCGGCGCCGTCGTAGATGCGCCGAACAACGTCCTCGATGGCCGTTTCCTCGATGGCGATGTCCCGAACGGCGGCGCGACTGGAGACCGCGGCGAGAAGCTGCGCGGCCGTGAGCCCGTCACGGCGGAAGCGCAACCACTGACGCGGCCCGTCGACCTGCACGACCTCTGCCCCGTCGATGTCGAGCGGCGCGCTCGGCTCCTCGAGGTCGACGACCAGCGTCCGCTCGCCTCCGTACCGTGCCTTGATGTCGTTGACCGAACCGTCCTCGATGACGTGACCGTGATCGATGATCAACAGGCGATCGCACAGCCGCTCGACATCCACGAGGTCGTGCGTCGTCAACAACACCGTGATACCTCGCTCGTCGTTGAGCTCTCGCAGGAACGTTCGCACCGCTTCCTTGCTCACCAGGTCGAGCCCGATCGTCGGCTCGTCGAGGAAGAGGATCTCTGGATCGTGCAACAACGCGGCCGCGAGCTCCCCGCGCATGCGCTGCCCGAGGGAGAGCTGGCGCACTGGCGTGTCGAGGAACGCACCGAGGTCGAGGATGTCGATGTAGCGCGTGAGGTTCTCGGCGTGACGGTCGACGGCCACGCCGTACACATGCCGCAAGAGGTCGAACGAATCCCGCAGTGGAAGGTCCCACCACAGCTGGGTGCGCTGACCGAAGACCACCCCGATGTGACGAGCGACGTCGGTGCGGGCCCGGCTCGGGTCGAGCCCTGCGACCCGAACGGATCCGGCGCTCGGCGTGAGGATGCCGATCAGCATCTTCACTGTCGTCGACTTCCCCGCACCGTTCGGGCCGATGTAGCCGATCATCGATCCCTGCGTGATCGCGAAGGAGATGTCGTCGACGGCGTGCACCACTCGCTTGGTCCGGCGCAGCCGGCCGGCGCGCACACGGACGACGAAGGTCTTGGCGACGTGGTCGAGCGTGATGAGCGCATCGCTCGCCATCGTCAGCTCCCCGTGCTCCGGTAATGACGCAGCGCCAAGCGCCAGATCCCACGCGCGGCCAGGACCAGGATCGCTGCGACGACCGGTCCGAGCCAGGCCACGAATCGTGGGAGTCCGAACGGCATCGGCTTGTCGAGCAGCTCCACTGCAGGGAAGTACGCAACGAACGCCACGGGAACGACGAAGATCACGATGCGCTGCAGCACACCACCGAACACGTCGACGGGGTAGCTGGTGAGCGTGTTGCCCCCGTACGTGAACGAGTTGGCGAGCTCCTGTGTCTCCACCGTCCAGAAGGACACCGACGACGTCAGCACCCAGATCGCGCTGTAGATCGCGAAACCGCTGAGCAGGCTCACCGGAAGAAGCACCACGTGCGGCACCGTCCAGTCGATGTCGAGACGCGTGAGCGCGATCGCCAACACGACGAATGGCTGAACCGCGCGGCCCAAGCGGCGCGGTGCGAACTCCATGCCGGCGAGCTGCCACAGCGAGCCGAGCGGTCGAACCAAGAACGCGTCGAACGTGCCCGCTTTGATGTGATCCGACGCGGTTTCGACCTGACTGACCAAGAGGTCGCCGAGTCCGAACCCGACGCCGGACAGTCCGTACAGGAACGCGACATCGAAGGCCGACCAGCCGCTCAACGAGTCGACGCGGCCGAAGATCACGACGATGGCGAGGAAGTCCGCACCGCCGACGAGCACCTGGCCGGCGAGGAACATGAAGAACGACGTTCGGTACTGAAGGTCCGACCGCACTCGCGCGCCGACGAGCCGCCGGTACACCGCGAGTGAGTTCACTTCTCACCCACCCTGGATCACAAGCTTCCGGGTGGCCCGGTCGAGTACCGCGCGGCCGACGGCGACGAGCGCGACGAGCCAGAACAGCTGCAACGCGAACACGCCCGCGAGGTTGGCTCCGCTGTGTTTGCCGAGGAAGACCTCGACGGGGAACTGGATCATCGACGCGAACGGCAACACTCGCGCGAGCGACTCGAGCCATGCGGGGAACAGGACGAGCGGGACGTAGGTGCCCGCGAAGAACTGCGCCGTGATCCAACCGAGCTGGCTCGGCCCCCGAATGTCGATGAGCCAGAACGCCAAGGACTGCAAGATGAACCCGTAGGCGCCGGCGACCCCGACCGCGAGCGCGGTCGACACGACAAACGCGAGGAACGTCGGCACGTCCGGCGGGAGACGAAGATGGAACACGAGCGCGCCGAGGAGATACGGGGGTAGCCCGCGGAACACGAAGTAGAACGGCGCCTTGCCGTAGTGGACCGCCAGCCACCAACCCTGGAAGTCGTAGGGGCGGCACAGGTCGACAGCCACATCGCCGGTGCGGATGCGTTCGGCCATCTCGAAGTTGCCGAAGATCCCGACGACCATCAGCAGCCCCTGTGTGACGAACACGTACGTCACGGCGTCGGTGGCGTCGAAACCGCCGACGCTCCCCCGCTGGTTGAACACCGCGAGCAGGACGTAGGCGAGGATGAAGCCGAACACGGTGTTGGTCACGACGCCGGCGAACGTCGCGCCGCGATAGGTGGTCACTCGCCGGAACGTCGACCGCGCCACCTCCGCGTAGAGGCGAAACTTCATGCGAGCGCCTCGGGCAGCGGCTCACGGTGCACGATCGTCAGCGTCTGCACGGCACGCGTCAGCGCGACGTAGAGGAGCCGGAGGCCGGCGCGGTGCTCGTCGCCCGTCGCCGGCACGAACTTCGCCGGCTCGACCACGACCACCGCGTCGAACTCCAACCCCTTCGCGTCCGGAGGTGACACCACCGTCACGCTCTCCGGCGCATCCACCACGCTCACACCCGCGTCCTCGGGCACGATCACCCCTACGGACGACCACCGCTCGGCGAGCTGGCGCACGATGGCCCGCACCGCGTCGGTCATCTCCTCGACCGACTCCGTCGGAACGAGCTCGGGTGCGGCACCCGCCTCTCGAACCGAGCGCGACGGGCGCACGTCCGGCGCGGCCTCGGGCAGCAATCGATTGGCGAAATCGATGATCGGCGCCGGCACGCGGTAACCGAGGTCGAGCTCGGTCAGCTCCGCCCCCGTCGGTGAGCCGAGGTGGACCAACACCTCGTCCCACGAACGCTGC
>DASUCS010000283.1:0-21929 GCA_036275935.1 Acidimicrobiales bacterium
TCAGCGCCTTGCGCAGCTGCGGAACCGTCGCGGTCACGTCAGACGAACGCCCGGTCCACCGCTCAGCACCTCGCCGACGATATCGAAGCCCTCGAGTCGGTCTGCGACACCCGCGTCGACGCTGGCCAGGAGGCCGCCGGATGTCTGCGGGTCGTAGGCCAAGGCCTCCAGCGCGCCGGGCGCGCTCGACTGGACGTGTCCCTCGAGGTACACGCGGTTCCGAGCATCACCACCGGTGCGCACCCCCGCTTCGGCCGCCACCAGCGCGCCTTCGTAGAGCGGCAACCGGGCCGTGTCGAATGCCAGCACGACGCCTGACCGTTCCGCGATCTCCCATCCGTGGCCGGCCAGCCCGAACCCGGTCACATCGGTCACCGCGTGCACGTGCTCGTGCACCGACTCGAGCACCACCTTCGCCCCCTGGTTCAGCACCTTCATGCGGGCGATGGCGGCCGCCTTGTCGTCGTCCGCACCGCCCGCGAGCACGATTCCGGTTCCGATCGGCTTCGACAGCATCAACAGGTCGCCGACGCGTGCGCCGCCCTTCGTGAAGATCCGGTCGGGATGCACCAGGCCTTGCACGGCCAAGCCGAAGATCGGTTCCTCGCTGCGGATCGTGTGTCCGCCCGCAACCGCCCCGCCGGCCTCACGAACGATCTCGGCCGCCGCCTGGAGGATGGCAGCCACTGCGGCGGGAGGCATGGTCTCGGGGAACGCCGAGATGTTCAGCGCCAGCACCACCCGACCGCCCATCGCGAACACGTCGCTGCAGGCGTTGGCCGCGGCGATCGCGCCGAAGTCGGCCGGATCGTCGACCAGTGGAGGGAAGAAGTCCGTCGTCGACACCAACGCGAGGTCGTCGGACAGCTTGTAGACGGCGGCGTCGTCGAACGGCGCCAGCCCGACCAGCAACGCCGGATCCGCACCGGCCGCGAGTTCGGTCACGAGTGCCCGCAGCGGCGACGCTCCCCACTTCGCCGCGCACCCGCCGCACGACGTCCACTCGGTCAGGCGAATATCGGTCTCGCTGGTGGCCACGATCCAGGAGGCTATGCCCATGACCGTCGTCACCATCTTCCGCTCCCGCCTCCGAGACACACATGAGGGTTACGACGAGACGGCGGACGAGATGGAGGCGGCGGCTCGGGCGATGCCGGGGTTCGTCGACTTCAAGACGTTTCGGGCCGACGACGGCGAGCGCGTGTCGCTCGTCGTGTTCGACTCTCGCGACGCGCACGAGGCCTGGCGCGACGATCCACGCCATCAGGCCGCGCAGCAGCGAGGGCGCGAGGAGTGGTATGCCGAATACCACATTCAGGTGTGCTCGATGGAGTACGAGTATTCGTTCCGCCACTGACTGGGGGTCGTGCGTGGCCGAGGCGTTGGAAGTCGGCGACAGGGTCGAGGTCCGTCGTCGCTTCGACGACCAATGGGCCCGTGGATTCGAGGTCGTCGAGCTGACGTCGAACGGCTACCGCGTGCGACGGGAGTCCGACGGCGAGATCCTCCCCGCGGAGTTCTCCGACGACGACGTGCGGCCCGCGCACAAGCGTCACAACGACTTCTGGTGGATGTAGCGAGCGTCAGCTCTTCAGCTTGTCGACGAACCCCTCGACGTCGACGGCCGCCATCGTCATCGTCTTGAGCGTGCCACGCGACGCCAGCATGGTCGCGACCTTCATCATCGTGACCTCGTCGGGAGCTTCGAGGATGTTGAGGAAGTCCCAGTTGCCGAGCAGCGCGTACTGCGCGAGGACCTTCACCCCCATCGCCTCGACCTCGCTGCTCACTTCCAGGAGTCGGGACGGGTTGTCGTTCAGACGAGCCGAACCCTCGGGCCCGAGCGTCGAGAGCATCACGAATTTGGGCACGGATCGAGACCCTACTGGAGCTTCGCGATCTCGCTGCGCTCCGCGGGATCGACGTCGGTCGACAAGAACGCGTCGAGCAGCTCCTTGGCGACCTCGGCCGACGTCAGCCGCAGGCTGAGCGCGAGGACGTTCGCGTCGTTCCAGCGGCGAGCACCGCGCGCCGTCTCGGCGTCGGTGCACAGCGCGGCCCGGACACCACGCACCTTGTTCGCCGCGATCGACACGCCGGTGCCGGTCCAGCAGCACACGATCCCCCGATCAGCCGTGCCGCCCGCGACGAGCTCACCGACCGCACGACCGACGTCAGGCCATGAGTCGCCGTCTCCCGCCACGACGACGTCGTGCCCACGCTCCTCGAGCTCACGCGTGATCGCCTCGGTCAGCGGGGTGGCTTCGTCCGTCCCGAACGCGATGCGCACGGCGCGCACCGTACCTAACCGTGTCGACGCCGACGGTGCTGCGGAAGGTCGATCAACAGCGCGGAAGCCACCAGCCACAAACCGATGACCGCCGCCACGACGAACATCACCGTGGCGAGCACCGACTCACCGATCATCGCTCCCGCCAGCAAGAGGGCGGCCATCACGAGGCCCGACGTCACCCGGTTGGCGAGCTTCTGGATGCCGCGCATCAACTCGGCCTCGTCGATGCCCTTCACGTTCAGCGTGAGCTCGCCCTTGGCCAAGGCATCCATCACCTTGTTCACGCGGCTCGGAAGGCGCTCGGCGAACTCCTTCGCGTCGAGAACCGCCGCTGCGACGCTTCCCGGCGACGCGGCATGCAGCACCTTCTGGCGCATCACGTCGGCCAGGTGATCCCGCATGGCTTCGTTCGGATCGAAGTCCGGCGCGAGCGAACACGCGACTTGGTCGAGGTTGAGCAGCGCCTTGGCCAGCATCGTCATCGCGGAGGGCGGACGCAGCCCGTTCTCGGCGGAGATGCGCGCGAGGTCGCCGACGACCCGGCCGGCCTGCAGGCGACCGACCGTCATCGACTGGTTCCGTTGCACCAACTCGACGATCGAGTGCACGAAGGACTCCCGGTCGTATTCGTCCGTCGTGTCGACGAGTGACACCAGCACCTCCGCCGTCTCCTCGCCCTTTCCATCGCTCAGCGCGACCAGCAGCCGCAGGAGCTTGTCCTGCATCGCCGAATCGACGTGCGTGATCATCCCGAGGTCGATCAGTGCGAGGCGACCGTCGTTCGTCAGGAGCACGTTGCCGGGATGCGGGTCCGCATGCACAAAGCCATGGACGAGGATCTGGTCGAGGAACGCTCGGAACAACTCGTCGGCAAGTGCCGCGCCGTCGATGTCGGTGCGCGCCAAAGGTCCGATCGCCGAGACGTTCCGGCCGTCGACGTACTCCATCGTGAGCACACGCACGGTCGAGTAGTCGTCGATCGGCTGTGGCACCACGATGAGCTCGAAGTCCTGCAACAGGTCGTGCAGCGTGTGGAGATGCTCCACCTCGAGGCGGTAGTCGAGCTCCGCCGTGATCGCGGTTCGGAACTCCTCGACCATCCCGGAGAAACCGAAGTGTCGGCCTGCCTTCGTGTGCTCGTCGACGAACTCCGCCAGCTCGTCGATGACCTCCATGTCCTCGGCGACTTGCTCCGCCGCGCCCGGCCGTTGCACCTTCACGACCACCTCACGACCGTCGCGCAACACGGCGCGATGCACTTGTCCGAGCGAGGCCGACGCGAGGGGCCGGTGGTCGAATGACTGGAACCCGTTCGAGATCCGCACGCCGAGCTCGTCCGTGACGATGCGCTCGACGTCCTCGAACGAGAACGGCTCCACGTCGTCCTGCAATCGAGCGAGCGCATCGAGGTAGGGCGGGGCCAGTAGGTCGGCCCGGGTCGACAGCAGCTGCCCGAGCTTGATGAATGTGGGGCCCATCGCCTCCAGGTCACCAACGAGCTTCTCGGCGTCGTCCGAGGTCGCTTCGTCGGGATGGCGCAGCCCCTCGGCTCGGCCGTGCTTGACGAGGAGCGCAGCGATGTCGCGGTAGCGCGACAGATGACGGGGTTTCAGGGAGAGCGCCACGGGGGCGCTCGTACCCGAAAGGTCACGGATCGAGGCGGAAGTACTCGTTGCTGCACGGTGAGCCGGTGAGGAACCACGCCCGGGGCGGTTCGTCGAGGGGCAGCTCGGCGACCATCGAGCCCTGTGTCACCTCCACGTCGGGGACGTGCATGCAGATCGTGTAGCCGTCCTCGCCGCCCACGTGCGACCGCAGATGGTCCATCATCCCGAACATCGTGACCGGCTCGTACGACAGGAACGTGTTGCTCGCGACGAGGCGACCGTCCACCAGCCGGTCGACCGGCTGCTCGGGATGACGGTGGCGCAGGTCGAAGTCCGGGATCGTCGTGCGATTCGAGATCGCGCGGGTGCGGTCGACGGTCTCGACCGCGAACTCCGAGCCGCTCGTCTCCATGACGAACGCGTGCTCGGGATCGGCGATCAGGAACGAGGACCAGTACGGACGGTCCGCGTCCCGGTGACCGGACCCACCCTGGCCGTGACGCTCGAGCAGCGTGCCGATCAGCTCGACCGCGGCCGACGCGGACACGGAACGTTCGAGCGCGAGCCGCACGAGGTCCATGCCGGTGAGGCCGTTCGGCGTTCCGCGCGGGTCGAGTGTCGTGTAGATCGTCGCGTTGCCGGCCGCGACTCCGGCGGCGTTGACTCCGTGCTCGACACCCCACATCCACGACGGCCGCGAGCCGACGAAGGGGATCGTGTCCCACTTCGCCGCGTCGATGTGGAGGTAGGTGGTGTGGGTCTCGGACTCGGATCGAGACGGGTAGCGATCGACGGCCTGGCGCTCGGTCGGTGGGCGGTCCGAGTTCTTGGCGAAGAGCGTGCAGTGGTTCGCCGTTGCCGGGTGCAGCGCAACGAGGCAGTCACACACGGCCGGAACCTTAGGCCCGCGCCGCGCGCAGGCCAGCGACTGTCAAGGCCCCATCGAACTAGACGGGTTGACACCGGCGTTACCACTGGAAGTGCGGGCGGAGGATCTCGGCTTCCTGTCCGAAGTCCTGCGACGAGGGCTCCCACCGGCGGGGTGGGGGCCCTACGTAGTTATGGTCGCCGCGTAGGCTGCGACCGGTGGACGGGATCCACGACCTCGGAGGCGTGCAAGGTTTCGGCGCGGTGGACCATTCGCCGTCCGAGCCGGTCTTCGCGGAGGAGTGGGAGCGGCGCGCGGTGCGGGTGATGCTCGCCGCCAACATCGGGCTGCGCACGAGCGGACCGGCCTTCCGCCACAGCATCGAACGAATGGATCCGACGCACTACCTGGCGTCGTCGTACTACGAACACTGGCTCACGGGCGTGTCGACGCTTGCGGTCGAAGGAGGGCTCACGTCCGCTGCGGACCTGTCGGCTCGCGCCGGAGGCGTCTTCCCTTTGTCGGCACCGAACCGGGGCACGGCATCGCCAGGACCCCACGAGGACCGGTCGGATCCGTCGTTCTCGATCGGCGACCGGGTGCGTGTGCGTTCGTTGCATCCGCTGGGACACACCCGTGCACCGCGGTACGTGCAGGGCAAGCGCGGCGTCGTCACGCGGATCGACGGCGCGTTCAACTTCCCAGACCTCGAAGCGCACGGCGAACGGGTGCTCGATCCCGAGTACTCGGTCGCGTTCACCGCCCGCGAACTGTGGGGGGACGGCGCGACGGATGACAGCGTCGTGCACGTCGATCTGTGCGAGCGCTATCTCGAGGCGGACACGTGAGCGATCCCGATCACGATCCCGATCACGACCACGACCACGACCATCACCCCGAGCCGCTCGCGCCGATCGAGGCACGCGTCGCGGCGATGGAGGCCGTGCTCACGGACAAGGGCCTGTTCGATCGGGACGTGCTCGACGCGATCGTCGACAACTTCGAGCAGAACCTCGGCCCGATGAACGGGGCCAAGGTCGTCGCCCGCGCGTGGATCGACCCGGCGTTCAAGCAGCGGCTGCTCGACGATGGCACCAGCGCGATCGCGGAGCTCGGCTTCGGCGGCCCCGAGGGTGACCACATCGTCGTCGTCGAGAACACGGATGACGTACACAACCTCGTCGTGTGCACGTTGTGCTCCTGCTACCCCTGGCCGGTGCTGGGACTCCCACCGAAGTGGTACAAGGCGCCCGCGTACCGCTCGCGCGCCGTGCGCGAGCCTCGAACGTTGCTCGCCGAGATGGGCACGACGCTCGCCGACGACGTGACGATCCACGTGTGGGACTCCAGTGCAGAGGTGCGATACCTCGTGTTGCCGAAGCGCCCTGACGGCACCGACGCGATGAACGAGGAGGAGCTCGCCGCGCTCGTCACGCGTGACTCGATGATCGGCGTCGAACGCCTGTGACCGTCGAGCTTCCCGACGAAGTCGCGCTGATGGACGGTGCGTCGGCGTTGCCGCGTGACAACGGCGAGCTCGTGTTCTCCGCACCGTGGGAGGCGCGAGCTGTCGCGATGGCGGTGGCCCTCGTCGAGCGGCTCGAGTTGCCCTGGGACGCCTTCCGCGAACGCCTGATCGCCGCCGTTGCCGACGATCCCGACCGGCCGTACTACGAGAGCTGGGCGTCCGCGCTCGAGCAGCTGATCGTCGACGAGCAACTGGCCACGGGCGCCGCGATCACTGCTGCCGAACCCACGGAGCGCGCCCCGCTCTGAGGCCCTCGGTTGCCGGCTGCGGCATGCTTTGCGGCATGACCCGCACGGTGTCGATCGTTCCTCACACCCACTGGGATCGCGAGTGGTACTCGCCCTTCCAGACGTTCCGGTTGCGGTTGGTCGACCTGCTCGACGACCTTCTCCCCCGCCTCGATGCGGACCCGTCCTACGCCCATTTCATGCTCGACGGGCAGATGGCGGTGATCGACGACTACCTCGCGGTTCGGCCTGATGCCGAAGCGACGCTGCGCCGGCTTGCCGCGTCCGGCCGCCTGTCGGCGGGGCCGTGGTACATCCTCATGGACGAGTTCCTCGTCTCCGGTGAGACGACGGTGCGCAACCTGCAGCTCGGTCTCGACCGCGCCGCCGCGTTCGGTGGCGCGATGGACGTGGGCTACCTGCCCGACATGTTCGGCCACGTCGCCCAGATCCCGCAGCTGCTGCGTCAGTTCGGGTTCGAGCACACGGTGGTGTGGCGCGGCGTTCCCTCCGCCGTCGATCGCAGCGGGTTCTGGTGGTCGGCCCCTGACGGCTCGACGGTCCGCGCCGAGTACCTGACCCAGGGCTACGGCAACGGCGCGCGACTGCCGGACGATGCGAAGGCGCTCGTGCGGATGATCGCAGACTTCGAGAACGACTGGTCGTCGTTCCTCGTCGGTCCGATCCTCTGGATGAACGGCACGGACCACTTGATGCCGCAACCTTGGCTCGGCCGGGTGGTGACCGAGGCGAACGACATCCAGGACGACTACGAGCTGAAGGTCCTGTCGCTCGCCGAGCACCTGTCGCAGGCGGCGACCGACGGCCTGCCCTCGTGGACCGGTGAGCTGCGTTCCGGCGCGCGAGCGAACCTGCTCATGGGCGTCACCTCCAACCGCGTCGACGTGCGCGCCGCGGCCGCTCGGGCCGAGCGCGCCCTGGAGCAGCTCGCGGAACCTCTCGCCGCGCTGTACCAACCTGCCGACCGCTGGCCCGCCGCGCTGCTCGACGAGGCGTGGCTCAACCTCATTCGCAACTCTGCGCACGACTCCATCTGCGCGTGCTCGGTCGACGAGGTGTGTGACGCGGTGTTGCATCGCTACGGCGAAGCCACGCAGATCGGCGAGGGCCTGGCCGTACGAGCCCTCGATCGCCTGGCTTCGTCGTTCGCCGAATCAGGTTCGATCATCGTGAACCCGTCGTCTCGTGCGCGTTCCGGTCTCGTCGAGCTCATCGTTCCCGGCAACGAACCGCTCGGTGACACCCAGGTGCTGAACGTCCGTCCCGCCGAGCGGGTGATCGCCGAGCTCGACCTCGCCGAGATGGCCGCGGTCGTGATTCGCGAGCTGAAGTACAACGATCGGATCCTCGGTCTCGCGTTGGAGTCGGCGGCGACGGGCGCGACCTTGTGGGAGGTCGAGCGCGACGAGGACGGAGAGCTGCTCGCGCCGGGCGCGCGCGCCGAGCTCGACGCACTTGCGGCCTCCGCGACACCGGGCACGCTGGTCCGGATCCGCGTGCGGGCCGAGCCGACGCAGAAGGTCGTCGCCTACGTGTCCGACGTCCCCGGATTCGGTTGGCAGGTGTGGAACCCGATTGCCCTCCCCGTGAGCCGCGTGTCGGTCACGGGCACGACGCTCGACAACGGACTCGTGCGCGTCGAGCCCTCGGCGGACGCCACCTGGGCGCTCAACGGTCGGCCTGGCTTCGGTCGTCTCGTGCACGGCGGCGACATCGGCGACACGTACAACTGGTGCCCTCCCGACGACGATCAGGAGATCGACCGGCCCGAGCGCGTCACCATCGACACCCTCGAGACCGGGCCGCTCCGGGCCCAGGTCCGCATCACGGCCACGTACCGCTGGCCGGCGTACGACAACGGACCGCTCGTCGACGTCGATGTCGTCACGACGCTGGAGGTGCGCGCCGGTGAGCCCTTCGTGCGCGTGGAGACTCGGTGGGACAACCGCACCCGCGACCAACGGATCCGCGTCGTGCTCCCACTTCCGCAGGGCGCAACCGCGTCGCAGGCGGAGTGCGTGTTCGCCGTCGTCGAGCGCGGGCTCGAAGCCGAAGGCGGTCCGACCGAACTGCCGCTCGCGACCTATCCCGCGAAGCGCTTCGTGCGCGCCGGCGGCCTCACCGTCGTGCACGACGGCGTGCGCGAGTACGAGCTCGTCGACATCCGCGACGGTCAGGCGCACGAGCTCGCACTCACCTTGGCCCGCTGCACGGGCCTTCTGTCGCAAGGGCCGATGGCGACGCGACCGCTGCCGGCGGGTCCTCTCACGCCGATGGAGGGTCCGCAGCTGCAGCAGCCGATCGTCGCGACGTACGCCGTGCACACCGGCGACGCCGATCCGTACGCCCTGGCCGACGACGTTCTGGTTCCGCTCCAGGTCGTACGCGCTCCTGGAGGAGGGCGCGAAACCGCGACCGAGCGCCAGGAGCTGTCGGTGGACGGCGCGACCGTGTCGTCGTTGCGGCGCGTCGCGGGTCGACTCGAGCTGCGCGTCTTCAATCCCAGCGCGGACACGACGACCGTCACGCTCGAAGGTCGTCGCGGCTGGCTCGTCGATCTGCGTGGTCGTCCCGTCGAGCCGTTCGAGGAGCGATTCACTCTCGAGCCCTGGCGCATCGCGACGTTGGTGCTCGAATAACCGGAAATCAGCGGCGATCGCGATCTCGGGTCGTCATTCTCCCGCGTCTACCCCGGTCCGTCGCAGCACCGCCCGGGCCGCGAGCTCGGCGTTGGTGAGGTCGGGGGCCGAGTTCCGTATCGTGACGACCGCGTCCAACACCGCTGCCTGGGCGGAGCGGTCGTCCTCGGTGCGGTGCTCGAATCGCCAGAGCTCGACGCGTTGCGCGATCTCTGACTTCCGCTCGTCGCCATCCGCCGCGTCCAAACCAGTCGCCGCGAACACGCGACAGTCGTACGTGCGGCACGTGCGAGGACGGTGCTCGTAGATCGAGCACTTGTCGTCGACGAGCATCGGGCAGTGACCGCGCTCGTCGTGCCCGAGCACGACGTGACCGTGCGGTCGCCGCGGGGCCGGGAACAACAGCGCCTTCGGGATGTGCGCCAGCGTGTCGAGCTCGTCCGGTTCGATGTGGATGAACATGGACGACCGGCAGCACGCGGTGCAGCCGTTGCAGGGGACGTCGGCGTCGACCTCGCCTCGCAACGCGGCCTGCATGTCGACGAGCCACACCGAGAACTGGCCGGCGTCGAGCTGCTCCTCCACGATCGGCCGAGCGTACTGGCGCGGGAGTAGCTTCTCGGCCGTGCTCCTCACCGATCTGCTCGTCGACGCCGACGAGTTCGCGACCCGCACCGGCTGGTCCGTCAAGCCGCAGGGCGCGTGCAAGGCCGAGGTCTGTGTCCCGCTACCCGACGACGTTCGAGCGCCGGATGGGCGCCTCGACGCGAGCGTGATCGCCGGACGCCTCGGCATGTCGCTGATCCGTCACGACGACCAGACGCTGTGGGCTCTCGGGCCGGAGACGGCGGTCACCGGTCGGGCGCTCACGACGGCGGTGGCACCGGACCTCACACTTCCCGATGTGGAAGGTCGACCGTTCACGCTGTCGAGCCTGCGCGGCCAGAAGGTGGTGATGGTCGCCTGGGCCTCCTGGTGAGGCTGCCGATTCGACCTGCCCGTGTGGCAGGAACTGCGAACTGAGCTCCATCCCCGAGGCGTCGAGATCGTCACGGTCGCGCTGGACGTCGACGCCGAGCAGGCCCGGCCGTCGATCGAGGCGGCGAGCGCAGACCATCCCTCGCTGATCGACGAGGCACACGTGCTCGACGAGCTCTTCGGCGTCGTGAACGTCCCGAACGCCGTGTGGATCGACGAGGACGGCGTGATCGTGCGGCCCGCCGAGCCCGCGCATCCGGGACGGAACCCGGTCACGGACTCGTTCAAGACGATGGACCTCGACACGCTGCCCCCGGACCTGGCCGAGGTGCTGCGTGAGGCGCAGAAGATCCGCACCGAGCCCGAGCTGTACGTGGCCATGATCCGCGACTGGGCGGCGAACGGCGCAGCGAGTCAGTACGCGCTGACGCCTGACCAAGTCATCGCACGGTCGCGGCCTCGCGACCTCGACGGCAGCGCGGCCGCGGCGCACTTCGAGCTCGGTCAGCATCTCCATCGCAACGGCGATCACGCGGCTGCCATCCCGCACTGGCGAGAGGCGCATCGGCTCGACCCCGACAACTGGACCTACCGTCGCAACGCGTGGAACTTCGAGAGCCCGACGTCGCAGTCGCGCACGGACGCCTACGACAGCTCGTGGTTCGAGGACGTCAAGAAGATCGGCGCCGAGAACTACTACCCGCCGCTCGTCCCCTGAACGAACGCCCGGATCGGGACTACGAGACGGCTTTTCGGACCACCTCGCCCGCCCGTCGCACGGCGTCGACGTCCCAGCCGTCGGCGGGAAGGTTGAACGTGAAGCCGTCGAGACCCAGCGCGAGCAGGCTCTGCAGCTGCTCGCCCACGGCGTCCGCATCCCCCACCACGAAACGGGCGCCGATCATCGCCTTGAAGCTGTCGTCGAGTTGATCCCACGGCGGCAGGCCGCGCTCCTGCAACAGCGCGCCGCGCTTGGCTTCCGCGTCTTCCATCGTGTCACCGAGGATGAGCGACCCGAGCGAGGTCTTGTTGATCGTGTCGACGTCACGACCGACGTCCGCACAGTGCTTCGCGAGCACCTCGAGCTTGCGAGGCAACTCGTCGAACCCGGCGGTGAAGTTCGCCATCTCGGCGTACTGCGCCATCATCCGCAGCGTCTTCTTCTCGCCTGACCCTCCGATCATGATGGGCGGACCACCCGGCGTGATCGGCGCGGGAGAGTTGATCGCGTCCTTCACGCGGTAGTGCGTGCCTTCGAACGTGGGCCGTTCACTGCGGAACATCGCGCGGCAGATCTGCAGTGCCTCTTCGAGCCGTTCGAACCGCTCCTTGACCGGCGGGAAGTCGACACCGAGCGCCTCGTGCTCGACGTCGAACCAGGCGGCGCCGATGCCGAGGAACGCCCGCCCCCTCGAGATGACGTCGAGCGACGTGACGATCTTGGCGAGGATCGCCGGGTTGCGGTACGTCACGCCTGTCACCAACGTGCCGAGCTTCGCCTTCGACGTCCGAGCCGCGATTGCCCCGAGCAGCGTGTACGCCTCGAACATCTCGTGCTCCGGCGGACCGAGCAGCGGCAGTTGGTAGAAGTGGTCCATCACCATCACGGTGTCGAACCCGGACTCCTCCCCTGCCACCGCGACATCGGCGACGCGGTCGAACAGCTGCTCGGGCGCGACGCCCGGATACGTGAAGTTGGGGATCTGCAGTCCGGCGCGAATCATGCGAACGGTCTACTCCTCTTCCTGGTCGGCGTCGTCGTCGCCCGACCGCCGTTCGATCAGATCCGCCACCTTGTCCCGAATCACGCCTCGGCGCCTGCGGGCGCGCTCCCGCGCTCCCTCGCGCTCGAACTCGTCACCCGCGTGGCGCACGGCCCACAGCTGCACGCGGCCGATGTCCTTCAACTGCCGTGTGCGCAGCGACTTCCACCGGAAGCGCTCGTCGTCGGCGAGCGCGTCGTGCACGGCCGCGCCGGCGACAACCGACCCGGCGTACGCGATGGACACGATGCGGCTGGCGAGGTTCACGACCGGTCCGTACACGTCACCTTCGCGCTCGAGCACGGGACCGAACGCGAGGCCGACCCGAACGTCGGAGAGCGACTCGTCATCGTGGTACGCCTCGGCCAGTGCGAGCGCCAGCTCCAGGCTCGACCCGACGTCGTCGACCGCGAACATCACTTCGTCGCCGATCATCTTGACGACGCGACCACCGTGCGCACCGACCAGGTCGTAGGCCGTCGCCTCGAACCGGTCCACGATCCCCGCGAGCTCGTGGTCGGTGAGCTGCTGCGAGAGCGCCGTGAACCCGACGAGGTCCGCGAAGCCGACGGATTGGACGTAGCCGCCTTGCGCGGCCGTCTCCCGCACCATCCGGCGCCGCGCCGCGGACTGCAGATGCCGTTTCCACGTGTACTCCAGGATCTGCGGCATTGCGGGGATCAAGAACCGGGATCGCAGGACCGCCGGCTCGGTGCCGTCGACGAAGGTCGGTTCGTCGATCCGGTTCTCGATGGCGTCGATCTGCGCAGACGCGATGCGCGCCATCGACGAGCCGATCACCCGGGTCATCTGCAGCGCCTCGTCGTGGGCGATGAGCCCGAGCTCGACGAGCTGGTGCACGAGCGTGAGCATCTCGACGTCGAAGTCGCTGAAGATCCGATCGTTCGGACCGGGGTCGGGGAAGCCGAGCGCGCGCCAGAACCTCGCGGACTCGTCGTCGAGCCCGGTGATCGCCTCCACCTCGGCTTGCGTGTACTTCGGGTTCTGGTCGGCGAGGATCATCTGGTCGACCGCGAGCAGTCCGAGGGTGCCGTCGGCCTCGGCCTTGTCGACCTCGTCGGCGGGCACCCCGAGCGCGGTGACGAGATCGCGCAGCGTCTGGAAGCTCGTGCTCATCGGCGCACCCTCATCCGGCCGCCTCGGTCGCGAGCTCCGACGGCACAGGCGCCAACAACGCCTCGCCCTTCCGTTCCGTGCTCTCCCACATCGGGTCGAGGCCGGGCGAAATGAGGCGCACGCTCTGGTCGGCATCGTGCGGCTCCAGCTCCCACAGCAGCGCCGGTCGTTCCCCGTGCCAACGCACTGCGTACGACAGCTTCCCGAAGTGCGTCGGTGCGTCGTGCACCTCGAAGCCCTGACCTTTCCAGTCGTCGGGCAACAAGGAGCACAACGCGAGGGTGGGCTCTGCGGTGTCGACCTCGCGCACGAGGAGGTGGCGGACCAGCGACAGGAAGTCGGCGGCCGCCCATCCATGGTGACCGTCACCCATGCAGCCGCCGGGCAGTCGGGGATGGATCGCTTCGGGCCACGTGAACGTTGGTGTCGCCGACGCCAGCATCCAGTCGAGGCGCCGGAGCGCGCGTCGGTCTCCGAGTGCGAGCTCGATGTTGGCCACCTGCAACGTGAGATACGTGCCGAGCCCGGTGTGGCTGATCGCTTGGAAGAACGCGTCGCCGAGCATGAAGCGATCACGGATGACGCCGAGCGTCGCTTCGATGCGCGGGTCATCTGCTGCCATCAGGTGCAGCGGGTCGCAGGCGACCAGCGAGCCGATCGCGCCTGCATCGAGGCGGCGTTGCGGTCCGGCAGGCATCGCGTCGGACCCGAGGCGTTGCGCAACGATCCCGAGCGATGCCTTCATGTCCGCCCAGAACGAATCCGCGGCGCGCGCCACCTGCTCGGCGGCATCGTGTTGATCGACTGCGCCCAGCATCTCGACGGCAGCGCGCAAACCGGCAACACCCCAGAAGTCGTCCCAGTAGAAGTAGTCGAAGGGACCAAGGTGCTCCGCGGAGATCCCCGCGGGGAGCAACCCGAACAGCTCTGGACCCTTCTTGCTCTCCGGCTTGCGCTTGCGGTCGATCCAGTTCGCGCCTTTGGCGATCGACGGCACGAGCTCGTCCAGCAGCTCGCGATCACGCGTCAGCCGCCAGTGCTCGGCCATCGCCCACAGCGCGCAGCCGTTGGCGTCCCACTCGCGCGGCTGGCTCAGGAAGAAGCCGTCCACGCGTTGGCGGCCAGGGTAGGACGCGAGCACCTCACGGGTCTGCGCATGGAAGCCGTAACGGTCGAGTGCCGCGAGCAGGTAGGCGGCGTCGCGGAACCAGAAGCGGTGGTAGGTGCTCGGCCCCGGTGTGATGTCCGCTCCGTCGTGCAACAGCAGCAGGAACCGACGGTTGGCGTCGACGGCGCGCTGCAGCTTGTCGTCCGGAAGCACGAGCCGCATCCCCACATCGGACTGCGCGACCCACCCCCGCGCGACCTGCGCCGGCTGAGGGATCGCCGTCGGATACGACGGTGCTCGCTCGACACGGCGGCGTGTGAGCCCGCGCCGCCGCGTGCGCTTCGCCTGTGTCATCGGCAGAGCGACGCGCAACATGGCGGTGTGCGGAAGTGGATAGATGAAGGCAGCTTGCGCCATCCCGGTGTCGTCCTTCATCTTCTTCGGGAACGAGCGCACTGGCCCCGCGTTCCCGGCGAACACGACCGACGCACTGTCGCCTTGGTGGAACGTGGACGCCGCGACGCGCGCCGGCGCCTTCGGCAGCAACAGCCCCACGCGCCCGTCGATCGTGACGGTGGTCTCGTCGTGCAGCTCGATGCGTTCGATGACGGCGAGGCCTTCGGGGTTGTACGGCCGCACTGCGAGCGCGAGCGCGAACGGAACCCGCGACTGGTTCTCGATCTCCACGATCGCGAACTCGTCCTCACCGGCGATCGCGTAGGCGCGATGGACGGCCTCCCCACCTGGCACCCGCATCGCCGTCTCGACGACCGGTGTCGAGTCGATCAACCGCTGCTGCACGCGCGAAGGCGCTTCGCGTGACGGCAGGTACCAGCGGTCCTCGGCGCCGATCCACCAGTCGAGCGACCATCCGTCGAACCATGTTGTGACGAGCCCGCGGGGGTCGACGATGGGCTCGAACGTCGAGGCGACGTTGCCGATCGCAGTCCAGTTGCGGGCGGTGACGTTCGTGAGGAACGGGAGATGACCACGCGGCACGAACGCGGGTGACGTGGGATCGAGCTGGTTCTCGAGCCAGTACGGCCACACCCAGTCGGGACCGATCTGCGCTGCGGCCCGTGTGCGCAACGCGCGGAAGATCGTGCGCGCGCCGATCGGCAGCATCTCGCCCGGCGACTCGATCTCGAGCGTCTCACCGAGTCGTTGGAACGTCGACAGGTGACGGACGATGTCGTCGTCGATGCGCAGCCGGCCCATCAGCCGTCGCGCCACCCAGGTGCGGAACTGCGTCATCCCGGGTTGTGTTCGTGGCTGGCCTTGCGGGCCAACAGTCCACGGTAGGCGTCGATCGCTCTGCGCCCGCCGTGCACCACCCCCACCACCTCGGTGGCGATGGGCATGTCGACACCGTGCTCCTCCGCGAGCTCGAGCACGGTTCGACAACTCTTCACACCTTCGGCCACCTGGTTCATCTCCGCGATGATGTCGTCGATCCCGCGGCCCTTACCCAGTTGCTCGCCGACGTACCGGTTGCGGCTCTGCGGGCTCATGCAGGTCGCGAGGAGATCACCCATCCCGGCAAGACCGGCAAAGGTCAGCTGATCACCTCCGAGGGCGACACCGAGCCGGGTCATCTCGGCAAGGCCACGCGTCATCACCGCGGCGCGCGTGTTGTCGCCTGCTCCGGTGCCGTCGGCCATGCCCGCCGCGATGGCGATGACGTTCTTGAGCACGCCGCCGAGCTCCGACCCGATCACGTCGCGGTTGACGTACACGCGGAAGAGATCGGTCGCGAAGATCGACTGGAGCTCACTCGAGATGAACTCGTCGGCCATCGCCACCACGGCGGCGGCGGCCTGTCCCGACAGGATCTCCTTCGCCAGGTTCGGCCCGGTGAGCACGGCCACCGGATGCCCGGGAAGCACCTCGTGCACCACCTGGCTCATGCGCAGCTTGGTGCCCTGCTCGAGTCCCTTGGTGAGGCTCACCACCGGCACCCACGGGCGGAGATGGTCGGCCACCGCCTCGAGCGTGGAGCGGAATCCGTGCGAGGGGACGCCCATCACCAGCACGTCGGCGGCGGCGACGCACTCGTCGAACGCACTGGTCGCCCGCAGCGACTCGTGCAGCGTGTGGCCCGGGAGGTAGCGGCTGTTGCGGTGCTCGGCGTCGATCTCCTTCGCCACCGCCTCGTCGCGCGCCCACAGCGTGGTGGGTGCGTTGTGCGCCGCGAGATGCGCCACGGTCGTCCCCCACGAGCCGGCACCGATCACCACGACACGGATCGCCACGACCGGGAGGTTAGGCCGGAACCGCGCTCGTAGACTCCGGCCCATCGCGGGAACCCATGTGCTCGTGCCGGTGAAGTCGTTTCGCCAGGCGAAGGTGCGGCTCGCACCCGCGCTCTCGGAGGCGGAACGGGCCGAACTCGCGCGCACGATGGCGACGCGGGTGCTGGCGGCGGCGCATGCGCTCCCGGTCGCGGTCGTGTGCGACGACGACGACGTCGCGACCTGGGCCAGGGACAACGGCGCCGAGGTCGTGTGGCGTCCAGGGCTCGGGCTCAACGGCGCGGTGACCGATGGCGTCGAGCACCTCATGCACACCCATGGGGCGATCGAGGTGGTGGTCGCTCATGGCGACCTGCCATTGGCCGACGACTTGACCCGCGTCACCGGCTTCGCCGGCGTGACGCTCGTGCCCGACCGTCACGACGATGGCACGAACGTCTTGTGCATCCCGACCGGCGCCGGGTTCACGTTCGCGTATGGACCGGGCTCGTTCGTCCGCCATCGCGAGGAGTCGGACCGGCTGCGACTCCCCTACCGCGTGTTGCGCGACCCGCGCCTCGGCTGGGACGTCGACGTGCCCGCCGACTTGGAGCTTCCTTGCAACTGAACCTCCCGACGCCGGCATCTGCGCTGGCCATAGCGGCACACCCCGACGACGTCGAGTTCGGGTGCGGCGGCACGCTCGCCAAGTGGGCGGCCGACGGATGCATCGTGCACCACCTCATCTGCACCGACGGCTCGAAGGGTTCGTGGGACCCGCACGAAGACACCCGTGCACTGGTCGCGCAACGACAGGACGAGCAACGCGCCGCGGCCAAAGCGCTCGGCGCGAGCGGCGAGGTCGTGTTCCTCGGCTACACGGATGGTGAGCTGCAGTCCGGCCTGACCGAGCGCGAACAGGTGGCGCGCGTGATCCGGGAGCTCACGCCCGACGTCGTGTTCGGTCACGACCCGTGGCGCCGCTACCGCCTGCATCCCGACCATCGACACGCCGGATTGCTCGCGGTCGAGGGCATCGTCGCCGCTCGCGACCCGCACTTCTATCCCGAACAAGGCGTCCCGCACTGGCGGCCGTCTGCGCTGCTGCTGTGGGAGGCCGACCTCGTCGATCATGTCGAGGACGTCAGCGCGTTCGTCGACGCGAAGCTCGCAGCGCTGCTCGAACACCGCTCGCAGCAGCGCTCGACGATGCACATCGATGTCGGCTCGGATGATGAAAGCGCGCAGCGCGATCGCTTCCAGCGTCGCGTGCTCGATCGTCTCGCCACGTTCGGCCGCATCGCAGGTGTCGCCCACGGAGAAGGGTTCAAGCGCATCGACGACCTGTGATCGACGACCTGTGATGTGACTTGTGAGCCGTCCCGTCGGGAAGGACCGATTGGTGGCGAAGACCTTGACGCACGAGCGTCTCTTGTCGGGCATCCCCGTGGAGACGCTGGAGAGCTGGATCGAGCGCGGAGGGGGTCGGGGACTCGATTCCGCTCGGGAGATGGGTGCGGAGGCGTTGGTCGCGACCGTCGACGCCTCCGGGTTGCGAGGGCGCGGTGGCGCCGGATTCCCCACCGCAGCGAAGTGGCGCACGATCCTGGAGCACGGGACCCGGTCGACGACACCGGTCGTCGTCAATGGCGCCGAAGGTGAGCCGGGAACGTTCAAGGACCGCGCGATCCTGCGCCACAACCCGTACCAGACGGTCGAAGGCGCGTTGATCGCCGCGTCAGCAGTCGGTGCCGATTGGATCGTCTTCGCACTGAAGACATCGTTCGAGCGCGAGCGGGCCGCACTGCGGCGCGCGATCGACGAGATCAAAGCGGTCGGCTGGGCCGACGGGATCACGATCGACATCGAGCTCGGCCCCGATGCCTATCTGTTCGGTGAAGAGACCGCGCTGCTCGAAGTGATCGACGGACGCGAACCATTCCCACGCATCGCTCCACCCTGGCGGGAAGGCATCGACGAAGGTGCCGCGCTCGCTCCGACGCTCGTGAACAACGTCGAGACGCTGTCGAACTTGCCGCAACTCGTCGCCCGCGGCCCCGAGTGGTTCCGCTCCGAGGGGACGAGGCGATCCCCCGGCACCATCGTCTGCACGATCAGCGGAGCCGTGCAGCGCGACCACGTCGGCGAAGTACCGATGGGCACCTCACTTCGCGACGCGATCACGACCATCGCGGGCGGCCCGAGGAAGGGCCGCCGGATCGCGGGCGTGCTGAGCGGCGTGTCCGGCGCACTGCTGACGGGCGACCAGATCGACACACCGCTGACATACGAGGACATGGCCGCGGCCGGGAGCGCGCTCGGTTCGTGCGGATTCGTCGTCTTCGACGACCAGACCGATTTCGTCGCGGTTGCGCAGGGCGTCTCCCGCTTCCTCGCAGTCGAGTCCTGCGGCCAGTGTGCGCCGTGCAAGGAGGACGGCAAGATCATCGCGGCCGCGCTCGATCGCCTGCGCACGTCGACCGCGGATTCAGACGACCTCGATGTGGTGCGCAGCAAGCTCGACACTGTGGCCGTCGGTGCCCGGTGCTTCCTCGCGCAACAGCATCAGAACGTGGTGCGGAGCATCCTCGACGCAGTCCCGGAGCATTTCCGCGGTCACCTCGACCGGGCGCTTCCGCCGGTGGACCCGTACCCCGTCGCGGAGACGGAGGATCTGCGCGGCGAGGCGGTCACGATCAACGAACGGCAGCTGCGCAAGCAACCGGACTGGACCTACAACGACGTCGACTCGGGCGCGTCGCCCGCGGATCGGATCGACGAACGCGCCAGTGGCGCCGGCTGAGCCGGCGCCACTCTTGCGAGCAGCTTCGCGTTCTACGCGGCGCGATGCAGACCGGTGTGCACGCCGAGTGACTCGTCACCCTCGGCTCGGTCGTGCGTGAGCCAGGCGAACATCGCCCGCCACGCCACCGTCGAACCGCACACGATGAAACCGGTCATCCACACACCCATCGAGCGGTTGCGGATCGCGATGTCGAACCGATCGAACAGCGAGTAGTCCAGCGCCCACACGGCCCCGAGTCCACCAAGGAACGTCAGGACCGAACGCATTCGGTGAAGCTGAGGAACCGTGTCGCCGAGGAAGTCGACGACCTTCACGACGGCAAGTCCCAGCATGGCTACGACAGCGAAGTCGTACATGAGTACCTCCTAGGTTCAGCTGTCGACGCAGTTGGACTCGCGAATCGCAAAGAGGTGACATGACGGAACCATTGCAATTGGCGAACGGTCGGTACGACGTGTTGGTGGTCGACGCATCCAGGGACGAAAGCGGGCTCGTGATCGAGCTCACGATCTTGTCCGGGGCACACAAGGGCGAGGTCGTTGCCATCCGTGCCGCAGGGCTGGACGTCGACGAGCTCGACCTGCTCGGCCTCCCAGGATCGCTTGACGTGGAAAACGGCGTGCCGCACTTCCGCGTCGAAAAGTAAAACGTGTCATGCGCACGCGTCTGTGGCCTCTGTTCGATCTCGTGGTGCGCACGCCGCGCCTCGAGCTCCGTTACCCGGACGACGAGCTCGCCGCGGAGCTCGCCGAGCTGACCGCGCAACCGATCCACGACCCAGCGACGATGCCCTTCTCGGAGCCATGGACCGACGGCCCCGTCGAGCATCGCCCTCGCGGCTCGTTGCAGTTCCTGTGGCTTCATCGCGCACAGTGGAGTCCCGACGAGTGGTCCTGCCCGATGACCGTGCTCCTCGACGGCAAGGTCGTGGGCGTGCAGGACATCAAGGCGAAGCAGTTCCGCGTCGTGAAGACCTTCGAGACGGGGTCATGGCTCACCCAGCGGGTTCAGGGTGGGGGCATCGGCAAGGAGATGCGCGCCGCGATCCTTCATCTCGGGTTCGAAGGTCTCGGCGCCGAACGAGCGAACACCAGCGCGTTCCACGACAACGAGCCGTCGTTGGGCGTCACGCGCGGCCTCGGGTACGAACCGAACGGCGACAGCATCGAGATGCGTCGCGACACGGCGGATCGGCAACTGCACTTCGCGATGACGCGCGGCCAGTGGCTGACACGCCGGCGCGACGACATCGAGATCGAGGGCCTCGAACCGTGTCTCGATCTGTTCGGTCTCGCGTGACCGACGCGTGATCGTCGCGGGGGTCGACGGCTGCCGCGGCGGATGGGCGGTCGCGCTCGCGGACGACACATCGCTTCTCGAGGTGCGAGTCGTGCCGACGTTCGCGGATGTCGTCGCACTCCGGTGCGATGCGGTCGCGGTCGACATGCCGATCGGGCTGCTCGACCACGGGCGCCGCGCCTGCGACGTCGAAGCTCGCCGGCGCCTCGGGCCCCGACGGTCATCCGTGTTCCCGACACCGTTGCGCCCGATGCTCGGTGCCACCACCTACGCCGAGGCATCGGCGATTGCCGGTCTGTCGAAGCAGGCCTTCCACCTGCTGCCGAAGATCCGCGAGGTCGACGCGGTGATGACACCTCGACGCCAACGCACGATCGTGGAGGTTCACCCCGAGCTCTGCTTCGCCGCCCTGCTCGGCGGGCCGTGCGCGGCACCGAAGCGAACGGCGCAAGGGCGCGCCGAACGGCTGGCGGCGGTGCATCCACCCGTCGAACGGCCGCCATCGGGTGCGGCCTGGGACGACGTCCTCGACGCCTGCGCCCTCGTGCACACCGCGCGGCGCTTGGTACACGGCGCGGTCGAACGCCTGGGCGACGGCGCTCGCGATGTGAGGGGGTTGCGCTGCGAGATCGTGCTGTGAAGACTCGGAGCCATGCAGCGACTCACCGGCATGGACGCCACGTTCCTCTACATGGAGACGCCGTCGTCGTACATGCACGTGGCCGGCTTGATGATCCTCGACCCGTCGACGGTCGAGGGTGGCCTCTCGATGGACGACGTGCGCGCCTTCTACGACTCCCGACTGCACCTCGCCGCGCCGTTCCGCCGCCGGCTCGTCGAGATCCCGATGGGACTCCATCACCCGCTGTGGATCGAGGATCCTGACTTCGACCTCGACTACCACCTGAGGCACATCGCCGTGCCTGCTCCCGGCGGCCCGAAGGAGCTCGCAGAGCTCGCCTCGCACCTCGTCAAGATCCACCTCGACCGCGAACGCCCGCTGTGGGAGTGCTGGATCATCGAAGGTCTCGAAGGCGGCAACGTCGGCGTGCTGACCAAGGTGCACCATGCGGCGATCGACGGCGTGTCCGGCAACGAGATCACCGTCGCGATGCTGCAGCTCAATCCGGACGACGAGCCGCCGCCGCCGACCGAGGAGTGGCAGCCGGACCGCATCCCGACGGAGGTCGAGCGGCTCGGGTACGCCGCCACCTCGCTGGCGCGCCAGCCGTTCCGCTTGGCGAGCACCGTCCGCCGCACCGCGGAGACGGCGCTGCGCACGCGTCAGCGCAACCGTCTTCCCGATGTCGACCCGCCGCCGGGGTACTTCGCCGCGCCGCGCACGTCGTTCAACGCCGCGCTGACACCGCACCGCAGCTTCGCGTTCACCTCGTTGTCACTCAGCGACGTGAAGAACGTGAAGA
>DASUCS010000284.1:0-2263 GCA_036275935.1 Acidimicrobiales bacterium
TCTCAAGCCGATGTGAAGACGAAGCTCCATTGAAGTGACGAATTCGTGTCGAACTGGACGCCATCGGGCGAAGTGACTGCAACACTGCGGACATGATCGCCTGGGAGGAACGCGGCGCCGGTGTCCCGATGGTGTTGGTGCACGGGATCACCGAAGACCGTCACGTCTGGGACCGCGTGGTTCCGTTGCTGGACTCCGACTATCGGTGCGTGCTGCTCGACCTCCGCGGGCACGGCGCGTCGCCGCTGACCGAGGACCAGTCCGCGCTCGGCATGGCCGCCGACATCGACGAGGTCGTGCGCGCCGCAGGGATCTATGAGCCGCCGATCCTCGTCGGTCACAGCCTCGGCGGGTTCGTGGTCACGGCGTACGCGACACAGGCGCCGACCCGCGCGGTCGTCAATGTCGACCAACCACTGCGGGTCGGCGACTTCGCCCGCCAGCTGCAGCCGATCGCCGACGTCCTACGCGGCCCGGAGTGGCGTGACGTCGTGCAGCAGGTGTTCAGCACCCTCGGCCTCGAGCAGTTGAATGCCGAGGACCGTCGCTATGTGCTCGACCACGTCGAGCGGGTTCCGCACGAGGTCGTTCTCGGAGCGTGGGGGCTGCTGCTCGAATCACAGCCTGAGGAGCTCGACGCGCTGGTCGAGTCGCTGCTCCCGACGATCACGTCGCCGTACCTCGCGCTCCACGGCTCGCGACCCGCAGACGGATACGGCGAGTGGCTCGGTCGGTTCTTGCCCGACGCCACATTGGAGGTCTGGGACGGTGTCGGTCACTTCATCTCGTTGGTCGAACCGCAGCGGCTCGCGGATCGGGTCAGGGAGTTCGTCGGCCCGTAGGCTCCAGGGCGATGGTTGACGTCTCCCAACCCACAACCGATCTCGGCCTCCTGGCGCGCTGGCGCTACGTGCTGCGCACCACCAATCCGCCCGAAGGACGAGTCGACGTGGTGTCGAAGTGGCTCGTGCTCACGCGCGCCGCCGTGCTGCCGATGACGCTCACCGCCGGGTTGATCGCCGGTCTGCTCGCGGTCCGCCATCCCGACTTCGAATGGGGCTGGTACCTGCTGGCGCTGCTCGGCATCCTCCTCGCCCATGCCGCCAACAACCTGATGAACGACTTGTTCGACCTCGAAGTCGGGCTCGACAGCGACGAGTACCCACGCGGGCTCTACGCACCGCACCCCGTGCTGTCCGGCATGATCACGCGCAAGGGCCTCGCGACCGCGTCACTCGCGGTGAACGTGCTCGACCTCGCCATCCTCGTCGTGCTCACCGCCGCGCGCGGCTGGCCCGTCATCGTGTTCGCTGTCGCCGGCTTCCTGCTCTCCGCGGCGTACACCGCTCCGCCGCTGCGACTCAAGAAGCGTGGACTGGGCGAGCCCGACGTGCTCGTCGTGTGGGGCCCGCTGATGGTCGGCGGCACCTACTACTCCGCGGTCGGGCACCTGCCGTGGGAGATCATCGCCGCGTCGATCCCGTACGGGCTGCTGTGCACCGCGGTGTTGATGGGCAAGCACGTCGACAAGTTGCCGTGGGACGCGGCCGAAGACATCCGCACCCTGCCCGTGATCCTCGGCGAGGCGCGTGCCCGTCGTGTCACGCAGGGCCTCATGGCGGCCTTCTACGCAATCGTCGCGATCGACGTCGTCATCGGCGCGCTCCCCTGGCCCGCGCTGATCGCGTTCGCCGCGATCCCGACTGCCGTCCAGGCGTGGCGCAACATCGGGCAACCCAAACCCGACAGCCCGCCGAAGGACTTCCCGATCTGGCCCCTGTGGTTCGCCGCGTTCGCGTTCCTTCACACCCGTCGAGCGGGCGCGCTCTTGGTGCTCGGCCTCTTCGTCGCGGCGATCGCGGACATCACGCCGTTCTGACATCACCCGGCAAGGGCTATTGACGGCACTGGTCCGAACGGGCCATCTGCAATGACACCCGGCGGCCATTGTCGGTCCGCCCTCCCGCAGGCATAGTCACCGGCAGCGGTTGGGGGACTACCTGGGGGGATCGCAGTGGGGCGAGCCGGTGTGTCGTGGCTGACCAAGACCCGGCGACGCGTCGCAGTTGTGCTGGTGGGAGCCCTCGCGGTCGGACTTCTCGTCGGCGCGCCGAGCCGCGCGGACTCTGGCGGACGCGCTCCAGGACACGTGATCGTGCGCCTGAATCCTGGCGTCGTCACCATTCCGTCTCTCCTCGTCGCGTCGGTGAACGGCAAGGTCGATCAGCTCCTCCCGACGATCAACGGCTTCAGCGCGTACATC
>DASUCS010000285.1:0-4335 GCA_036275935.1 Acidimicrobiales bacterium
GCGCGCCGAGCAGATGGATGTGGCCTTCGTCGACCATTGGCTGGAGTCGCGCAACGACGTCGCCGCGCTCGAGGCGCTCATCTCCCGTGGCTTCGTGGTCGACACGATGGAGGTGACGGGCCTGTGGGCGCACCTCCCGACGATCTATCGCGAGACCGTGGCGGCGCTCAGCGCGGTACCTGGAACCCTCGCCGCGTCGGCGCATCAGTCACACAGCTATCCCGAGGGCGGTTGCCTGTACTTCACCTTCGCGGGACGCGTGCAGCCCGAAGAACGCGATCGCTACTACCGCGCCGTGTGGGACGCGGGGCAACGCGCGGTCCTCGCGCACGGTGGCTCGCTCAGCCATCATCACGGTGTCGGCTTGAACCGATCGCGCTTCGTTCGTGACGCGCTCGGCTCCGCGTTCGACGTCCTCGTCGGTCTCAAGCGCAGCCTCGACCCGAACGGTGTCCTCAATCCCGGCAAGCTCGGTCTCCCCAGCCCGTTCGGACCAAGTGGCTTCGAGGCTTGACGTCCGGGCCGTCGCGCTCGGCGCGACGGCCGGCTTCGCAGTCGCGTTCCCAGGACTCGTCCTCGGTGGGCTGACCGATGCGGTGGTGTTCGTGCTGTTCGTGTTCGCGGGGATGACCGTCGCCGGCTTCGTCGCCGGATCGAAGCGTCCCGACGCGCCGCTCACCCACGGCATCGTCGCGGCGCTCGCCACGTACGTCGTCAGCGCGGTCATCGCTCTCGCGCTGTTGCTGGCGAAGGGCGACAGGGTCAATCCGGCGGTGTATGTCTTCAACGCCGGCGTGGCCGCCGGTTTCGGACTCTTGGGCGGCTATCTCGCAGAACGGAGGTCGGTGCGTGGCTGAGTCACTGCTGGTCGTCGACGTCGGGACGAGCGGCCTGCGCGCCGCGGTCGTGCGACCGGACGCAACCGTCGAGCACGTGCACCACCTCCCGCTGTTGCCCGACACTCCCGCCGCGGGTCTGGTGGAGTTCGACGCAGCGAAGATGGCGGCCGCCGCCCTCGAGTGCGCGCGAGCGGCCCTGGCCGCGGGCGGGCCCGTCGGCGCCGTCGGCATCACGAACCAGCGCGCGTCGACGATCGTGTGGGACAGAGCCACCGGCGAGCCGCTCGGACCGGGGCTCGGCTGGCAAGACCTGCGCACCGTCGGCGAGTGTCTCATGCTGCGCGAGCAAGGCCTGCGGGTCGCTCCGAACGCGTCCGCGACGAAGCTGGCACACCTCCTCGATCTCGCCGATCCCGATCGCACGCGCGACGTGTGCTTCGGCACCGTCGACACCTGGATCGCATGGACCTTGTCCGCGGGCGAGCTGCACGTCACCGATCTGTCGAATGCAGCGGTCACGGGGCTGATGCACGGCGACGGTCGCGGCTGGAGCGAACCCACGCTGGAGTTGCTTCGCATCCCGGCGTCGGTCATGCCGTCGGTCGTCGACTCCAGCGGGATCATCGGCGCGGCATCCGCGCTCGAGGGCGCCCCGCCGATCGCAGGGATCGCCGGCGATCAACAAGCGTCCCTGATCGGCCAAGGTTGCGTGCGCCCGGGCATGGCGAAGATCACGTTCGGCACGGGCGGGATGCTCGACATGATCACCGGCGCCGATCGGCCGGCCTTCGACACGCGCGGTGACGCCGGGACGTTCCCGATCGTCGCCTGGCGCAAGGGCGGCGACATCACGTGGGGCATCGAGGCGATCATGTTGTCGGCGGGCACGAACGTGGAGTGGCTGCGCGACGACCTCGGACTCATCGACTCGGCCGAAGCGTCAGCCGAGGTCGCCGCTCGCTGCGAGAGCAGTGACGGCGTCGTGTACGTCCCCGCGTTGCTCGGCCTCGGCACGCCGTACTGGGACTACGGCGCGCGAGGGACGCTGCTCGGCATCACCCGTGGCTCCGAGCGTCCGCACATCGTGCGCGCCGTGCTCGAAGGCGTCGCGCAACGAGGCGCAGATCTGGTCGACGCCGCGGAAGCGGACGGCGCGACGAAGCTGGACAGCATCCGCGTCGACGGCGGCATGAGCGCCAATCCGGTGTTCGTGCAAGCACTCGCCGACGCCACCCAACGGCCAGTGGAGGTGTCGCCGGAACTGGAAGCGACGACACGCGGCGCCGGTTTCCTTGCCGGCCTGGCGACCGGAACGTGGAGCTCCGACGACGACATCGCCGCAACCTGGGCGGCGGCACGGGTCGTCGATCCCAAGGCTCCGACAGACCGGGCGCGTTGGCGCGAAGCGTGCCGCCGCGCGGAGCAGTGGATTCCCGAGCTGTCATCGTTGGACTTCTGATGGCCGATCCCGTCGCCCCGCCCGACGCGGCACTCGCCGGATTCCTGCAGTCCGTCGAGCGCACGACGATGGAGGCGTACGACAAGGTCCTGCCGCAGCTCTCGGAGAGCAGCAAAACGTTGGGAACGAAGTTCCAGGGCCACCACCGCGACTACGCCGACGCACTCGGGAAGCTGGCGGGCTCCTCTGCCGCCGACCACACGAACAAGACCTTGTCGCTGGTGTTCGCGGCGCGGTTGCAGAGCATGTCCGACGAACGCTCGGCGTTGGCGCTGATCGCCGCCATCGAGAACGAGCTCGTGGCGACCTACGGGTTCGCCTTCTCGACGACTGCGAGCCCGGATCTCGTCAAGCTCGTCGCCACGATCCTGCCGGTGTTGTCCACACATGCAGCGACGTTGGCGTCCCTCGCCAGCGTGCCGACCGCGGCGGTCTTTCCCAACGGAGCATTCGAGACGACGACGGTCGCCGGCGTCGACACGACCGATGCGAGCGCCGGCTTCGATCCCGCGGCGTTCCCGGTGGCCTGATGGGCCTCGACCGGCGACAGTTCCTGCACGGCGGTGGTGCGGCGCTGGCCGCGCTCGCGATGAGCGCGTGCACGAGCCACAAGTCCAAGGCCGCGCCGGGCGCGACCACCACAACGGTCCCGGCGCCGCCTCCCACTGCGCCCGGACCGACAGCCAGTGACCTCACGTTGCTGCGCACGGCCGCGTCGCTCGAAGCGCTCGCCGTGTCCGTGTACCAGCGCGCGGCTGCCGCGGACCTCGTGAAGGATCCGGCCGCCCTCGACGCAACGACCTTGTTCCTCTCGCACCACATGGCGCACCTTCAATCGGTGAACGCGTTGTTGGACGCGTCTGGTCAGCCAGCCGTGACGACGCCGAATGCGGCAGTCGACAAGGTGTTCAAGCCGGCACTAGCCGCGGCGCGCACGCAAGACGAGATGATCGAGCTTCTGTTCACACTCGAGGACGCCATCGGCCAGACGTACGTGTACTCGGCCGGCTACCTCACGACGCCCCCGCACCGCACGACGCTGATGACCATCGCTGGTGTGCACGCGCGCGCACGAGCGTTGCTGGGGATCGTGTTCGCCAAACACGACCCCGCCGAGCTGTTCCCTGCGTCCTTCGCGCGCAACGACAACCCATTGCCGCCGGACGCTCTCCTGACCTAACGCGATTCCTGGGACTTCGGGGGGCTGATGGTCACCGTGCCCTGCGCCAGTCCGACGAGGCGGTCGTCGTTGGTCACGTCGATGCGGACGACCGCGGTGCGCTTGGTGAGCGCGAGCACCTCCGACCGCGCCCGCAACACCCCATCGCGCACCGGCGCCAGCAGGTTCACCTTGAACTCCGTGGTTGCCGCCCACGCGCCGCGCGGGATCAGCGGGTACAGCACCGAACCCAACACGTGATCGACGAGCGCGGTCAGCACTCCTCCGTGTGCGGTGCCGAACGGGTTCAGCAACTCGGCCCGCACCGCGAGCTCCGCGGTCATGGTGCCGGGTCCGACGTCGACAGTCGTGATGCCGAGGTACTCCGGCAACCCGGTCATCCCCGTGCTGCCCTTCAGCACAGCTTCGGCGGTCCTGGCGTCGTACGTCTCGAAGTCCACGCTCGAGGCGTAGCAGGTTCTAGTGGCGTGAGTCAGAAGTCGGTAGGCATTTCGGCGAGCCAGGGACACCGAGCGCAAGGACGCACAACGAAGTCAGCCACCAGCGCTTTCGAGGCGGAGGACGCAGCGATTTCGGCGTCATCTGGCCGTCGAAATCGCCAGCGAATCTCTGACTCACGTCACGAGAGCACCGGGGCAGGTTCGAGGACGGGAACGGGCGGCGGTGACACCTTGATGCGCCTCGTGCTCGACCACAGGTACGTGACCACACCTGCGACAACCGGTATCCACGTCGTCACCAACCGGTAGACCGTGACGCCGGCCAGGGCCTCGGCTTCCCCCGCTCCCGACAGCACGAGCACCGCGGCCACGCCGGCCTCGACGAAGCCGATCCCGCCCGGCGTGAACGGAATCATC
>DASUCS010000286.1:0-3817 GCA_036275935.1 Acidimicrobiales bacterium
ACCGTTCTTCGTCGTGGTCATCGGAGCGGGAATGTCCGGTTTGGTTGCGGCCCACCGGCTGCAGCAGGCGGGCGTGCCCTACGTCGTGCTCGAGAAGAACGCGGATGTCGGCGGCACGTGGTTCGAGAACCGCTACCCGGGTTGCCGTGTCGACGTGCCGAACCACTTCTACAGCTACTCGTTCTTCCAGCGCACCGACTGGCCGCAGCGCTTCACGCCGCAACAAGCGCTGCTGGACTACTTCCGCGATGCGGCCGACGCCCTGGATCTGCGCAAGCAGATCCGGTTCGACACCGAGGTCGTGCGCGCCGACTACCGCGTCGAACGCGGGGAGTGGGATGTCGTCGTACGCGGCACCGACGGCCGTGAGGAGATCATCTCCGCCAACGTCGTGGTCAGCGCGGTCGGCCAGCTGAACCGGCCGCGGTTCCCCGACATCGCGGGCCGGGATCGGTTCACCGGCGAGTCGTTCCACTCGGCGCAGTGGGACTCGACCGTCTCGCTCGCCGGCAAGCGCGTTGCCGTGATCGGCACCGCGGCGAGCGCGATCCAGCTCATCCCGCCGGTCGCGGACGCGGCGTCGTCGCTCGACGTGTACCAGCGCACGCCCAACTGGTTCATGCCGACGCCCGACTACCACGCGGACACGCCGGCGGGGATGCAATGGCTGCTCGACAACGTGCCGACGTACCGCGAGTGGTATCGCCTCTCGTTGTTCTGGAGGATGGCCGAGGGCATGCTGCTCGCCGCCCGTGTGGATCCGGAGTGGTCGAGCGACGGTCGGTCGGTCAGCGCGCTCAACGACGCGATGCGTCAGATGCTCACCACCTACCTCGAGACGCAGTTCGCCGACGACCACGCGCTCCTCGACGTCGTAGTCCCGGACTATCCGCCGCTCGCCAAGCGCATCCTGCTCGACAACGGCATCTGGGCGGCGACGCTGCAGCGCGAGCACGTCGAGCTCGTCACCGATGAGATCGACGAGATCACAGAGGACGGAATCGTCGCCGGTGGTGTGCTGCGGTCGGTCGACGTGATCGTCTACGCCACGGGCTTCCACGCGTCGGAGTTCCTCACGCCGATGCGTGTGGTCGGGCGTGACGGCGAGGAGCTGCACGACCGCTGGAAGGGCGACGCCCGTGCCTACCTGGGGATGACCGTGCCGGGGTTCCCGAACTTCTTCTGCATGTACGGGCCGAACACCAACCTCGTCGCCAACGGATCCATCATCTTCTTCAGCGAGTGCGAGGTGCAGTACATCCTCAGCGGCATCAAGCTGCTGCTCCAGTCAGGCGAGCGCGTGGTGGACGTGCGGCCCGACGTCCACGACACCTACAACGTCGAGGTCGACGCGCAGAACGACCGCATGGCCTGGGGCGCCGCGTCCGTGCACACCTGGTACCGCAACGCCAACGGGCGCATCAGTCAGAACTGGCCGTTCACGCTCCTCGAGTTCTGGCAACGCACCCGCGAGCTGAACCCCGCGGACTACGAGATCGTCTAGCGACCTGTCAGCTGCCGGCCTCTTCGAGGGCGCGGCGCACGAGGACCTTCACCAGGTGGCGGCGGAACTCCTCTGACGCATTGAGATCCGCGGGCGGGTCGGTGTCCTGATCGGCGACGTTGGCCGCATCCGACGCAGACGCGCCACCGGACGCGGCGTTCTCGGCCGCAGTCGCCCGCAACGGCGTCGGTCCCATGTTGACCAGGCCGATGCCCGTCGAGCCGTTCTTCACGCACGCAACGCCGACAATGGCCCAGTCCTGGGCGCGGCGGTTGAACTTCTGGAACGACCAGCCGGCGCCTGTCGCCTTCGGCACCCGGATCTCGGTGAGGAGCTCGTCAGGTGCGAGCGCGGTCTCGAGGAAGCCGGTGAAGAAGTCGTCGACGCCGATCTCACGGGTGCCGTTCGGGCCCTGCGCCACCATCGTCGCCCGCAGCGCGAGCAGCACCGCCGGCAGATCGGATGCGGGATCGCCGTGGGCGATCGAGCCGCCGATCGTGCCGCGGTGACGCACCTGCGGATCGCCCACCTGCCCCGCGGCATGGCGCAGCAGCGGCACGTCGGAGCCGAGGAGATCGGAGTGCTCGAGATCGTGGTGCCGCGTGAGCGCGCCGACGGCGACATGGTCACCGGCATCACGGATGTACGAGAGATCGCTCAAGCGACCAACGTCCACGAGCACAGACGGGGTTGCCAGGCGCAGCTTCATCAGTGGCAGCAGCGAGTGGCCGCCCGCCAGGAGCTTGGCGTCGTCGCCGTGCTCCGCGAGCAGCTTGATGGCGTGGTCGGCGTTGTCGGCCCGGACGTAGTCGAAGCTGGCGGGGATCACTTGCTCGCTCCCGACTTGGCACCGGCGAGCACGGACTGGACGATGTTGTGGTAGCCGGTGCAGCGGCAGAGGTTGCCCTCGAGGCCTTCGCGCACCGAGCGCTCGTCGGTGACGCGACCCTCGTTCACGAGCGACACCGCCGCCATCACCATGCCTGGCGTGCAGAAGCCGCACTGGAGGCCGTGGTTGTCCTGGAAGGCGGCCTGCATCGGATGCAGCTGCCCATCCTTTGCGAGGCCTTCGATCGTCGTGATGTCGGCGCCATCTGCCTGCACGGCGAGCACGGTGCACGACTTCACGGCTTCACCGTTGAGGTGGACGGTGCACGCGCCGCACGACGACGTGTCGCAGCCGATGTTGGTGCCCGTCAGCCCCACGACGTCGCGCAGGTATTGGACCAGCAGCAAGCGCGGTTCGACGTCGTTGTCCGTCGACTGCCCGTTCACCCTGATCGAGACCTTCATGGGTTCCCCCCGTAGTGCCTGTGGTGGATGCTCATCCTGTCGCGGTTCGGCGACCCTTGCTTACCAAACCCGGCAGATTTCAGCTGGCCCGCCGCAGCGTGTTGTGGTCGGTGTGGGCGAAGGGATCAGCGAACTCGACCATCCGCAACGTTGTCTCCTCGGCGTACGACCACGTGCCGTCGTCGTTCGCGGTGACCGTCACGGTGTACGCGTGCGAGCTGGCCTTCTCACCGAGGTAGGCGTTCTCGCAGATCCCGTAACGGGCATCGCCCAACCGGGCATCGAGGGTGAAGCTCTTCGCATCAGCCGCGACGCCGATCGCGCCGGCCAGCACCGTGATGCCACGGGGGACGACGAAGCCCCGCAACACCTCACCGACGGCGGCGTCCCACAACCAGTAGCCGACCTCGGTGTGGAACGGGTTGTCTTCACTCCCGCGCCACATCGCCGTCTTGTAGTCCAGGCCGTACAGCGACTGGCTGCCGTTGTCGACCGGCCCGAACGGCTTCATCGTCACCTTCTCGAGGTACGGGGTGTCGAGCACCTCGTTCTTCGAATGGGAGAAGGCTCGGTCGAGGCCGCCTTCGCCCTCCCAGTCACCGATCAGCGCCGCCAGAGGCCCCCACTCGTCCATGCGGCGCAACGTAGCGCGGAGCCCTACGGCTGGTTGGCGCGAACCGCTCCCCGGGCGGCTTCGACGATCAACCGAACCACGACGGCGATCACGATGAGGTCGCTCACCATCTGCACCGTCACCGTCATCCGGGCCGGTGTGCTGACGGCGTGGATGTCGCCGAACCCGACGGTAGCGAAGGTGGTGACGGTGAAGTACAGGGCGGACGGTCGATCGAGCACTTCGTTGAAGGCGCTCGGGTCGGACAAGCCCATCGTGAGGTAGCTCCACGCGAACACGATGAGGAACAGGGGAATCACGAGCGCGAGCGCGTTTGCGGCGCGCAGGAACGGCTGCGGCGATCGAAGGATCGCCCGAACTTCGTACGTGAGCACGGCCGTGAAGAT
>DASUCS010000287.1:0-2048 GCA_036275935.1 Acidimicrobiales bacterium
GAGCGTGTGCCGCCCGATCTCCTCGATCGGCGGTACCGGCAGGTCGTAGCGCGCCGGGAACCCGCCACCGATGTCGAGCACTTCGAGCTCGATGCCGAGGCGGTCGAGTGCGATCAACACCGGCGTCAATGCGGACACCGCCTTGGCCCACGCATACGGATCGGTGCACTGGGAACCGACGTGGAACGTCAGCCCGGCGGGCACCAATCCGTTTTCGCGTGCCATCCGCAACAACGCGACCGCGCCTCCAACAGGTGCTCCGAACTTCGACGACAGTGGGAAGCGACTGTGCGTGTCGTCGACGGACACCCGCACGATCACACCGGCGCCCGGTGCTTGCCGTGCGATCTTGGCGATCTCGGCCTGGCTGTCGGCGGCGAAGAGCGACACGCCGGCGTCATAGGTCTGTGCGATGTGGGCCGCAGGTTTGACCGTGTTGCTGTACAGGACGCGGCTGGCATCACCGCCGGCCTTGATGACGCAGTTGAGCTCCTCGGCGGATGCGATCTCGAAGTTGGCGCCTTCACTCGCCAGCGTGCGCAGCACGACCGGATCGGGATTGCACTTCACCGCGAAGCAGGCCTCGACTTCGTTCTCGAAGGCGGACTGCAACCGCAGGTACGCGCCGCGGATGGTGTCGAGGTCGACGACCATGAACGGCGTCGGCATGTCGATCATCGCCAACTCGAGCGGCCCGAACGCGGTCGGCCACCCGCGCGGCAACAGGACCGGCGGTGTCGCCGTGGTCCGGCGACCGATTGACACTTTGAAAGCCCGCACGAGTACTCCGCTGTCGAGGGTTCGGCCACTCCGTCGGTCGCGGTTCGGCGCTCTTGAGGGACTGTGACGAATCAAACGCTCTTTGTGGTCCGAGCCTTCATGTTTCCGGGTGTCCTGCCGATCAGAAGGCGTGCACGCAACCCGGCGGCGTTGGCGCATCGAAGCGTTCGTCGCAACCGCAGTCGCAATTGTGTGGTCCGCGACGCTCATCTTCCATGTCGGAGATGAGCACTTTCGGCAATGGCTGTCGAACCTCAGCCTCTGCGCGATGCCGTTCCTTGCCGGTTTGGCCTGTTTCTGGCGCGCAACGAAGGAGGACGGTCGCGCCCGAATCGCGTGGATCTGCATGGGCGGCGCGGCGATCTCGTGGGCGTGCGGGCAGTCGATCTGGACGTACTACGAGTCGTTCGAAGGTCGTGACGTCCCGTTCCCGTCCTACGCCGACCTCGGTTATCTCGGTGCGGTGCCGTTGCTCGTCGTCGGGCTCATGCTCCTGTCGAGCGTCGGCCGCCAGGCCGTCGGCGTGGCCCGGACCGTCCTCGACGGCCTCGTTGTCGCCACCGGCCTCCTGATCGTCAGCTGGCAAGTCGTCCTCGAAAAGACGTTCCAGGCGGGCGGCGACACCCTGCTCGCGCAGGTGATCAGCCTCGCGTATCCGATCGGCGACATCGTGTGCGGCTCTGTGGCCATCGTCGTCATCGCCCGGACCCGCAACGTGCGCGGGCTCGGGATGGCGAGTCTCTATCTGCTCGCCGCCGGCACCGTGTCCTTCGCGGTCGGCGACTCCGGCTTCACGTTCCTGACCCTGAAGGAGACGTACTTCTCGGGCCACCCGATCGACATCGGTTGGTTCTGCGGCTACCTGCTGCTCGCCCTCGCGGCTCGTGCGTACCTCCGCGACAGCTCGCAGCCCGAGGCGCCCGAGGCGGAAGAGCATCGTGCTCCCGTCGGCGTGTTCGCGCCGTACATCCCCGTCGTACTCGCGATCGTCGCGGCGTCCTATCGAGAATTCACCCAGAACAAGCTGGGCATCTTCTTGGCCTGGTCGATGCTCATCCTGATCGTGCTCGTGGTCGTGCATCAGATCCTGGCGACGTTCGAGAACGTCGGCCTCAACCGCAGCCTGCAACTCCGAACGAACGCGCTCTCCGAGCGTGAGCGTTGGTTCCGGTCCCTCGTGCAGAACTCCTCGGATGTCGTGACCGTCGTCGACGAGCGCGGACGCATCCAGTACCAGACGCCCTCGGTCAAGCGCGTGTTCGGCTACG
>DASUCS010000288.1:0-3961 GCA_036275935.1 Acidimicrobiales bacterium
CGTCGAGGATCTCGTCGAGAACATTTCGCCTCGCGTGATCGAGCATCCGAAGAAGCTCGACGCGGTGCGCAAGCAGCTCGACCAGTACTTCGACGGCAAGCGCACCACTTTCAGCTTGCAGATCGATTGGCAGCTCTCACACGGCTTCCGCCAGATGGTGTTGCAGACGCTGTTCTCGCAAGTCCACTTCGGCGAGGTGGTGAGCTACGGGGAGCTCGCCCGTTGGGTCGGACATCCTCGGGCAGGCCGCGCCGTGGGTTCCGCGATGGCGACGAACCCGGTGCCGATCGTCGTCCCGTGCCACCGGGTGTTGCAGTCAGGCGGCAAGATCGGCAACTACGGCGGTGGGGTGCAGATGAAGCGGCAGCTGCTCACGCACGAAGGCGCGCTGCTCGCTTAAGCCGGAGGGGCGATGACCAGCGTGCCGTTGTGGCCGCCGAAGCCGAAGCTGTTCGACAGGCTCGGGCCCGGCGTCCAGTCGCGGGGCTCGCGCAGCACCACATCGATCTGAGGGAGCGCCGGATCGACGGCCTTGGTGCCGTCCGTCGGCGGGATCTGGCCGTTCACCATCGACAGCACCACAGCGGCGGCCTCGAGCGCACCCGCCGCGCCCAACGCGTGCCCGGTGACGCCCTTGGTCGAGGTGACGATCGGACCTGGCGAGCCGAACAGCTTTGCCAGCGCTTCCGCCTCGGCCGCGTCGTTCAATGGTGTCGACGTACCGTGCGCGTTCACGTGCACGATGTCTGCAGGCGTCAGGCCGGCATCGGCGATGGCGAGCTCCATGCAGGCAATCGCACCGGCCCCGCCCGGTGACGGCGCGGTGATGTGGTGCGCGTCGGCGTTCGATGCCGCACCCACGATCTCCGCGAGGATCGTTGCGCCACGTGCGACCGCGGCCTCCCACTCTTCGAGTACGAGGACGGCGGCTCCCTCGCTCATGACGAAGCCGTCGCGTTCCGCATCGAACGGCCGTGACACGCCGGTGTTCGACAGCGCGGTCATGTTGCCGAACCCCGCGAGCGCGGTGACCGTCATCGACACCTCGCTGCCACCGGTGAGCATGGCGTCGCACCGGCCGTTCGCGATCAACCGCGCCGCATTTCCGATCGCGTGCGTCGACGCGGCACACGCGGTGACCGTCGTCTCGCACGGCCCGCGCCAGCCATAACGCATCGACAATGCCGCGGATGCGGCGTTCGCCATCATCATCGGGACGAGGAAGGGGGAGACGCGGCGCTCGCCCTTCTCCGCCCGCACGAGCACCTGCGACTCGAGGGACTCGAGTCCGCCGACGCCGGTACCGAGCAACACCCCGGCGCGGTCCGGGTCGGCGCCGACGTCACCGGCTTGCGCCAATGCCTCCGCGGCGGCGGCGAGCGCGACCTGGGCGAACCGGTCCGTTCGCTTGGCTTCCTTCGGGTTCTCGAACGCCGTCGCGGGGTCGAAGTCGCGGATGCGACGTTCGCCGGTCGGCTGGGGTGCCAACAGGCCCGACCAGAACTGATCTCGGCCGATGCCGCACGCCGCGAGCACGCCGACTCCCGTGACGGCGACTCGTCGTGCTTCGGTGGCGGGCTTCACCGGCTCAGAGCTTCGACTTGACGAGGTCGAAGGCCTGACCGACGGTCGTGATGCCCTCGAGCTCCTCTTCTTCGACGGTGATGTCGAACTCCTCTTCGAGGTCCATCACCAGCTGGACGAGGTCGAGGCTGTCCGCATCCAGGTCGTCCGCGAAGCTCGACTCGAGTTTGATCTCGTCGACTGGCTTGCTCAGGCTGTCGGCCGCCGTCTTGCGGAAGCGCTCGAACAGCTCGTCACTCATGGGGTCGTGCTCCTTGGGTTGGTGTGGACTCAGTTGCCCATCGCCATGCCGCCGTCCACGGGGACGACGGCGCCGGTGATGAAGGCCGCCTCGTCGGAGGCGAGAAAGCGTACGGCGGCAGCCACCTCTTCGGAAGTGCCCACCCGACCGACCGGGATCTGCCCGACCATCCGGTCGCGCCAGTCGTCGCCGAGCGAGGCGATCATCTCGGTCTCGATGGGCCCCGGAGCCACCACGTTGGCGGTGATGCCGCGGCTGCCGTATTCACGCGCGATCGAGCGAGCGAAGCCGACGAGGCCGGCCTTCGTCGCGGCGTAGTTCGTCTGGCCGGGCGAGCCGAGGAACGCACCGACGGACGACACGAAGACCAGCCGGCCCCACCGCGCTTTCATCATCGGGCCGATCGCTCGCCGTGCGACATGAAAGGCACCGGTCAGATTGGCGTCGAGGACGTCCTGCCAGTCCTTGTCGCTCATCCGGGCCAGCAGCGTGTCGCGGGTGATGCCGGCGTTCGACACGACCACCTGCACCTTGCCGAGCTCGGCCTCGATCTTGTCGAACGCCTCGTTCACCGCGTCAGCGTTGGCGACGTCGCAGCCGAAGCACGGGAACTCGTCCGTGGTGGTCGAACGCGACAACACGGCGACACGATCGCCGCCTGCCGCGAACGCGCGAGCACACGCGAGACCGATGCCCCGCGCTCCGCCGGTGACGATGACGGTGCGTGGATCAGTCACGCGCCCACCGGACGAGGGCGCTCGCCCACGTCATCCCTGCACCGAAGCCGACCAGCAACACGAGATCGCCGGTGTGCAGGCGACCAGCATTCGCGGCGTCGGCGAGCGCCATCGGGATCGAGGCGGACGACGTGTTGCCCGTGCGGTCGAGGTTGATGGCGGTTCGGTCCATTGGCAGCCCGAGCTTCGCATTCGCGGACTCGATGATGCGGATGTTCGCCTGGTGCGGCACGACGAGTGCGATGTCGTCCGCGGTGACACCCGCCTGGTTCATCGTGCGTGTGGCCGAGTCGATCATCACGCGCACCGCGCGGCGAAAGACCTCCTTGCCGTCCATGTGGATGTAGCCACCGATGTCGGCGTCCAGGATTCCGCGCAGCGAACCATCGCTCCCCAGATCCCAGCCGAGAAGATTCGACTCGCCTTCAGTCGCGTCGAGCACGACCGCACCGGCGCCGTCCGCGAACAGCACAGCGGTCGATCGATCGTCCCAGTCAACGATGCGAGACAGCGTCTCGCTGCCGATGACCAGCACCTTCTCCGCACCACCACCGATGAACTGAAACCCGGTGACGAGGCCGTACGCGAATCCGGAGCACGCCGCGTTGAGGTCGAACGCGCCGCAGTCCATCTCCAGCATCTCCTGCACGGTGGACGCGGTCGCCGGCACTTGTTGGTCGGGGGTCGTCGTCGCCAGCACGAGAAGGTCGACGTCTTTCGGATCGATGCCTGCATGTACGAGTGCAGCGCGTCCCGCGTCAGCGGCGAGACCCGCGGTGGTTCCGCCGATGCGCCGCTCGCTGATGCCGCTGCGGTCGCGGATCCATTCGTCGCTGGTGTCGAGCACCGCAGCGAGGTCGTCGTTGGTCACGACCTTGTCCGGTAGCGCGGCACCCCACCCGGCGATGCGCGCCGTTCTCATGCGTTGATCATCCGTCGATCATGCCGTGCGGAGCCACGCAATGGGTTGACGCGACATCACGCGCTCACCGAGGTGCGCGAGCACACCTTCGATGCGACCGGAGAAGGGGGACCGGACCTCGGCGTCGCCCACGGTGCCGAGCAGGTCACCGGCCTGCACCGGCTTGCCCGGGTCGAGGTCGGGGGCCGGTTCGAACAGCCCGGCCGCGGGGCTCACGACGACGCGCTCGGTCATGAACAGGTGCTCGCCCTCGTGATGGGCCGCGGCGCTCTCGCCTTCGATGCGTTCGAGCAGCGTGTCGAGGTCGGCGGGAGTGTTGACCGAGATGGCCTTGAGGCCATCGAGCGTGCGCTTCACGGTGCCCGCCAGCACCGTGCCGGGGCCGAGCTCGACGAAGGTGACGACGCCCCCGTCGACGAGGGTGTGGAGGCTCTGGCGCCAGCTGACCGGACTGCAGAGCTGGGCCGACAGCAGGCC
>DASUCS010000289.1:0-12813 GCA_036275935.1 Acidimicrobiales bacterium
TTCTCCGACACGAACATCGAGTACATCTGGCGGTTCCTGCGCATCGTGCACGACCGCGGCTGGCTCTACCGCGGTCACCGGGCGACCGAGTGGTGCCCCCGGTGCGGGACGTCGATCTCGGCGCACGAGCTCGCCGGCAGCTACATCGAGAAAGAGGACCCTGCGCTCTCGGTGCGGTTCCCGTTGCTCGATCGCCCGGGTGAAGCCGTCGTCATCTGGACGACCACGCCGTGGACGCTGCCGGCGAACGTCGCGGCCGCCGTGCAACCGGGCGCTGAGTACGGCCGTCTGCCCAACGGTGACTGGATCGCGGTGGCGCTCGCGCCCGAGGGCACGACGTTCGCCGAGACGAAGAAGGGAAGCGACCTCGTCGGGTGGCGCTACCGCGGTCCGTTCGACGCGCTCGGTCCTGGCGCCGACGTCGAACATCGGGTGATCCCGTGGGATGAGGTCAGCCTCGACGAGGGCACCGGGATCGTGCACATCGCTCCCGGGTGCGGCGCCGAGGACTACGAGCTCAGCAGCGTCCACGATTTGCCGGTGCTGCAGCCGGTCGACGAGGCCGGACGATTCTTCGAGCAGTACGGCTGGCTCGACGGGCGCAGCGCCCACGAGGCCAAGGACGACATCATCGACGACCTGCGCAAGCGGGAGCTGTTGGTCGAGGCGTCGACGATCGTGCACCGCTATCCGGAATGCTGGCGCTGCCACACACCGCTCATCTTCCGTCTGGCTGACGACTGGTACGTCTCGGTCGCGCAGATCCGCGAGCCGATGCGGGCGGCGAACCGCACGGTCGAGTGGACGCCCGAGTACATGGGCAAGCGCATGGACGACTGGCTCGTCAACATGGGCGACTGGAACATCTCGCGGCGCCGTTACTACGGGTTGCCGCTGCCGTTCTACCCGTGCGCCTGCGGACACCTCACCGTCGTCGGCTCCAAGGCGGAGCTCGCGGAGCTGGCCACCGAACCGCTCGACGGACTGGTGGAGTTGCGGAGGCCGTGGATCGACCGCGTCGACATCCGCTGTCGCGAGTGCGGCGAGATCGTGCGCCGCATCACCGAGGTCGGCGACGTGTGGCTCGACGCGGGGATCGTCCCGTTCTCCACCCTCGGTTGGGAGAATCCCGAGTTCATCCCGGAGGGCTACGCGACGGGCGCGGCGCACGGACTCACGACCGCTGACCTTCCTGACCATGCGTACTGGGAGAACTGGTTCCCGGCGGACTGGGTCTCCGAGATGCGTGAACAGATCCGTTTGTGGTTCTACTCGCAGCTGTTCATGTCGGTCGCGCTCACCGGCCGGGCGCCGTACCGCAAGGTCCTGGGCTACGAGAAGATGCTCGACGAGACGGGCCGGGAGATGCACGGCTCGTGGGGCAACATGGTCGACGCCGAGGACGCGTTCAAGCGGATGGGCGCCGACGTGATGCGTTGGCAGTACTGCGCCCAGCCGCCGAACCAGAACCTCCTGTTCGGCTTCGGCCCCGGTCACGAGATCCAGCGCAAGCTGCTGACGCTGTGGAACACCGCGTCGTTCCTCATCCAGTACGCCAACATCGCGAGCTTCACGCCGACGCTTGCCGATCTCGACACACCACCGAGCGAGGACGACCTTCTCGACCACTGGATCGTCGAGCGCACGCGTGAGCTCGTCGCCGACGCCACCGCCGCCTACGACAGCTACTTGTCCGCCGAGGTCCTTCGGGCGTTCGAGAGCTATGTCGACGACTTGTCCAACTGGTATGTCCGCCGCTCGCGCCGGCGCTTCTGGGACGGCGACGAGATCGCGCTCCGCACGCTGTGGTCGTCGCTCGTCAACGCGCTGCGCATCGTGTCACCGGTAATGCCCTTCCTCACCGAACAGCTGTGGCAGGTGCTCGTCCGTGACGTCGTGGAAGAAGCACCTCCTTCTGTCTTCCTCGGCGGTTGGCCGGCGGTCGTCGAGCCCGATCGCGACCTGCTCCGCGACATCGCGCAGGTGCGCCAGGTGGTCGAGCTCGGCCGCCAAGCGCGCGTGAAGTCGAAGCTGCGCGTTCGCCAACCCCTCCACCGACTGGTCGTCGAGGGTGCCGACCACCTCGCGCGCTACACGGCCGTGATCGCGGACGAGTTGCGCGTGAAGGACGTCGAGTTCGGCGCGATCGAGGCGACCGAGCTACGCGTGCGCCCGAACCTGAAGGTGCTCGGCCCCCGCCTCGGCGCCGAGCTCGCGCTCGTGCGCAAGGCGCTCGACGCCGGCGAGTGGGAGCAGCTGTCCGACGGCGGGTTCCGGGTCGCGGGCCACGACCTCGGCCCGGATGATGTGCTCGTCGAACGCACGGAGAAGGAGGGTTGGTCAGTGGCGTCGACGCTCGGGCTGAGCGCCGCGCTCGACACGACGCTCGACGACGCGTTGCTCCGCGAAGGGCGCGTGTACGACCTCATCCACGCGGTCAACACGTTGCGCAAGGACAAGGGACTCGAGATCACGGACCGCATCCGGCTCTCGATCCCGAACTCCGACGCCGACCTGCTCGATGCCGCCGAGTGGATCGCGACCGAGACGCTCGCGACGTCGGTCGACGTCGGCACGAGCGCGACGATCGAGCTCGAGCGCGCCTAGAAGGCGGCCTCGAGTATCAGGACTCGGTCGGCGGCGCCTGCTTCGGAGCGGCCTTCTTGGCCGGCGCGGCTGCCTTCTTGGCGGGTGAGGCCTTCTTGACCGCGGCCTTCTTCGCTGGCGCCGCTGCCTTCTTGGCCGGAGCCTTCTTGGCGGGGGCCGCCGCCTTCTTGGCCGGAGCCTTCTTCGCGGGCGCGACCTTCTTGGCCGGAGCCTTCTTCGCCGCCGGAGCGGCCTTCTTGGCGGGAGCGGCCTTCTTCCCTGCCGCCTTCTTCGCCGCCGGTGCCTTCTTCGGCGCAGCCTTCTTGGCCGGAGCGGCCTTGACCGGCGCGGGCAGCTCTTCGGGACCGAGCTGGTCGTCGATGGCACGCAGGAGAGCAGCACGGTTCTGGTGCGACACCTCGTACGCGCGCACGGCCTCGAGCTCGGTGGGATCGAGCTCCGGCAGCAACGGCGTGACCTCTTCGACCATCAACTGGTCGTAGTCCTCGATCGGGAAGACCGGCCCGTACGCAGACGTGTCGTCGGCTGCGGACGCCGCCGCCGCGGCGACGGGGGCGACCTCGTCGACATCGGCGGCGGAAGGGGTCTTGTCGCTGGCGGCCGAGCGCAACCGCTGCAGCTCCTCCACGATCGGCGCGCGGTTCTGGCCGGCGCGCTCGCGGTTCTCCACGACGTCGAGCTCGTCGGTGTAGAGCTGGGGGAGCAACGGGAGGATCTCGTCGACCGTGAGCTCGTCGTAGTCCGCGATCGGGAACTCGAGCTCCTCGTCCCACTCCGCTGCGGGTTCCTCCCACTCCTGATCCGCGGCGAGCCACTCGTCGCCGGAAGATTCGGAGGTCGCAGCATCACCTGCGGTTGCCGCGGTCGCGGCGGCGGCCGGCGCGGGCGGCTCCGCAGCCACGGGCGTTTCGGGCGCCACCGGCGGCGTCGTCGGCATCGTGGTGGTCGGATCCGCGAGGGGCGCAACCGCGGCGTACTGCGGCTCGGGTTGAACCTCGACCGGCGCACCCGTCGGTGTAGGTGATGGCGCGGCCGCACCAACCGGCGCGGTCTTCGGCTTCGAGATCCGCACCGCGACGAACAGGATCACCGCGGCGAGCGCGCTGAGACCGATCGAGATGTAGATGAGCGTGAGCCCGTCACCCACGAGCAACCCGAGAACCAGCAGCACCGTGGCCACCAGCACGAGTCCGAAGCTCAACAGGACCAACAAGAGATCACCTTCCTCACACCGGAGTCAGATCGTCGGCTGCGCATCCTAGGCAGCGCGCCCCAGCTGAGGATCAATCCGGAAAGATCGTGCCCGAAGGTCGTTCAGCGACGACGGCCGAATCGCGGACGCGCGCGGTGTTCGCTCGGATCGAGGGTGGACGCGCTCGTGTCTTCGAGCATCGCCTTGCGCAACTCGGAGAGATACGCGTCGTCGCTCGCGTCCACCGTTGTCACTGGCATCGTCGGACGGTCGACATCGCCGTGCGTGAAGCGCGCCCACGCTTCTTCTTCGGTGGTCTCGGAAACCAGCGTCGCACCGCGCTCTGGGGAGAACTCGCGAGCGCCGTTCGACTCCTCCGGAGGTGTGAAGGTCACGCCGCCGCTCCTCGGCAGGGACTCATCGGCGTCGTGGCTCTCGAGTGCGGCCTCGGCGGGGACGTTCTCCGTCGCGTCGAGATCGATCACGACGTCGGCGTCGGCTGGGTCTCCGTCGGCGTCGGCCTCGTGGGCCGCGTCGATGTCCCGTGCCGCTGCGGTGGCGTCGACGCTCTCATCGACGAAGTCGGGACGAGTGACGCCGCTGACTTCAGGTGGATTCGCGGCGCGCAACCGCGCCGGATCGTCGAGCAGGCGTTGGAGATCGCCGATCGAGCTGCGCAGGCGCAACCGCTGTTCGTCGAGATGCCGTTCGAGGATGCCGTGATCGGCGCGCAACGCGTCGCGCGTCTCCTCGAGAGCGATGATCTCCTTGATCAGGCGCTGACGAGTCTCGTCACCGGACTTGCGGGCCTCGGCCTCCGCATCGACCACGAGCTTTCGCGCCTGCTCTTGGGCTTCGGCCTGCTGACGCTGAGCCTGCTCCTGGACGCCCTCGAGGATTCGGCGCGCCTCTTCCTGCGCGTCCTTGATGGCGGCGTCCGCGGTGCGCTGGGCCAAGACCAGCGTGCGTTGGATCGTCTCAGTGGCTTCGGCCTCGCTCGGACCTGACGGCGCCGACGCTGCGGCTGCGGCCGGCGCACGGGTGGGGTCCGCAGCGCGGTGTTCCGCCGCGACGGCTCGCTGTTCAGCCGATCGGATGCGTTCCTGCAACTGCTCGAAGGCGACGGCAACGCGCTCGAGGAAGTCGTCGACTTCGTCGGGGTCGTAGCCGCGCATCTTCTGATGGAACTCGACCTCGTTGATCACCTGAGGCGTGACATCCATGAACGCCGATGGTAGCGAACACCCCTCGCCGCCTCGCGGACCGCCGCCGCGGGATCAGGCGCAGATCAAACGCTGGATGATCTGGACGCCGAACAAGGCGATCAGCGGCGACAGATCGAGACCCATCGCGCCCATGCGCACGGGTGGGATCGCGCGACGCAAGGGGCCCAACACCGGCTCGGTCAGCGTGACGAGGACGTCGGAGATGCCCTGCATCGCGCTCCCTGGCGAGATCGGGAACCAGCTCAAGATCACCCGTGCAAAAAGGACGATGACGTAGAGCTGCAGCGCGATGCAGATGATCGACATGGTTCCTGGGCGACGTCGAAGACGTCAGTCGTAGAGGCCGCGCTCTTGGAGCCGGCGGCGCTCCTCGGGGGAGACCTCGACGTTGCTCGGCGTCAGCAGGTACACCTGGTGCGCGACTTTCTCCATCGCTCCGCCGAGGCCGTAACAAAGCCCGCTGGCGAAGTCGATCAAGCGGCGAGACAGGTCGCGGTCGACGTTCTGGAGGTTGATGATGACCGGGACGTTGCCCTTGTACTTGTCCGCCACCTCTTGGGCTTCGTTGAACGACGCCGGCGACACGACGTGCGGCTTGGCGGACGCGGTCGCAGGGATGGCCCGGACCACGGGGGCGCGCTGCTGGCTGACAGAGACCATGTTGCCGATGCCCGGAGCCGGCTCGACCGGCTGGGCCTGCAGGCGCCGTACACCCCCCACGTAGGCGACGTCGGAGGGCTGGTCGTACTCGGGCTCACGCTGGCGCATCGGAGGTCCTTGCCGCGGGCCCGCAGGCGCCGACTGCCTGGGTGCTCGCTCGTGTGCGGGGTCGCGAAGGGGCTCGACCTCGTCGTACTCGTCGTACTCCTCGTCCGGTCCGAGACCCAGATAGGTCATGGCCCGGCGCCACACTGTCGCCATCTCTGCGCCCCTTTTCGGTGCTCCGAACTTAGTTTTCCACGCCGGGTGGCGCGAAACGCGGCATCGAGTCCGCCATCACCGCACGATTCGGGGTCCGAACAACGCGCTGCCGACCCGGACCATCGTCGAGCCCTCCTGCACCGCCAGTTCGAGGTCGTCGGACATCCCGATGGACCGCGTCGGAAGTCCCAGCTGATCGGCCATCTCTCGCACGACTCGGAAGCCGGAGCGGACATCGTCCGCGGTGCCCTGGCGCCCCACCGCCATCAGCCCCTCGACGTGCAGGCCCAGGTCTCGCAGCCCATCCACCAGGCCGGCGACGAACCCCGGGCGGGCGCCGCCCCGCTTCGGGTCGTCCGTCAGGTTCACCTCGACCAGCACCGAGGCGCCGGGGGCGCGCCGGCTGATCTCTTCGCCGAGGCGCAACCGATCGACCGACTGCCAGAGGTGCACGACGGGTGCCAGCGACCGCACCTTGTTCCGCTGGAGCTGGCCGATGAAGTGCCAGCGCACGTTCTCGTTCACCTCATCCGCCTTCGCCAAGAGCTCTTGGGCGTAGTTCTCGCCGATGTCCGTCAGCCCTGCGCCCACCGCCGCGGCGATGCACTCGACCGGTTGGCCCTTCGTGACGGCGAGGACCTGCACGTGGTCGGCGTGGCCACCGGCGTCGGTGATGCGATTCCGGATCCTGTCCAGGGCCGCTACGACATCCATGCGATCGTCGCGAACCGGGCGGTGTCCTTGCGGGCGCGCCACGAGTAGTAGAGGTTGCTGCACGCGGTGCAGGCGCCGGTGTCGCCGACCCGAAGGTCGCCCAGGACGGAGCGCACCCCGGCCGTGAGATCGAGTGCGGGTTTGCCCCAAGCGGTGGTGCTGCGCACCACGTCGCCCAACGCCGCGGCGACCTCGTCGAGATCCGCCTCGCCGAACTCGTAGCAGCCGTACCGGATGTGGGGACCGACGTGCACGCGCCGGACCGGACCCAGAGCCTCGATGGTGTGCTGCACGATCCCCGCGGCCAGACCTCGCCAGCCCGCGTGCACGACGCCGATCGCATCCTCGCCTTCGAGCACCAGCGGCACGCAGTCGGCGGTGCGGATCGCCAACTTGGCCAGCGGGACCCGGGTGATGGCGGCGTCGGCCTCGACGCCGGCGTGCTCGCCCGGCTCGGTCACGGTGACGATCGTGGCGCCGTGCACTTGCCGGAGCCACGTGGTGTCGGCCCCGAACCGCGTCTCGTCGCTGTAGTCGCCCTCTCCGGCCTGTGTGACGACGTAGCGGAACAGAACGCTTACCGATTGAAACTCGCCTACTGGTGGCCGATGGCGATCGCCGTGGCGAGTTCCATCGTTACTTCAAGAAGCTGGGGACGTCGAAGTCGTCGTCACCCTCGAGCTCGTCGTCGTCCGACCCGAAGACGTCCGCGGCCGGAGCCGCCTCGCTCGCCGGCGTCTCGCGGCTCGAGCGACCTCGCTTGGGCGCGTTGTTGTCGCTCTCCCACCGATCGAAGCCGGCGGCGATCACGGTGACTCGAACCTCGTCGCCCATCTCGTCGTCGATGACCGCACCGAAGATGATGTTGGCGTCCGGATGGGCGACGCCGTGGATGACCTCGGCAGCCTCGTTCACCTCGAACAGACCGAGGTCGCTGCCGCCGGAGATGTTGAGAAGGATGCCTCGTGCGCCTTCGATCGACGCTTCGAGCAACGGGCTCGAGATCGCGGAACGCGCCGCGGACAACGCGCGGCCTTCGCCGGATCCGTAACCGATGCCCATGAGCGCGGATCCCGCGTTGCTCATGATCATCTTCACGTCGGCGAAGTCGGTGTTGATGAGGCCGGGTGTCGTGATGAGGTCGGTGATGCCCTGCACACCTTGCAGCAGCACCTCGTCGGCCATCTTGAACGCGTTGAGCACGCTCGTCTTCTCGTTCGACACGGTGAGCAACCGGTCGTTCGGGATGACGATCTGCGTGTCGACCTTCTCCTTCAACTTCTGGATGCCCTGCTCGGCTTGCACCGAGCGACGGCGACCCTCGAACGCGAAGGGACGCGTCACCACGCCGATGGTCAGCGCGCCGAGCGTCTTCGCGATCTCCGCGACGACGGGTGCACCGCCGGTGCCGGTACCGCCGCCCTTGCCCGCAGTGATGAACACCATGTCCGCGCCCTTGAGCACTTCTTCGATCTCGTCGCGGTGCGCCTCCGCGGCTTGACGTCCGACCTCGGGATCGCTCCCTGCGCCGAGCCCGCGTGTGAGCTCACGACCGATGTCGAGCTTCACGTCGGCGTCGCTCATGAGCAACGCCTGCGCGTCCGTGTTGATCGCGATGAATTCGACGCCCTTCAGGCCGGCATCGATCATGCGGTTCACCGCGTTGACACCGCCGCCGCCGATGCCAACGACCTTGATGACCGCGAGATAGTTCTGCGGGCTGCCAGTCATAGGGGTCCTCGAGAAACCGTGAAGTGAAGGTAGAGACTTTCATCAACCTTCAGTGTTGGTCGAGAAATTACAAACACGGTTTGCCTCGCGTCAAGGATGGCGCAGCCGCGACGCGCACATCGATCGTGCACACGTCGGTCATGTCGGCTTCACCGAGCACGGTGTCGGCCGCGCGCAACTTCGCGCCGAGATCGCTGCCGTCGCCGAGCCGAACGACACCACCGGCGATGAGACGCAGGGTCACGCCGTCCGCGTCAGGCACGATCGTCGACACCTTCGACCGCAGTGCCGCCGACATCGAACGCGCCACGCCGAGTGCGTCCGCGGCGGACGGGTCGACGTTCGTGCCCGGCGCACCGGGTGTCGGAACGTTCACGAGCAGCACGTAGCCCACCGGCAACGTCGGGGACGACTCGAGCACACGCCCATCCGCGTCGACGAGCGAAAAGCCAGCGTTTCCGGCCGCAATCGCGGCGACCGCGACGCGCTCGGTGATGACGATCTTCACCGACGCCGGCCAGCTCCGCGTCACCGACACCGTGCGCACCCACGGCAGTGCGAGCACGCCGCGCCGAGCGCGATCGAGGTCGACATCGGTCATCGGCGCGTGCACGCGAACGCCGCTGGCGCGTCGCACCGCGTCGGTCGGCGTGTGCTGCGCGCCTTGCACCTGCACGCGATCGACGTCGAGCACAGGGCTCCGCGTGACTGCGAACGTGAGCACAGCAACGGCCGCGACGACGCCGAGACCGGTCAAGCGACGCAACCGTTTGCGGCCCTCGTCGCGCCGGACCGCGATGCGCCTGGCCCGCAAGCGCGGGTCCATCGGCGACGGACGGGTGCCCGGTTCGGCGATGCTCAACCCTCGACCTCCAGTCGAGGGTCGGGGTCGAACCCCACGAGCTTCGTCTCCGGTACCAGCTGCACGCCGTGGACGTCGAGCACGCGGCGCTGCACGTCGAGCATCAACGCGAGGACGTCGTCGGCGCGCCCACCGGCATCCGCGATGAAGAAGTTGGCGTGCTTCTCGGAGACCATCGCGCTCCCCCGGCGCAGCCCCTTGCAGCCGGCGGTGTCGATGAGACGGCCCGCGCTGTCGCCGGGCGGATTGGTGAACACGGAACCCGCGTTCTGACCGCCGGGCTGATGCTCGCGGCGCCACCGCACGATCTCGGAGATCTCCGCCTCGGCGCGTTCGCGATCACCGGGCGCGAGGGTGAGCTCCGCAGCGAGCACCACTTGGTCGGCGGTGATCGCCGAGTGGCGATACGCGAACGCGAGATCAGAAGCCGCCATCCATCCATCGTCCCCCGTGCGCAGGTCGATCACGCGGACCCTCGTGAGCGACGCGGCCATGTCGGATCCGTGTCCACCCGCGTTCATCCGCACCGCGCCACCGATCGATCCTGGAACGCCAACCGCCCGCTCGAAACCGGTGAGCCCTGCAGCCGCGGTGCGACGCGCTGTCACCGGCAGCGATGCTGCGCCGCCGGCAGTGACCACTGCCCCCTCGACGTCGATCGACGCGAACGCATCGCCGAGGACGACCGCGAGTCCACCGAACCCCCCGTCCGACACGAGGAGGTTCGAGCCGTTGCCGACGACGAGCACGTCGACCTCTTCTTCACGCACCAGCGCCGCGACCGCCACGAGGTCGTCCTCGGAGTCGATGCGGGCGAACAGCGCGGCGCGACCGCCGACGCGGTACGTCGTCATCGGACCGATCGGAACGTCGTGTTCCAGCTTCATGCGCGCGCGGCGAGCACCGGGAGGAGATCGTCGGCCAGTGACGTGATGTCGCCCGCACCCAACGTCAGGCACAGGTCGCCTGGGTGCAGGACGTCTCGCAGATACGGAACGATCTCGCTGCGCTGCGGGAGATACGCGAGGCGCCGCCACGGGCGGGCGTCGATCGCGGCGCGCGCCACGATCATGCCGGTGATGCCCGGCTGGGGATTCTCCCGTGCGCCGTAGACGTCGGTGACCACGACCACGTCGGCGGCCGCGAGTGCGACACCGAGGTCGTGTCCCTGTGCCGCGGTTCGGGAGTACAGGTGCGGCTGGAACACCGCGACCACCCGATCCCATCCCCCGTGCTGCGCCGCCTCCAGGACCGCTCGGACCTTGCCAGGGTTGTGGGCGTAGTCGTCGACGACGGTGACGCCCCCGGCCTCACCGCGGAACTGGAATCGGCGGGCGACACCGCCGAAGCGAGCCAGCGCGTCGACGACCGGTTCCACGGCTGCGCCGAGCTCGACTGCGACGGCGAGCGCCGCGGTCGCGTTGCGGGCGTTGTGCGCCCCGGGGATCGGCAGCTCGACGTGGGCGACGTTCGTGCCGTGCCGGATGACCGCGAACGACGTGCGGGCGCGCTCGACCGCGATGTCCTCGATGCGATAGTCGGCGGCGAGATCGGTGCCGTAGGTGACGGCGTCGACCTCTGCCCCGAGGCGGGCGGCGACGGGATCGTCCGCGCACACGATGCGCGTCGGCGCGGCCGCGAGGAAGTCCGCGAAGGCTCGCTCGATGGCGTCGGCCGTTCCGTAGTGGTCGAGGTGGTCAGCCTCGACGCTGGTGACGACGGCGACTTCGGCGGGGAGCTCGAGGAACGTGCCATCGCTCTCGTCGGCCTCCACGACGAACCACTCGCTCTCGGACCACGCCGCGCCGCCGCCGATCTCGTTCACGTCACCGCCGATCACGAACGATGGATCGAATCCTGCGGCGCGCAGCACCAACGCGACCATCGAGGTCGTGGTCGTCTTGCCGTGGGTTCCGGCGATGGCGATCGTGCGCCGCGCACTCGCGATCGAGGCCAGCATCTCCGCTCGCCGCACCACGATTATGCCGCGGTCGTTGGCGGCAACGAGCTCGGGGTTCGTCGGTTGCACCGCAGTGGAGATCGTCACGATGTCGACGTCGCCGAGATTCGCGGCGTCGTGACCGACCGCGATGTCCACGCCCAGTGCTCGAAGACGCTCGAGCCCGGGCGACGCCTTCAGATCGCTGCCCGTGATCCGATGGCCCATCGCCGCGAGCACCGTCGCAATGGCGGACATCCCCGCGCCGCCGATGCCGACGATGTGCACCGATCGCGGTGCGGAAAGGTCAACCACGGGCTTGTTCCTCGATGAGCGTGGCGACCTGGTCGGCGGCATCGAGGCGAGCGAGTGAGCGCATCGCTCGTGACATCTCCTCGCGACGCTCGCGGTCGGCCAGGATCGGTGTGAGCTCCGCTTCGAGCCGGTCCGTTGTGAGCTCGTGGTCCGGGACGGTCACCGCCGCACCCGCGTCGACGAGCACCAGCGCGTTTGCGGTCTGATGGTCGCGAGTAGCGATGGGCAACGGCACGAGGACCGCCGGCACGCCGAGCGCCTCGAGCTCGGCGACGCTGCCGCCGGAGCGCGTCACGGCGACGTCCGCCGCTGACAGCAGCAGGTCCATGCGGTCTTCGTACTCGACGACTTGGTACAGCAGCCGGCTGCCGGTGATGCCCGCGCCCGCGAAGTCTGCGTAGTCGCGGCGACCGGTGACATGGCGGATCGCGACATCGGCGCGGTTCGTCCAGCGGGTCGCCAGGCCGCGGACCGCATCGTTCACCCGCCGCGACCCGAGCGAGCCGGAGAACGCCACCAGCACGGTGCGGTCCTCGGGCAGACCCAGCGCTGCGCACGCGGCGGCTCGGTCGTGCTCCTCGGCCGCGGCGCGGATCTCGGGCCGCAACGGGTTACCGGTGACCACCGAGCGCGGGAGGTCGGTGTTCGCGAACGCGACCGCCGCGGCCTTCGCTCGCCACCCGATCAGTCGGTTCGCGGCACCGGCGCGGACGTTCTGTTCGAGTACGACGATCGGCACTCGCCACACGATCGCGGCAAGGCCGCACGCGACCGACGCGTAACCGCCGAGTGCGACGACGACCTGCGGTCGGCGCTGGCGCACGATGCGCATCGCACGCACGACGCCTGCCACGATCCCGAACACCGCGGCGAGGTTCTCGAGCGTCATTCGACGCTGGATGCCGCGGCCCGGGAGCTCGTCGAGCGTGAAGCCCGCGGGCGGCACGGTCCGCGCCTCCACCCCGCTGTTGCCGCCGACGAAATGGATCGAGCTCGGCTCGTGTCCCTTCGCGACGAGCGCACGCGCGACGGCGAGCCCGGGCAACAGATGCCCGCCTGTCCCACCTCCCGCGATGATCGCGAACGTCGACGCGGTGTCGGTCACACCTTGAGGGCGCGACGGGGCGAGGTGCTTCCGTTCCGAGCCACGTTCAACAGGATGCCGGACGCCGCCATCGTGGCCAGCAACGAGGACCCGCCGAACGAGATGAACGGCAACGGCACACCCGTGATCGGCAGGATGCCGATGACCGCGCCGATGTTCACGAAGGCTTGCACGCACAGCCAGGTGGTGATGCCGATGGCC
>DASUCS010000290.1:0-15451 GCA_036275935.1 Acidimicrobiales bacterium
GGTTCGCGAGAGTGAGACCGTCGTCGTGTCCGCCGCTGCCGGTGCGACGGGATCGACGGCAGTGCAGATCGCGAAGGTCCTCGGGGCTCGCGTCATCGGCGTCGCCGGCAGCGACGAGAAGTGCGCGTGGCTGGTCGACGACCTCGGCATCGACGGCGCGATCAACTACCGCAGCGACGATCTCGCAGCGAAGATCAAGGAGCTGTGCCCGAAGGGTGTCGACGTGTTCTTCGACAACACGGGTGGTCCGATACTCGACGCGGTCCTGGGTCGGATCGCCAATGGCGGGCGGGTCGCGCTGTGCGGCGCGATCAGCTCGTACAACGACCACCACAAGCCGCCCGGTCCGGCGAACTACCTCAACCTGATCAGTCGGCGGGCGTCGATGCAGGGCTTCATCTCATGGGACTACTGGGGCCGGTGGGCCGAGATCACCGACCAGCTGCGCGAGTGGGTCCGCGACGGGAAGCTGCGCTACCGCATCCACACGTTCGAGGGTCTCGAGTCAGCTCCCGACGCGCTCAACGCGATGTTCACCGGCGAGAACATCGGAAAGATCGTCGTCGCGCTCTGAGGATCGTGGCCGCCGCGGTTCGCGGAGGTCCCAGACCAAGCCGAGCCACTCGAGGACGCGGAGGCCCCAGTAGGTCGGGTCGAGCTCGTACCACCGGCGACCCTGTCGCGCCGCGTTCGGGTCGTAGTGGTGGTTGTTGTGCCAGCCCTCGCCCATGGTCGCGACGGCGACGGCGAGGGAGTTCCGGCTCGTGTCCGACGTGTCGTACCGGCGGCGTCCGAAGACATGCGCCGCAGAGTTCACGAGGAACGTCGCGTGCCACACCAGCACCGTCGAGCCGAAGAACCCGACCAGCAGCCCGCTCCAACCGCCGATCAGCCAGCACGCCACGCCGAGCGCCCAAGGTCCGACCCAGTCGTGACGGTCGAGGAACCGAAGCTCGGGATACTTGGCGAGATCCGGCACGTCTTCGAGATGGGTCTCGCCGTACCGCCCCGACAACACCCAGCCCATGTGGCTCCACCAGAACCCGTGCTCGGGTGAGTGCGGATCCCGGTCGGTGTCGGTGTAGCGGTGGTGGCGTCGATGCCACGCCGTCCACCAGAGCGGACCCTTCTGCACCGAGGTCAGCCCGCCGAATGCGAACAGGAACTGACCGAGTCGGCTGGTCTTGAAGGCCCGGTGCGAGAACAGTCGGTGGTAGCCGGCCGTGATGCAGAAGACCCGCACGAGGTACAGCACGACGAGCAGCACGATCGCGGTGCGGTCGACGCCGGTCCAGATGGCCAGTAGCGGGATCAGATGGCAGAGAAGGAAGGGCGCGGACGTGCGCCACGAGACGGGGTAGGGAGGCACGATCGCGACACCCTACCTACCCGTCGGTAGGCCACGGAATCGGGTCGGCAGGCGTCCGCAGTCAGGTGCCGGCCGGCGCCGGATTGCCGCGCCGGCGGGTGCGGACGCCGGCGCGCACCATCGCGCAGTCGCGACAGAAGGTGCCGAGCTTGCGCACGGGAACTGCGCAGTGCGCACACAGTCCGTTCGTGCAGTCGCGGCAGGTGGCGACAGCGGGCTCGAACCAATGTCGACTGCACCGAGCGGTCGACGGCGTGGGAGCGGATTCGGTCATGAGCCCGACACCGGCGTGGCTGCGGTTCCAGTGACCAGGGAACGCTTGCGCAATTCCTCCAACACGGTGCCTTTCGGTCACGACTAATGGACCGGGACTGGCGTCAGGGCCATGCGACGATTGCGTGATGCCCGCAACGGACGCCGCGCCCACTGCCCGCACGAAGGTGCGGCGACTTGCCGAGCGAGGTCGCTACGACCGCGACACGGTGCACGCGATCCTCGACGAGGGGCTCGTCTGCCACATGGGGTTTGCAGTCGATGGCCGACCATGGGTGATCCCGACGACGTACGCGCGAGTCGATGATCGGCTGTACGTGCACGGCGCCGCGGCGAACTTCGCCTTGAAATCGATGACGTCGGGCGTCGAGGCGTGCGTAACCGTCACACTGATCGACGGGCTGGTCCTCGCGCGGTCGGCGTTCCACCATTCGATGAACTACCGCTCGGTCATGTTGTTCGGGCGGGCCGAGCGGGTGGTCGACCCACAGGAGCAGTTCGACGCGATGGTCGCGCTCGTCGAGCACCTCGTCCCCGGACGTCCGGACGACACCCGGTTGCCGCGCGCCGATGAGCTCCGCAAGACACTCATCGTGCGGCTGCCGCTCGACGAGTGCTCCGCGAAGGTTCGCACTGGTGGTCCCGTCGACGACGACGAGGACATGGAGTTGGGCCACTGGGCCGGTGTCCTCCCGTTGACGATCGTGCCGGGTGCGCCGCAACCCGACGGTGACGAGGCGGTGCCGGACTACCTCAGCCGCTGGCGCATCACGCGAGGGCAGTGACGAGCGCGTCCGGCTCGTCGACGGGCGCGGCGCACACGTAGTCGCGGCACACGTACGCGTAACCGGAGCGGCGATCGACCCAGAGCGGGGACTCGTAGGGCTCGCCCCACGCGAGCACGGCGTCGGGGAGGTACCGGCGGGTCACCTCGTGGACGAGGTCGGGACGGTCGCCGACGACCGCGATCTCGGTGACGCCGCCGCTGAGGAGGTCGATGGCCGCGAGCAAGTGGCCGAACGCAGTCGGGTGCTGCCCGGCCAATCGGCCGAGAAGGCGCAGGATGTCCTCGGCGCGCTCCCGGAAACGTTCGATGCCGGTCAGCGCGCTGAGTCGCGCCAGCGCGACGGCGGCGAGCGAGTTGGCTCCAGGAGTCGCGTTGTCCATCAGGTCCTTGGGACGGGTGACGAGCTGCTCGCCGTCCCGTCCCGTGGTGAACACGCCGCCCTCGTCGTCATCCCAGAACAAGTCGATGAGCGCATCTGCGGTCTCGGTGGCGACGGTGATCCATCGCGCCTCACCGGTCGCCTCGGCGAGCCGCGTGAAGGCGTCGATCAACGCGCCGTAGTCAGCCGCGAAGGCGAGCGTGTGCGCGCCGTGGTCCGCCTGCCAGCTGCGCAACCAGCGGCCATCGGGCCGGCGCAGCGCGCGCAGCAGGAAGTCACCCGTGCTGCGAGCAGCATCGAGCCAGTCCTCGCGTCCGGTCGCGGCCGCGGCCTCCGCCAAGGTCGACAGCATCAGGCCGTTCCACTCCGCCAGCACCTTGTCGTCGAGCCCAGGACGCACTCGAGTGCCGCGCACCGCCAGCAAACGTGACCGCGCGACGTCGACGTCGTTCGGTCGGAGCAGCTCGCCGCGGTGCGTGATGCGGTTGAGGATGTTCTTGCCCTCGAAGTTGCCGTCCTCGGTCACGCCGTACCACGCCATCGCAACTTCGGCGAGACCGGGCTCGTCGGCGAGCGCGGCGCGGATCTCATCTGACGTCCAGACGTAGAACTTGCCTTCCTCGCCCTCGGAGTCGGCGTCCTCGGCGGAGTAGAAGCCGCCGTCCGGGTGCCGCAGGTCGCGCAGCACGTACTCGATCGTCTCGTCGAGGACCTGGCGGTACTCCGAGGCACCGGTGATCTGCCACGCGTGCAGGTACACACGGGCGAGCAGAGCCTGGTCGTACAGCATCTTCTCGAAGTGCGGCACGAGCCAGATCCCGTCGACGGAGTACCGAGCGAAGCCGCCGCCGAGATGGTCGTAGATGCCGCCGGACGCCATCATGTCCAACGAGGTCCGAGCGGCGCGCAGCGCTGCTTCGGATCCGTTGTGGTGATGGGCGCGCAGCAACAAGTCGAGGCTCATCGTCTGCGGGAACTTCGGCGCGCCGCCGAAGCCGCCCCACTCGTCGTCGTGCACCTGCAGGAGGTTGCCGAACGCCTGGGTGAGCACCTCGCTGCCCGGCAGGGCGCCGTCCCCGGCCGACAGTGCCGCGCTACGGCGCAGCGACTGGGTCAGCTCATCCGCGTGCTCCATGAGCTCGTCGCGCCGGTTGCGCCACGCGTCGTCGACGGCACGGCAGACGTCGACGAAGCTCGGCATGCCCCCGCGCGCCTGCTTCGGGAAATAGGTACCGCAGTAGAACGGCCGCCCGTCGGGCGCACAGAACACCGTCATCGGCCAACCGCCATGTCCGGTCATCGCTTGCGTCGCGTCCATGTAGATCGCATCGATGTCCGGCCGCTCCTCGCGGTCGATCTTGACGTTGACGAACAGCTCGTTCATCACGGCCGCGGTGTCGGCGTCCTCGAACGATTCGTGCGCCATCACGTGGCACCAGTGACAGGCGGAGTAGCCGATCGAGAGCATGATCGGCTTGTCCTCGGCGCGCGCCTTGGCAAAGGCGTCCTCGCCCCACTGGTACCAGTCGACCGGGTTGTCCTTGTGTTGCCGGAGATACGGACTGGTCGCGTCGGCCAGGCGGTTCACCCGACCGACCCTACTGAGGTCTAGTTGCCGTAATAACCGCCACCTGCCGTTGTCGTCGTCTTGCCGCCCGACGGCGCGGCCCCTGCGGCGACGGTGTCGCCGTCCTTGAAGAAGAAGGCCCCCTGCATGCCGTTGCTCTGCTGATGGAACGTGCAGTGGAACTCACTGGCGCCCGACTGCGGCAGCGTGACCTGCACATCCGCGCTCTCACCCGGACCGAGCTGCTTGTCAGCGTGCAAGGCAGCACTTGTGAACGTATGCGGCTGCCTGCCGGCGTTCTTGAGGTGCACGGTGATCGTCGACCCGGGCGATCCGCCCTTCAGGAAGGTCGGCGTGAAGGAGTAATCGTTCAGCTCGACATCCACTGAGGTGCCGCTGACGTCTTTCGTCCCCTTGTTGGTGGTGCTTCCCGCCAGCTGTACGGGGGTGCCCGACGATGACGTCGTGGAGCTGTCGCTGCCGCAACCGGCCGCCAGAATCGTCACCGCGCCGAGCAGAATGAGGATCTTGCGCATGCCGGAACATACGGACGATCCCGATCGAGGGATTGATCCGCGCCGCAATCCTCGCGGCCGTCGCAGCCGTACAACAGCCGTGTGGGACGCGTCGGACGAAGCGCTCGTGGCCGGGCTCGCGTTGCGCGACCGCGACGCGGCGCTCGTGTTCGTCCGCCGGTTCCAGCGCCGGGTCTTCGGCTGCGCCCTTGCCATCGTGGGTGACGCAAACCGAGCCGAGGACGTGTCACAGGAGGCGTTCGTACGGGCCTGGAAGCACGCCGCGGTCTACGACGCTCGGAAGGCCTCCGTGGCGACCTGGCTGCTGACGATCACTCGCAACCTCGCCATCGACGCCGTGCGCGTCGAACGGGTCCGTCCTGCTGAGCTGATGGATGTCGTCGACCTGAGGATCGCGGACAAGGGCCCTGGTCCAGCGGAGCTCGCGGCTCGCGGCACCGAGGTCGAACGGGTCGTGACGGCGCTCGAGCAGCTTCCCCCGTCGCAGCGGCGCTGCGTCGTTCTCGCGTCGATCCACGGCCGGACCGCGCAGGAGATCAGCGAGATCGAGGGGATCCCCGTCGGAACAGCCAAGACCCGCTTGCGATCGGGCTTGCTGAAGCTCCGTCGCGAGCTCGTGCCGGAGTCCACGTCATGACCTGCGCCGACGTCGATCTCCTGGCGGGCGAAGCGGCCTTCGGACTGGTCTCGGGCGCGGAGCGGGCCGAGCTCCTCGCCCATCTCGACACCTGCGATCGGTGTCGAGCGCTGGTGCTCGAGTTGGCCGAGGTGGCCGACGCGGTTGTGGTCGCCGGTCCGGAAGCCGAACCGCCGTCGGGGTTCGAGCAGCGTGTGCTCGCGCAGTTCGACGTCGTGCGCCCGCGCCGCCGGTGGCCCGTCGTCGTCGGCTCTGTGGCCGCGGCGGTTCTGTTGGTCGTCGCGTTCGGGCTCGGCCGCACCGGCAGTGGTTCGTCGCAGTTCCGCGAGGTTGCGATGCAGACACCCAGCGGGCGAACGGTCGGGGAGGCCTACCTGCACTCCGGCTCACCGTCGTGGGTGTTCGCCGATGTGCCGGGATGGACGGGCGACGGAACGAAGTTCCAGCTCGAGGTCACGCTGGCGGACGGCACGACGATGCACGACACCGGCGGTGCCGGTTCGTGGGGCGTGCTGGTCCCCGATTCGCGACAGGTGCGGACCGTTGCGTTGATCGACGACAACGGTCAGGTGTGGTGCTCGGTCTCGATCTGAGCACGCCGGATCTTGCCGAGCGCAGTGCGGGGGAGCGCGTCGACGAGCTCGACGTCCTTCGGCGCCGCCCACGGTCCGATCTGCTCGCGCACGCGGGCCCGTAGACGGTCGAGCGGCGGCGGTCGATCGCTGTCGACGGGAACGACGAGCGCCACAACACGTTGACCCCATTCGGCATCGAACCGACCGACGACTGCAACCTCGGCGACGTCGTCGTCCTCGGCCAGCACGGCCTCGACTGCGGCGGGCCACACGTTCTCACCGCCGGAGATGATCAGGTCGCTCGCGCGGCCCTTCACCCGTAGCCGCCCGTCGTCACCGAACGCGCCGAGGTCACCCGTCGGCAACCATCCCTCCGCGTCCTTCGGATCGGTGCCGTTGCGATAGGCGCGCAGCAGCATCGGTCCGCGCAGGTGGATCTCGCCGCGCTCGTCGACCCGCACTTCGACTCCGTCGAGCGGCACACCGTCGTACACGACGCCGCTTCCTGTCTCCGTCATGCCGTACGTGGTCACGACGTTGGGGGGCACCTCGCTCGGAGGCGCCGAGCCCCCGAGTACGACGACTCGGAACGGCGACGGATCGATTCGGCGCAGCGCGGTGCTCACGAGCGACACGAGTGTTGTACCGGCGCGCTGCACCGCTTCGGCGTCGAAGCCGTCGTGCACGACGAGGCGTGTGCCGGTGACCAGCGCGCGGGTCACGACCGACAGCCCACCGACGTGCGCCAGCGGAAGGCATGCGAGCCACGAGTCCGTGGTCGGGTCGACGGACAGACGGGTGCTCGTCGAAATCGCGGAGGCGCGCACCGCGTCGTGCGTGAGCACGACGCCTTTCGGGTCGCCGGTCGATCCACTCGTCGCGACGACGAGCGCGTCACCGTCCTCAACCGGTTCATCGACGCGCATCGACGCGAGCAGGCGCTCGACCACGGAGTGCGACAGGCGCGGATCCATGGGGAGCACGGCGTCGCCGTCGTCCCACGCACGCTGCAACGCATCGACGAAGTCGGGACCACCCGGGAGGTGGAGGGGGACGAGCCGGCGCACGAGAATTGTGACGGTAGCCTCGCCCGCTGATGGACTCTGACGCCGCGATCATCCGCACGACGGCGCTCACCAAGATCTACGCCGCATCCAACGGTCAACGCGCGCCCGTGCCCGCCGTCGATCACCTCGACCTCGAGGTGCGTCAGGGCGAGATCTTCGGGCTGCTCGGGCCGAACGGCGCGGGGAAGACGACGACGATCGGGATGCTCACGACGCGAGTCATCCCCACGAGTGGCGAGGCCTGGGTCGGTGGCATCGACGTGGTCGCCGAACCGGCGCGCGCCAAGCAGCTCATCGGCGTCGTGACGCAGACGAACACGCTCGATCGCAGCCTGAACGTGTACGAGAACCTGTACTTCCACGGTCGCTACTTCGGGATGTCGGCGAAGGACGCGAGGGCGGAGTCAGTCGCGCTGCTCGAGCGATTCCACCTCGCCGATCGCGCCGAGGCGGATGTCGTGGCCCTGAGCGGCGGCATGGCGCAGCGGCTCATGGTCGCTCGGGCGATCATGCATCGGCCCGCGGTCCTGTTCCTCGACGAACCGACCGCAGGGCTCGATCCGCAGAGCCGGTTGAGCTTGTGGGAGGCGGTCCACGATCTCAATGCCAGCGGCCAGACGGTCTTGCTGACCACCCACTACATGGAAGAGGCCGACCAGCTCTGCCAGCGGCTGGCGATCATGGACCACGGCCACATCCTCGCCCTCGACACGCCTGGGGCGCTGAAGCGCTCCGTCGACGCCGACACGATCGTGACCGTGCACGCCGGTGATCGCACCGACGAGCTCGCCGACGTGCTCGGTCGAGTCGACGGCGTGGTCAGCGCGGAGACTGCGGCCGGCGCGGTGCAGGTCAACCTGCGTGGCACGAGCCGAGGCCTCCTGCCTCGGATCATCACTGCCGCCGATGCCGCCGGCATCGACGTCGAGGACCTCTCGGTAGCCGAGCCCACGCTCGAGACCGTCTTCATCAGCCTCACCGGGAAGGAACTTCGTGACTGAAATCGCCGAGGCCCCGATCGTGGTCACCGACGCGCGTCCGAAGTCGCAGGCCAGTCGGGACGCGTTCGTCGCGCTGTTGCTGCGCGACGTCACCGTGTTGCGCAAAGAGATGGGCATGTTCCTCGGGCGCACGATCATGCAGCCGCTGCTGCTGATCTTCGTCTTCACCTACGTGTTCCCGAAGATCGGTCAGGGCATCGGCGGATCCGGGCGCGCCGCAGAAGGCTTCTCGACGTTGCTCGTCGGCGGCGTCATCGCGAGCGCGATGATCTTCCAGGGCATCCAGGCGGTTGCGCTGCCGCTCGTGCAGGACTTCGGTTACACACGCGAGATCGAGGACCGCGTGCTCGCGCCCCTGTCGGTGTCCGCGCTGGCGTTCGAGAAGGTTGTCGCCGGCGCGGTGCAGGCGATCATCGCCGGACTCGTGGTGTTCCCGCTGGCGTTCTTCATCCCCGCCAACACGGTGCACCTGAGCATCCGGCCGATCTACCTCATCACGCTGTTCCCGTTGGGTGCGCTGATGAGTGCGGCGCTCGGCTTGACGGTCGGAACGCGAGTCGAACCGAGGCAGGTGCCACTCGTGTTCAGCCTGCTGGTGATCCCGATGACGTTCCTGGGATGCGTGTACTACCCCTGGGCGACGCTGCAGAACATCGCGTGGTTGAAGTGGGCGATCGTCGTCAACCCGCTCGTGTACCTGTCCGAAGGGCTACGCCTGTCGATGGCCAACGGCGTACCGCACATGCCGGTGCTCGCGATCTACGCCGCCATCATCGCGTTCACCGCGTTGCTGCTGAAGTGGGGGATCGAAGGCTTCCGCCGCCGCGTGTTGACCTGAGTCGCACGACGGCGGAAGCGCGTTCGATCAGGTCGACGAGTCGGTGAGCGCCGGGTTGTCCGACGACGAAGAGTCCGTCGAGGACGAGTCCGTTGCCGTCGAGTCGCTCGACGAAGTGCTGGCCGTCGCGCCGCTGTTCTGCGACGACAGGTCAGCCTGGAGCTGGACGGTGTCGACCTCGGCGCTGAAGCTCTTGTCGTCCACGAACGTCACCTTGAAGCGCAGACGGTTCAGCTGGGCGTTGACACCCTGGCTCTGCAGGTAGGGGCCGAAGTTGCCCTCGGCATCGCAGGTGAACGTCTCGCCCTTGTTCGCCTTGATGTCCTTGGGGCACGTCACCTTCGCGTCGGAGACACCGGTCTCCTTCTTGATCTGCTCGGCGATCTTGTCCTGCACCTGCGCGCTGTTGGACGAGCACGCGCCAGCGAGGACAACGAGTACGGCGAAGAACGCAGCGGCGACTGCGTGTCGTTTGGTCATGTGATCGATGCTCCTGTGACGTAGTAGAGGCAATGGCGTGCGGAATCCGCACGCCATTGCCTCGAGATGGAAGTGAGTTAGGTCAGCGACGCTTGGCCGGCGCCTTGCGCGCCGGAGCCTTGCGCGCCGTGGTCTTCTTGGCCGGCGCCTTCTTCGCGGGCGCCTTGCGGGCCGTGGTCTTCTTGGCGGGCGCCTTCTTCGCCGCAGCCTTGGGTGCCGGCGGCCACACGCCCGACGCCAACTTCGGCGCGGCGGACGGCGACATCACTGCATCCTTGAAGCCCTTGAGCGGCGTGATCCTTGCCTTCTTCGAGGCCTTGATCCGGATCTGCTCGCCGGTCGCGGGGTTGCGGCCCATGCGGGCCGGAGAGTCGCGCCGCACGAACTTGGCGAAGCCCGAGATCACCACCGGCTCGCCCTTCGCCGCGACCGCGGTGACGACTTCCGTGAACCCTGTGAGGATGGCGTCCACGTCCTTGTTGTTCTGTCCCGTGTGGGCCGCGATGGCGTTCACGAGTTCACGTCGGTTCATTCAGACCTCCAGTAGGGGAGCACCCAGCATGCCCCGACGGGGAGCGTCGCTCGGTGATACCGGGATTGTCGTACGAAGCGCATAGCAAAGCAGACTCGGGGCCATGAGTAGCGCGATCGGTTCGAGAATCCGGCCTGGAGCCGAGTGGAAGCCCGCCGGCGACCACGAGTACGGCGACATCCGTTTCGAGCAGGCGGAGGGGATCGCCAAGATCACGATCTGCCGTCCCGAGGTGCGCAACGCCTTCCGGCCGCAGACGTTGTTCGAGTTGCAGCACGCGTTCAACGAGGCGCGTGACGATCCCGAGATCGGCGTGATCATCCTCACCGGGGACGGTGACGAAGCATTCTGCTCTGGCGGCGATCAACGCATCCGTGGTGACGACGGCTACATGGGCGACGATGCCGTCGCGCAGCGCGGGATCGGTCGGCTCAACGTGCTCGATCTGCAGGTCCAGATCCGGCGTACGCCGAAGCCGGTGATCGCGATGGTTGCGGGGTATGCGATCGGCGGCGGTCACGTGCTGCATGTCGTGTGCGACCTGACGATCGCGGCGGACAACGCTCGATTCGGCCAGACCGGCCCACGCGTCGGATCGTTCGATGGTGGCTACGGGTCCGGCCTGCTCGCGCGCAACGTCGGTCAGAAGCTGGCGCGTGAAGTGTGGTTCCTGTGCCGCCAGTACGACGCGCAGCGCGCCTACGAGATGGGGTTGTGCAACGCGGTGGTGCCGCTCGAGGCGCTGGAAGAAGAGACGGTGCAGTGGTGCCGCGAGATGCTGCAACACAGCCCGCTGGCGTTGCGCATGATCAAGGCGTCGATGAACGCGACGGACGACGGGCTCGCCGGCCTGCAGCAACTGGCGGGCGACGCGACGCTGCTCTACTACCAGACGGAAGAGGCCCAAGAGGGCCGCGACGCGTACGTCGGCAAGCGCAAGCCGGACTTCGCCAAATTCCCCAAGCGTCCGTGAACCAGCGTTGAACAAGTGGGTCGCCGGCGCGCGGCCTCGCACCCTTCCCGCCGCAATCGTTCCTGTCCTCGTCGGCAGCGCGTGCGCCGTCGGCGAGGTGACCTTCGTGTGGTGGCGCGCGATCGCGGCGCTGGTGGTCGCGCTCGCCATCCAGATCGGTACCAACTACGCCAACGACTACAGCGACGGCAAGCGCGGCACCGACGACCCCACGAAGCGTGTCGGACCCGTCCGTCTCGTCGGCTGGGGACTCGCTTCACCGGACGCGGTTCGACGAGCGGCGCTCGCCGCGTTCGCGGTGGCCGCTGTCGCCGGACTCGCACTTGCGATCGCCGTCGACCTCAAGCTGCTGATCGTCGGCGCACTGTCGTTCGCCGCGGGATGGTTGTACACAGGCGGACCGAAGCCGTACGGCTACGCGGGGTTCGGCGAGGTGTTCGTCTTCGTCTTCTTCGGTGTCGTTGCGACCGTCGGTTCGACGTACGTGCAGACGGCGCGCGTCACGGGCCTGTCCTTCGGCGCGTCGATCCCGATCGGATTCCTCGCGACCGCGTTGCTGGTGGTGAACAACTTGCGTGACATCCCTGGCGACACGCAGTCGGGCAAGCGCACGTTGGCGGTTCGCCTCGGCGATCAGCGGACTCGGGTGCTCTACGTCGCGTTGCTGATCGGCGCAGTCGTCGCGGTTCCCTTGGTGTGCGGGCTCGGCGGGCGGCCGGTCGGCGCAATCGCTCTGGCCGCCATCCCGTTCGCGCAGCGGCCCGTCACCGCCGTGCTCGGCGGGGCGAAGGGTCCGGCGCTGATTCCTGTCCTGGTCGCGACCGGCCGGGTTCAGCTGATCTTCGGTGTTCTCTTCGCGGTGGGGATCGCGGTCTCCGCGTAGGTTGCCCGATATCCGCACTGGACAGCGTCTGCATCCCGGCGCGCAGACTCGCCCTGCGGGCGTGCGAGAGCCGCGCGGCCGTAAGGGGGGTGGGCTACATGTACGTGTTCTCGCGGAGCACAGTCGTGCAGGGCGGAAACCAGCGGGAAGCAATGCTGTGGGTGGCGTCGGTCACCGAGAAGGTGAACCAGATCACCGACCTCAACGTGGCGGTGTGGCAGAACGTCTTCTCGCGTGAGGTCGGGCGCGTCGCATGGGTGGCGTTCGTGGAGGATCTCTCGCAACTCGAGACGGCGGACGCCAAGCTCGCAGCCGACGACGCCTTCGTGGCCGAGGTCGACCGGGGCGCAACCTTCACCAACAGCACGCTCGACGATCAGTTGGGTCAAGTCATTCACGGCAGTGCCGATCCGGAGCGCAACGTCACCTACGCCACGACCGTCAGTGCGTTGATGGCACCCGGCAAGTTCAATCGGGGGATCGAGCTCGGGGTCGAGATCGCCGAGCGGGCGGAGCAGATCACCGGAGAGCCGACCATGTTGGTCTCGGCGGTGACCGGCGACTACTCGGCGATCCAGTGGATCACCGCCTACGACGACGTGAAAGGTCTTCAGACGGCAGGCGAGAAGCTCAACGCCAATCCGAGCTTCGTGCATTTCGTGGACAACGAAGTGCCAGGTGTGTACGAGTCAGGTCTCGGCATCACCCAGCAGAGCTGTCACCGGCGCGTCCTGTAGTCCCGTCAACGCCGTGCTCCGCCAACCACCGGCGGAGCACGGCCACGACCAGATCCGGCTGCTCGAGGTGCGCCGCGTGTCCGGCGTCGGGGATCAGCTCGAGCGTCGCGTTCGCGCCGATGCACTGCTGCAGCCGCGCGCCCTCGGCCGAGAACTTGCCGTCATCGGCGCCGGCCACGACCAGCACCGGCATGTCGAGCGCCGAGAGGCGTGACCACAGCGGGTCCTGTGACCCGGTGCCCGCCTGACGGAGGCTCTCTGCGAGCCCCTCGACGGTGTTCTCGCGGCGCTCCTCCAGGAACTGCATCTCCTCGGACAGTCCGGAGAACAGTGGCTGCGCGAGCCACGCCTCGAGGAACCGATCGACGCCGTCGCGTTCGAGCCGGACCGCCATGGCTTCGTCGTTTCGTTTGCGTTCGGCGCGCGCCTCAGGATCATCGATGCCGCCGGTTCCGCCGACGAGCACGAGCCGCTCGACGAGCTCCGGATTGGCGACCGCGAGGTGGAGGGCGAAGCGGGCGCCCATCGAGTACCCGAGATAGATCGCGCGCCCACCCTGATCGGCGATCAGGCGAGCACCGGTGCGCAGGCCGGCGTGGAACTCCGACGACCGGCCGTGTCCCGGCGCGTCGATGCGCACGACCTCGTGATCGGTCGCCAAATCGCTGGCGAGCGGTCCCCAGCAGTTGCGGTTCTGCGAGAAGCCGTGAATGAGCACGATGCGCGGCCCCTGCCCCTCCACTTCGGCGTGCAACATGCTCAGCGGCTCGCGGTTCGTCACCGTCGCCAGCCTTCCATGACAATGGGCGGGTGACGCTCCAGGCGACGTTCTGCGCCACGCTTGTCGACGAGCTCGTTCGGGTCGGGGTGCGTCACGCGGTCGTCGCTCCCGGCTCGCGATCCACTCCGCTGGCGCTCGCGCTGCACGCCCGCGCCGAGCTTCACGTCGAGGTGTTCCACGACGAGCGGGCGGCGGGCTTCGCCGCGCTCGGCATCGGCCTGGCGACGGGTGTACCGGCCGTGGTGCTGACGACGAGTGGGACTGCGACGACGCACCTGCATGCCGCAGTTGTCGAAGCGGACCTCGCGTGTGTGCCGCTGCTCGTGTGCACCGCCGACCGACCGCCGGAGTTGCAGGACGTGGGCGCACCCCAGACGATCGACCAGACGCATCTGTTCGGTCGCGCGCCGCGGTGGTTCTTCGAACCGGGCGTGGCGGACGAGGCGATGGCCGGCGCCTGGCGCGCGATCGGCGCTCGCGCTGTCGCGACGTCGATGGGCGATCCCCCGGGGCCGGTGCACCTCAACTTGCCGTTCCGGGATCCGTTGATCGGCGAGCCGGACGAACTTCCGCCGGGTCGGGACGGCGGCGAGCCGTGGACTGTGCGGGCGACGCGCCCGCCGAGCCGCGTCACCGCGCCGGCGGGGCGAACCGTCGTGCTCGGCGGCTCCGATGGCGATTGCGGGTTCCCCGTGTTTGCCGACCCGCGATGTGGCGTCACGGGGCCGAGCGTCGTGCACCACGCGGATGCGCTGGTGCGCTGCCTGTCCCTTCGACCCGACGTGGTCGTTCGGTCCGGTCCGGCACCGGTGTCACGCGTGGTCAATGAATGGGTCGCCTCGTCGGGCGCGACCGAAGTCGTGGCGGCTCCCACGTGGCGAGATCCCTCGCACACGATCGCCCGGCTGGCCGACGTCGTCGAGCTCGGCGCGCCGGACCCGGAGTGGATGGCGCAATGGCGAGCCGCGTCCGACGCGGCCGCGCAGGCGGTCGCCGAGGTGCTCGACAGTTCGTCGTCGATCTCCGAGCCGTTCGTGGCGCGTGCCCTGTTGCGATCCCTGCAGTCAGGCTCGGAACTGGTCGCGGCGTCGTCGATGCCCATCCGTGATCTGGAGTGGTACGGCACACCTCGCTCCGATGTGCGCGTGCACGCCAACCGTGGCGCGAACGGCATCGACGGAACGATCGCAACCGCGATCGGAGTCGCGGGCGGCTCGTCTCACCCGACGGCAGTCTTGCTCGGCGACCTCGCGTTCTTGCACGACTCGACTGCGCTCATCGGCATCCGCAACCGTGGGATCGATCTCACGATCGTCGTGATCGACAACGACGGCGGCGGCATCTTCTCCTTCCTGCCGCAAGCGACCGCCATGGACACGAGCGTGTTCGAGGATCTGTTCGGCACGCCGCACGGCGTCGACATCCGCGAGCTCGCCCGCGCACACGGCATCGTCAGCTCGGCGGTGGACGATGCGAGCGCGTTCGAGAGCAGCGTGCGCGGGGCATCAGAGCGTGGAGGTGTTCAGCTGATCGTCGTCCGCACTGATCGGGCGGAGAACGTCAAGGTCCATCAGCAGCTCAATGACGCCGTCGCCGACGCGGTGCTACGGACGAACAAGAGCTGACAACATCGCCTGGAGCTTCGAGCGGGTCTCGGCCAGCTCGATCATCGGATCCGAGTCGGCGACGATGCCGTTGCCGGCGTAGACACGAGCCGTCGGCCCGTCGAGGTGGGCGCAGCGCAGGCTCACCGCCCACGACCCGTTGCCACGACTGTCGACCCAGCCGACGGCACCGGCGTAGCGGCCACGGTCGAAGCCCTCGTTGGCCCGGATGAACGCGAGCGCGGCGTCGCGCGGCGAGCCGCACACCGCGGGCGTGGGATGGAGGGCATCGACCAGCTCGAGCACCGACGGCGCCGGTTGGGACAGCCGGCCCTCGACCAACGTGGCGAGGTGCTGGACGTTGGCCACCGGCACGATCGAAGGCTCGGCTTCGTAATCGACGTACGAGCACCAGTTGAGCAACGTGTCGTG
>DASUCS010000291.1:0-8340 GCA_036275935.1 Acidimicrobiales bacterium
CTCGGCCGATCCAGCTCCTGCCCGAGACCCGCATCCGGGGCCAGGAGGCGTCGGGGCTCGGATATCCATCGGGACACGCGGGCGTGGCCGTGGCGCTGGGCGTGGCCGCCTTTCCGTACCTCGGCCGGCGCGCTCGCGTGGCGGTCCTCGCGGCGATCCCGACGGTGGGCTTCACGCGGATGTACGTCGGAGCGCATCTCCCGCTCGACATCGTGAGCGGTGCCGCACTCGGTCTCGCGCTCGACGCACTCGTCGAGTGGGGCGGCGACCGCAACGACCGAAAGTGACCGACGGCCCTGGTGCGAGTGGGCGCCGGAGCTGAACAGTGTCCGTATGCGGCCGATCGATGCCGACGAGCGCACGACGATGTCCGTCCTCGACGTGGAGGAGTGCTTGGTGCTCCTCCGATGGGAGAACGTCGGTCGTCTTGCCGTGAGCGCGCACGGTGAAGCGCCCATCGTCGTACCGGTGAACTTCACGCTTCACGAAGGCGAGATCTTCTTCCGAGCCGGCGACGGCACGATGCTCGATCGCATTCGTGAGCATCCCGTCAGCCTGCAGGCCGACCGGTTCGACCAGTACCGCCGCGTCGGTTGGAGCGTGCTGGTGCGAGGAGTTGCGCACGAGATCGACGCGGCCGAGGCGTCCGCGATCGACATCGACACCTGGGCACCAGGCCGCAGCGAGCACCTCGTCCGAATGGTTCCGGCCGCGATCTCGGGTCGGCGGCTGGAGCTGGTGACTGGCGCCGATCGCCGCGGCTACCTCTGAGTCCCGAAGCGGTCGCTACTCGGAGTCCACCTCGTGCAACGCCGCTTCTTCCGCGGACACATCGAGCTCAACTTCGGCATCCGGTTCGTCCTCGGTCGGGAGGAACTCGAGATGCGTGGTTGCTTCGCGCTCGGCGACACTTTCTGCGGAGATCCCTTCGTCTGACAGGTACACGTCGGGCAGTGGCACCGACAGCGTCCTGAGCTCCCACGCCAGTTCGTGGTCGACGCAGAAGCGGGCAGTGGGGACCGCGGCCAATCGCTCGTCGACGATGGGTGTTCCGCATGTCTCACAGCGGCCGTATGTCCCGTGTTCGATGCGCTCGAACGCATCCTGAACCGCTTGGATGTCTCGGTCGATCTGACCGCGGATCGAGAAGTCCTTCTCGCGTTCGAAGGTCTCACTGCCGGTATCAGCCTGGTGCTGGTCGATCGCGGAGAGCTCGCCGACGCTTTCGTCCTCGGACTGCACGCTGAGGTCCTCGGAGTCGATCGCGCTCTGGGCGCGGAGCAGCCAGTCCCATTCGGCCTCGAGCAGTCGTCGCGCAACGTTCGGATTCATCGGGTGGCCTCCTGTTCTCTCGCTGCGGCGAGCAGGATGCGGCGTTCGGCGGAACCGATCACGGACCGAGCGCGCTCGACAGCGTCGGGATTCACGGAGATCGAGGTGATGCCGCTGCGGACGAGGTGCTCGGCGAACTCCGGCCGGTTCGACGGAGCCTGGCCGCACAGCGACGACGTGATGCCGGCGTCGTGACACGCGGTGATGATGCGGTGGATCGCATCGAGGACGGCGGCGTCGCCCTCGTCGAAGAGCTCAGCGCAGATCTCGGAATCGCGGTCGACACCCAGCATCAGTTGCGTGAGGTCGTTCGACCCGATGGACACGCCGTCGATGCCGAGTGCCGCGTAGTCCGGAATGCGATACACGACGGACGGAACCTCCGCCATGATCCAGCGCAAGAGCCCGCGCTGATGGCCGAGGCGGCTGCCGTCGATGGCCTCGAGGCAGGCCTCCAACTCCCACTTCGTTCGCACGAACGGGATCATCACGTGCAGGTTGGGGGTCTCCTCGCGGACGCGTCCGAGGAGTTCGAGCTCGACCGCAAAGAGATCCGGTTCGCGGATGTAGCGGTAGCAGCCGCGATAGCCGATCATCGGGTTGTCCTCGATCGGCTCGAAGGCGTCGCCGCCGGACAGGCCGCGGAACTCGTTCGTGCGGAAGTCGATCGTTCGGTAGATCACCGGGCGCGGTGCAAATGCCCTGGTGATCGTCAGCAGTGAGTCGGCCATCTTCTCGATGAAGACGTTGTGCTCTCCGCGGGCGAGCAGGGCTCGCGGATGTTCGCCGCCGAGCGCGTCGGTGACCATGAACTCGGCGCGGAGGAGACCAACCCCATCGACCGGCAGGGCGGCGACGTCCGCGGCGTGTTCCGCCATTGCCAGGTTCACGTACAGGCGAGTGGCGAGCGGCTCGATCGCGACGGCTGCTGGTGCGAGTGCTGGCCGCGTGACGGCCTGCGGCTCGGCCGCCACCGCACCCTCCCGCACTTCGCCCTGCGTGCCGTCGACGGTGACGACCTCGCCATCGCGCAAGGTGGTCATCGCCCCCCGTGCACCGACGAGGCACGGCACTCCCAGCTCGCGAGCGACGATCGCGGCGTGACACGTCATGCCTCCGCCCTCGGTCACCACGGCGGCGGACCGCCGGATCGTCGGCACCCAGTCCGGGTTCGTCATCGCCGCGACGAGGACTTCACCGCTGGCGAGGCGCGCGCCCTCTGCTGGCGAGTTGAGAACGCGCACCGCTCCGGACGCGACACCGGGCGAGGCTGCCAGCCCGCGGACGAGGACGCTCCCGACCGTTTCTGCTGTTGGTTCCGATCGAGTGCTCAGCAGCGTCGTGATGGGCCGGGACTGCACGAGATAGGTGGTCCCTTCCGCGATCGCCCATTCGATGTCTTGCGGACTGCCGTAGTGGGCCTCGATGGCGAGTCCGAGACGGGCCAGCTCGAGGATCTCGTGGTCGTCGAGCACGCGTTGTGTCGCGTCCGTGGCGTCGAGAACGAGCTCCATGTCCCGGCCATCCGGCCCGCGGACGATCTTGTGGTGCTTCGATCCGATGCGAACGCTCAGCAGCGCTGGGCCCTCCTTGGACACGGTGTACGTGTCGGGCTCGACGGCGCCGGACACGATCACTTCGCCTTGTCCGAACGCGGCTTCGATCACGACCTTGGATGTGTCACTCGTCGAGGGATCGGCAGTGAACAACACGCCCGATCGTTCGGAGGGAATCATCTGCTGCACGACGACCGCGATCGCCGGTTCCTCGGTCATGTGCTGGCTTGCTCGGTAGGTGAGCACTCGGTCCCCGTACGTCGACGCCCAGCAGTCGATGAGTCGGGCGATCACCTCGTCCTCGCCGCAGACGTTCGTGAAGGTCTGATGCATGCCGGCGAAGGACGTCCCGGCAGTGTCCTCCGATGTCGCCGACGACCGCACGGCGACGCGTTCGGTTTCGAGCTTCCGAAGCGCCTCGACGATCTCGGCGCGCAGATCGTCGGGAAGCACGAGGCTGTGGATCAGCGCTCGAGCCTCCGCGCCCACCGTCGCAACGACCCCGGCGTCGTCCGCGTCGACCTTTCCGAACTGCGCGAACAGCTCCTCACGGATGCCCGCAGCAGTGATCGCATCGAGGTAGGCGTCGGCGGTGATGACGAACCCCGGGGGGACCGGAGCACCCGCGCGTGTGAGCTCGCCGAGATTCGCGCCTTTCCCGCCCACGATCGCCGCGTCGGCGACGCCAACGTCAGCGAACCAGCGGATGTGGTCGGAGGCGCTCATGACCGTGCATTGGAGCGGACCGAGCGTCCCTCCGAGGGTCGTGTATCGCTTCGAAGCAGCCCGAGGTGGAGGTGTGAGTCGACTCGTTCGACACCAGCGACGTCTCGCGCCGCTTCGACGATCGATGCGGCTTCGTGGGGCCACTCGACGTCGCCGTGAAGGTGAGCGACATGGTTGTCGACCATCACATGGACATGAGGGAGGTCGAGTCGCTTCTCGATCGGGCCGAGTTCTGACCGCACGCGGTCCGCGAGCGTGGCGTCGTCCACGTTCGGGTCCGGATGCCGACCCAACAGGCGATACATGCCGCCCTCGAAGCGCCCGCGGCTGGCGATGATTCGCCGTCGGATGAAGGCGACGAACGCTGAGATCACGAGGACGAACGCGAGGAACCTGACGAAGCGCCTCATGGGAACACCGTCACTTTCGGCGTGTGACCGCGCTGGCAACGTCGACCCGCGCGTCTGCGGAGGAGTTGTGCGGCGTGTTCGACATCGGGAAAGGCGACGCACCCGTCGATGACATCGGTCGCCGGCGCCGCGATCACGACGACTGCGACGTCGGGCGCGCTGCGCCGTATGCCGTCCGCGACGGCAGCTTGGGTCACCGGATCCTTCACGGCGTTGATGACGATGTCGACCTCTCGGACGAGGGGGCACGGAAGCCCGTCCAGGGCGGGGCACAGCTGATCCGCCTGTGGTCCGGCGCACACCACGACGTCGTAGCCCGCGTCGACCAGCGGTAGGCAGTCGAGAACGGTCGGATAGGGGTCGGCGGTTTCGACCAGCGCGACGCCCCGTGATCTGCCTGCGTGCTGCGACGTTGAATCCATGACGCCTCCTACGAGCGAGTGCGAGAGCGGTGACGTCGTTCTCGTGCCATCGTCGTACGGCGACGATCGCGCCGACAGAGGCGTTGGTCCCTGACGACCTCGTTTGTCTGAGACGTGACGTTCGCCTCTGCCGCGATCGCACACCTCGTGTGACGCTCGTGAGAGACACGCAACGCCGAGGAGGTGCGGCGATGATCACGCATCGAGTCGTCGTCGGAACTGATGGATCGGAGCACGCCCGCCACGCGCTGCGGTGGGCAGCCAAGGAGGCGGAACTCCGGCTCGCCCGGCTTTCTGTGGTGCTCGTCTGGACTCCACCCGGCGCCATGTCGTCGCTCGGACCGATCACCGCGCCGATCGATCTGTCGGAGTGGGAGCAGGCGGCCAAGGAAGCGCTCGAAGCCGACCTGGCAGACGCGGTCGCGACGACCGGCATCGCCGACCCGGACCTCGAAACCGAGGTGGTTCGAGGTCAGCCCGCGGCCGTACTGCTGGATCGTGCCGCCGGAGCCGACCTGCTCGTGGTCGGGAGCAGGGGTTGGGGAGGATTCAAGGGACTCTTGTTGGGCTCGGTGAGCCAGCAGTGTGCGACACATTCCGACGTGCCGGTCGCGGTGGTCCGCTTCCAGTCGGCTCTCCCTGACACCCGAAATGTGGTCGTGGGCGTCGACGGGTCCGAAGGATCCGCGGCCGCGCTGCGCTTCGCGATCCTCGAGGCGGCGAGACGCAGCGCCCATCTCGTCGTGGCGAACGGATGGTGGGTCGACTCGCCGAGGTCGGCGAAGGACGCGCTGCCGTTCGTGACGATCGACCGTCACGAGTTCCGCGCTCGCAGCGTCGAGCTCATGGAGCACATGGTCGATGACGCGTCCCGCGCCCTCGGGCGCCAGGTCGTCGATGTCGAGTTCGCGGCGCTCGAGGAGTCACCCGCACACGCGCTCGTGCGGCTCACCGACAACGCCGGCCTCCTTGTCGTTGGAAGTCGCGGCCGAGGAGGGCTCGCGGGTCTCTTGCTCGGATCGGTCAGCCTGCGGTGCCTTCAACAGGCCTACTGCGCGGTCGTCGTGGTGCCGCCCCCGGAGGCCAGCCGGTGATGTCGGGGAAGACGACCTACTTCCCTGGGAGCGACGCTGTCGTCCACGACCTCGAAGCCGCCAGTTCCAACTGACGCCGGTCCGGACGCCGATCGCGTCCCGACCAACATCGAGATCAGCGCGCGCGAAGCGGCGAGCCTGAGCGTCGATGACGTGCGCGCTCGACTTCGAACCGACGGTGACGGCCTGACCGACCACGAGGCGAGTGCTCGGTTGGCGGCCATCGGCCCGAACGCCATCCGCACGCATCACGCTCGCGGCTGGTCCGTCCTCGTTCGCCAGTTCCGAAGCCCGCTGTTGCTTCTGTTGTTGGCCGCAGCAGCGGTGTCGTGCTTCGTCGGCGAAGGATCGGACGCCGTGATCATCGGCGTGATCGTCTCATTGAGCGTCGGACTCGGCTTCGTGAACGAGTACCGAGCGGAGCTCGCGACCGAGGCGTTGCACTCCCAACTGCGTCCCCGCTCGGTCGCGCGGCGTGACGGTGCATGGACCCGCGTGGATGTGACGACGCTGGTGCCGGGTGACGTCGTCCGGCTGACACTCGGAGCGGTGGTGCCAGCCGACATGCGCTTGGTGTCGACCGTCGGCCTCGAGTGCGACGAAGCGGTGCTCACGGGTGAGTCGATGCCGATCGAGAAGGACATCGTGCCGATCGCGGTGGGGAGCCCGGTGGATTCGCTCACCTCGTGCGCGCTCATGGGAACGGTCGTTCACGGTGGAGAGGCCGAAGGCATCGTGACTGCGACCGGCCCGGCCACCGAGTTCGGTCGCATCGCCATCGGTCTCGGTGAACGTCACGAGGAGACCGAGTTCCAGGTCGGACTCCGCAAATTCTCATTGCTGTTGGCCCGAGTCGCGGCAGTGCTCACCGGCGGGATCTTCGTGATCAACCTGGTCCTCGAGCGGCCGTTGATCGACGCGCTGTTGTTCTCGTTGGCGATCGCCGTCGGCATCACCCCGCAACTCCTGCCCGCCGTGGTCACGACGAGCCTTGCAACCGGCTCGAGGAGGCTTGCCCACCGCAAGGTGCTCGTGAAGCGCCTTATGGCGATCGAGGACCTCGGCGACATCGAGGTGCTGCTGACGGACAAGACCGGCACGTTGACCGAGGGCCGCATCTCGTTCGAGCACGCCGTCAACGTGCGCGACGAGTCGCTTCCGACGCCGCTGCTGCTCGGCCTCGTGTGCACGGATGCCGGACACGACCATGCGGAGGCGGTCAGCAACCCTCTCGACGCTGCACTGCTCGAGGCGGCGTCGGCTCGTGCGCAACCCGTCGACGAGTTCCGAACGGTCGCGGTTGCACCCTTCGATCACTCACGACGCCGGATGTCGGTGCTCGTCGACGGCCCGGATGGTCGGATGCTGATCACGAAAGGCGCACCCGAGCAGCTTCTGGCCGTCTGCCGGGAGGTGCCGGAGCACGCGACGCGGGCATTGCAGGCCGAGTTCGATCAGGGTGGGCGGGTCATCGCGGTGGCCTGCCGACCCGCTCCTGATCTCGACACGGTCACACCCGACGACGAACGAGATCTCGAGCTCGTCGGCTTTCTCGTCTTTCTCGACCAGCCCAAGGAGTCGGCTGCGGCCGCGCTGTCCCGTCTCGCCGCGCTCGGCATCAGTGTGCGAATCGTGACAGGCGACAACGCCCAGGTGGCCGAGCACGTGTGCGACGAGCTCGGGCTCACGGGCGGCGGCACGCTCACCGGCGAGGAGGTGGACGCGCTCGACGACGACGCTCTGATGGCTCGGTTGTCCTCCACACGTGTGTTCGCCCGCGTCGACCCGGAACAGAAGACCCGCATCATCCGGCTCCACCGCCGCTGCGGTCGAGACGTTGCCTACCTGGGCGACGGTGTGAACGATGCCGTGGGGTTGCACGCGGCTGACGTCGGGATCTCTGTCGAGAGCGCCACCGAAGTCGCTCGCAGTGCCGCGGGCATCGTGTTGCTCGACAAGGACCTCGGCGTGCTCGCCGACGGTGTGGTCGAGGGGCGTCGCATCTTCGCCAACACGATCAAGTACGTCCTCATGGGCACCTCATCGAACTTCGGCAACATGTTCAGTGCGGCCGCCGCATCGGCCTTCCTGAACTTCCTCCCGATGCTTCCGTCCCAGATCCTGTTGAACAACCTGCTGTACGACGCCGGGCAGATGGCGATCCCATCGGACCGAGTCGACGAAGAGCAGCTCGCGAGGCCGTCGCACTGGGACATCGGATTCATCCGTCGTTTCATGCTGTTCTTCGGACCGATCAGCTCGATGTTCGACTTCCTGACCTTTGCGGTGATGCTCAACCTGTTCAGCGCAGGACCGGAGCTGTTCCGCAGTGGTTGGTTCGTGGAGTCGCTCGCCACGCAGACGCTCGTCATCTTCGTGATCCGCACCCGTCGCAGTCCGTTCTGGCGAAGCCGCCCGGGACGGCTCATCACCATCGCCGCACTTTCCGTCGTGGCCGTCGGCGCCACGCTGCCGTTCCTGCCGATCGGTGGCGAGCTCGGCTTCGTCGCGTTGCCAGCGGGGTTCTTCGCGGTGCTGCTGCTCATGGTCGCCGGGTATCTGGCGCTGGTCGAGTTGGGCAAGCGCGAGTTCTACGCGCACGTCGAGGGCGAGACGCAACCCCTGTCGGCGGCTCGTTCCCATCACCAGCGCCGGCTGGCACGACGCGCGGCCGTCTTCAGCCATCGCGGTGCCCTGCGCCATCCGTAGAAGGGGACAAGGTCCCTAGTGCCGCGGCGACGAGTGAAGGACGATTCGGCTGGAACCGACGAAGGAGTCACGAACATGTCGCGCCGAGTGT
>DASUCS010000292.1:0-2124 GCA_036275935.1 Acidimicrobiales bacterium
GTCGGCCGGAACACCCGCAGCATGTTGACGAACCGCGACGGACGGCCGAGGTCCGCGATCAGACACGCCGTGCCCATCCCGACGGCGACCAGCGACAACCGCGCCGTCCGCCGCCGCAACGGACGGAACAGCGCGCCCAACGTCGACGACGCCCCCGCCACGCCACCCAGAAAGAAGTACGCGGGAATGAACCACTTCCACACCGGCTTCTTCAGCAGCGGGACGTCGTAGTAGCTCATCGCGACGACACGATCGCCGCGATCGCCATCGCCACTCCGGCGGCCGCCATCGACTTCCACGACCGCCCCACCGTCTTGCGCGGCGCCACCGGCGACGACGGCAAGTTGTACGTCTCCGGCGTGTCGGTCAGCAGGAAGAACGCGTGCAACCCGTCGGTGCCCTCCTGATCGAGCCCGTACAGGTAACCGCCGTCGACGTCAGCGACCCGCCGAGACGCCCGTTCCTTCAGCTCCGACAGCGGCCCGAACACGATCGACTCCGTCGGACAGGCCTGCGCGCACGCCGGCGTCATCCCCTCACCCAACCGGTCGTAACAGAGCGTGCACTTCCACGCCTGCCCGTCGTCCTCGCGCCGGTCGATCACTCCGAACGGACACGCCGACACGCAGTAGCCGCATCCGTTGCAGATGTCGGGCTGCACGAACACCGACTCGAACTCGGTGCGAATGATCGAACCCGTCGGGCACGCGTCCAAGCACGCGGCGGTCTCGCAGTGCTTGCACACGTCCGACAGCATCAGCCACGAGAACTTGTCGTCCGCCCCACTTCTCGGCTTCTCGATGAACGCCACGTGCCGCCACGTCGATGCGCCCAAGTGCACGGTGTTGTCGTACGACATCCCCGTGAACGAAAAGCCGTCGTCCGGCAGCTGGTTCCACTGCTTGCACGCGACCTCGCACGCCTTGCACCCGATGCAGACCGTCGTGTCCGTGAAGAACCCGACCGGCTCGCCGGTCGGCGAGGCGAGCGCGGTCATCGAGGACGCCGTCCCGGTTGGATGTCCGCAGTCAACGCCTTCGACTCCTGGATCGACACGTTCGGGTCGGCGACGAACGAGATCAACTCGTTGGCCGTATCACCCTTCACCAATCCCGACGAACCCCAGTGATACGGCAAGCCGATCTGATGCACGACGCGGCGTCGCTTGCCGATGACCAACGGCTGCACCCGTGACGTGACCAGCACCCGAGCTTCGATGGACGCGCGCGCCGTCGAGATCGTCGCCCACCCGCCATTCGACAACCCGCGCAGCTCCGCCAGTTCCGGCGACACCTCACAGAACATCTCGGGCTGCAGCTCCGACAACCACGGCAACCATCGGGACATCCCACCGGCGGTGTGGTGCTCGGTCAACCGGTACGTCGTGATCACGAAGGGATGATCCGGGTCACCGTACGGACGGTGGTACGGGTTGTCGGCGCGCGACCACTCCATCCGCTCCGGGTTGCGCTGCTGGCCGTACAGCGGGTTCTCGACCACCGACTCCTCGGGCTCGTAGTGCGTGGGCAGCGGTCCGTCCTTGATGCCGCTCGGCGCGAACAGCCAGCCCCGGCCGTCGCCCTGCATGATGAACGGCGTCGTCCCGCCGATGGTGTCGATGCCGGTCGCGTCGGCCGCCGGCACGTACGACGGTGGACGGTCGGCGATGAAGTCGGGGACGTCGTGGCCCGTCCACTTGCCTTCGTCGGCGTCCCACCACACGTAGGCCTTGCGCTCGGACCACGGACGCCCATCGGGATCGGCGGAGGCGCGGTTGTACATGAGGCGCCGGTTCATCGGCCACGCCCAGCCCCACTCCGGTGCGACCCACGACTGTGCCGAGCCCGGCACGCGGCGAGCGGCCTGGTTCGAGCCGCCCTCGTACACGCCGGCGTAGATCCAGCAGCCGCACGCGGTCGACCCGTCGTCCTTCAGATCCGAGAAACCACTCACCGGCTGACCGTCGGCCACCGTGAACCCGTTGATCTCCTTCAACACCTCGTGCACGTCGGGCTCGGCCAGCGGACCGACCGTTCTGTACGACCACGTCAGCCGCTGGATCGGCTCGTCGCGCGCCAAGTCCGACGACGCGTACAGACGCTGCAACCGTTCGCCGAGGTGGTA
>DASUCS010000293.1:0-11790 GCA_036275935.1 Acidimicrobiales bacterium
GCACTCGCCGACACGCACGCGCACCACGGCACGGGAGCCGAGGAGGGCCGTGACCTCGACACGCTCGCGCCCGTCGAGGCCGGTGTCATCGGCGTGGCGCAGATCGGAGCGCTGTTCGCCGGGATCAGCCGGTCGGGGATCACCATGGTCGCCGGCCTGGCCCGCGGTCTCGATCACGAAGACGCCGCCCGCTTCTCGTTCCTGCTGGCGACGCCGGTCATCCTCGCCGCCGGCTTGTACAAGATCCCCGACCTGCTCGGCCCCAACGGCGACGGCATCCGGGCTCAAGCCGCGGTCGGCGCGGTGTGCGCCGGGCTCGCGGCCTACGCGTCGGTCCGTTTCCTGGTGCGGTTCTTCGAGACGCGCACCTTGACCCCGTTCGCGATCTACAGCCTCGCCGTCGGGCTGGTCTGTGTCGTGCGGTTCGCTTGACCCGTCCGGTCACGGTGGGAGCGCGGCCAGGAACCTGTTGGCGATCGGCGCCGCCGTCTCGCCGCCGACGCCGCCACCCTCGACGAGCACCGCGAACGCGAGGTCGCCCCGGTAGCCGATGAACCACGCGTGCGTGCTCGGCGGATTCGCGTTGCCGAACTCGGCGGTACCCGTCTTGCCGGCGATGTCCTGGCCCGGTACCGCGGCGGCGCGGCCCGTTCCCGACGTGACGACTTCGGTCATCATCGTGTGCAGCGCGTCGACGACTCCCGGCGCCAGTGATGGCGCCGTGCTCGGGCGCGCCGTTGGGTCGGTCGGTTGCAGCACGAGTGTCGGCGGTCGCCACTGGCCGGTGTCGGCGGCTGCGGCGACGGTGGCGAGTTGCAGCGGGCTGGCGGTCACCCGGCCCTGACCGATCGTGGCGGCCGCCCGCTCGGCGTCGTCGGCTGGCGGCGGGAAGTCGCCGCCCGTCGTCGGCAGCGGTAACTGGTAGGGCACGTCGAACCCGAACGTCGACGCCGCGCGGGACATCGCGTCGTGCGGGAGCTGCGCGGCCAAGCCGAGGAAGGCGGTGTTGCACGAGATGGCGAAGGCCCGGTGAAGTTCGATGGTTCCCGGCGCTTCGCCTTCGAAGTTGCGGAACTGCTTGCCTCCCAAGGTGATTGTCGGGGGGCACTCCGCTGGTGTCGAGGGCGAATCACCGTTGACGAGCAGCGCGGCTGCGGTCACGACCTTGAACGTCGATCCCGGTGGGTAGGCGCCGTCGAGGGCGCGGTCGAAGGGCTGATCGAGGGGGCGGCTCACGACAGCGCGCAGTTGGCCCGTGCGGGCGTCCACGGCGACCAGCGCCGCCGGTTGTGAGACGCCGTCGAGCGCCTGTTCGGCCGCCGTTTGGGTGGCGGCGTCGAGAGTGGTCTGCACCGGTTGCGGATCGGTGCCTTGGAAGTGCTGCAGTGGCCGCACGACCGTACCGGTCTTGTCGACGATCTCGAGGTCCCCAGACGGCCGGCCGGCCAGTCGTGATTCGTAGACCAGTTCCAGTCCAGAGAGACCGACTGTGTCGCCGACCGCGTACGGCGGTCCCAGCTTGGTGAGCTGCTCGGCCGTGATCTCCCCGGTCCGTCCCAGCACGTGCATGGCGAAGGTGTCCGAGATCGCGAACCGGCTGTGGGTCCGTTGGAACACGATCCCGGGGACCGGCGCCAACCGTGGTCGGAGTTGGTTGTAGGTGTTGGTCGGCAGCGTGATGATCGGCACGAAGAACGACGGCTGCACCCCCGGAGCGGCGAGCGCGCGATCGACGGTCGCGGGGTCGACGCTCAGCAGCGACGACAGGGTCGTCTTGACGTCCTCGAGGTTCGTGATGTGGTCCGGTTCCAGCCCGACCGACACGGCGGGCTGATCGCTGACCAGCGGGTCGCCGCCGGCTCCCAGGATCGGGGCCCGCGTCGGCCACTTCTCCGCCACCGTGAGCCGTTGTCCGACCGCGAGTCCGGGGAAGAGGTCGCTGGGATCCCAGTGCACCCGCCACTGCCCGTTGCTCTTGGTCAATGGCAGCTGGCCGTCCCACTCGAAGGGTCCGAACCCCGCCACATCGGCGCGGGCGTGGTAGCTCGCGACGGCGGTTGTGCTCGTCGTCTCGTGCACGACGGTCGTGTGCAGCGTGAGCGTCGTACCGGGTGCGGCATGGGTGAGCGCCCCGACCGTCGCCGCGAGGTCAGGTGGTGGTGTGTCGAGGTGCACGCTCATGGCGATGGTGTCGCCTCGCGTCCACGCGTCCAAGAACGCATCGGCCTCGCGACGCGTCGCTGACGTGCCGCCGCTCGTTGTCATCTTCCACACCGTCACCACGCCCACGACAGCGACGACGACAACCGCGATGACGATGACCAACCGACGTCGACGCGACACCGAGTCGACCCTACGCGCGTCGACCTGATGGCCCGCTTCGCGCTGACCGATCTGGCCGCTGCGAGTCAGTACGCGAACGACTGATACAGCGGCTGATCAGCCGATCGCGACGACGCGACTCGGCGCGCATCAAAGACACACGCAGTCGCATTCCCAACCCTGAGTGGAACGACTTGTTGGTCTGATTCTCGACGAAATAGCCCCCCGAAGACGGGGGGCTATTTCGTCGAGTTCACATCGACTCGGCGAGCAGGACGCGGTTCTTGCCGTCGCGCTTCGCTCGCAGCAACGCGTCGTCGGCCTGCTTGAGGATCTCGTCGAGCGTCGAGCCATGCCGGCGATCGGCGATGCCGAAGCTTGCCGTGAACGCTGGCGCGCCGCCGCTGGTGGCGGCGATGGCGAGTTCCTCGCGGAGTCGCTCGACCGCACTCACCGCGCCGTCAGACGCCTCGTCCGGGAACACGAGCAGGAACTCCTCGCCGCCGAAGCGGGCCGCGTAGTCCCCGGGGCGGAGTGAGGTCTTGAGCGTCGACGCGAACAGGCGAAGGGCGCGATCGCCGGCCTCGTGTCCGTGCGCGTCGTTGAGCATCTTGAAGTTGTCGAGGTCGCACATCACCATCGCAAACGCTCGCTCTTCGCGCATCAGTGTGTAGATGCGGTCTTCGACGCTGCGACGGTTGAGGAGCCCGGTGAGGGGGTCGGTCGATGCCTGGATCTCAGACCGCTGGAGTGCACGCAACATCCCGATGCGAGCGCCCGCCTGCGTGGAGATGGTCTCCAGTCGAGCGGTGACGTCCTGGGTCAACGACTCGGCTTGCGCGCTGACCGCGTGCAGGACGCCGACGGTGTTGCCGAGCACGTTCACCGGAACGCAGACTGCCGAACACGTGGTGCCGCGTCCCCGTAGGTGTGGACAGGCGTCGATCTCTTCGCTGTTCGCGAACTCCAGTGTCTGTCCGCGACGGACGGCCGCGCAGTCCCGCGGCGACTCGACTGGACACGCGCGGTTGGCGCCCGTTCCTGCAGAGCGCACGAGATGGGCCCGGCTCGAGTCCGCCAGCAGCAGCTCGGCAGCATGCTCTGGCGCGGCGGTGGTGAGCGCCCGGTTCACGACCTCCAACGCAGCGTCTTCGTCCTGAGCCATGTCGAGTCCTCGGGCGAGGCGTCCTTCGAACTCCTGACGCGTCGCCTCACTGCGCAGCCGTGCCTCTCGGGCGGCGTGTCGCTGGGTGCTCGTGACGATGGCTCGCTGCAGCGGCCGACCGATGATGATGATCTCGAGTCCCCCGAGGACGACGAACACCGACACGCCCTGGACCGCACACGCGGCCCAACCATCGAGGCCGAGGAGATCCACCAGGACGAGGCCGACCACCAGCCCTGCCAGACCCATGGTGGCGATCTGGAGTGCGTAGCGGACCGGATCCCCCCAGGTCCCCAAGCGAGCGCGTGCGCTGCTCACACACTGCTGATCGGCGCGCGGTCGGCAGAGATTGAGAAATAACCCAAAGACCGCCAAACCCGAAGAATGCGAAGCCGTTCAGGTTCGCGTCAGATGCCGGGCGGCTACGCGTTGACAGCGATCGTGCGGTCGAACGGTGCGTCCGAGGCCGTGTCGTGTCGGTTGCCGGTGAGCCGCACGCCGAGCTTCGGGGGCGCTTGGGGCTGGGCTCCGTCGTGGACGAGCACGACGGCGGCCGTCGTGAGCGTGTAGGTGCCGGATGTCTCGGCCGTCAGCACGGCGAACGCTTGCGCCGCGAGTCGTTGCGCGTCCACGACGTCGACGTGCGCGCCCGCGCGTGTGACTGCGGGGTCGACCGCGACGGGTGGCAGGTCGGAGGGGACGAAGATCTCGCCCTCGAACGCAGCTGCGAGGTGGGGTGGGTGCGCCGCCGTGGAGTTGGCGACGACCGCGAGCACGACCACGAACGCGATCCCACCGAGCGCGATTGGTCGAAGTCGAAGCACACTCTCTCGTTCGAACAACGGCCGAGCAGCACACGCGACGGCGAGCGCGACCAACAACGCCAACTTCGTGGCGAACTCCGTCCCAGCCGCGCTGGCGAACAGCGCGCTCATCAGACCGATCGCTCCCCCGAACAACACCCGCGCACGTGGCGATCGCGGCATCGTCTGTGGGTCCGTGATCATGAAGAAGAGAAAGATCAGCACCTCCGGGGACGTCACCAAGATCCACCAGTAGGTCGTTCCGTTGACGGTCCCGACGTGCCATCGCGCGGTCATGGCGTGACCTGCGAGCGCCACGACGCCCACTGCTCCGGCGAACGCCAGCCAGAACGCGGCGGACACTCCGGCGAGATGGAGTCGCTGCGCCAGCAGCAGCCCGCCGACGATGACGAACACGATGACGAACACGAGCGCGGGAGACAACGGACCCCACCACAGGTCCTGAGGGTTCACGCGGTTGGTGCCGAGCACCACGAAGCACACGACGAGGCCGAGGTTCGACGGGTTGAAGACCGGCGCGTCGCCTCGTCGCAGCAGGTGCTTCGATGCGATCCCCAACGCACCCGTTCCGGCGAAGATCCACCAGCCGCGCATCGACCACCAGTCACCGTGCTGGGTGCCGTTCACTCGCAGCAGCAACGCCGTGCCGTTCCCCGTGAGCAGTGCACTCGCCGGCCATGCGAGCACGTGCTCGCGTCGAGCAACGATCACGATGTCGAGCACCGCGCACGTCACCACGGCGACGAGGATCTGTGCGATGGACACCTCGAAGTGGAAGCTGGTCTGACCGAAGACCTGAACCGTCACGATCACCGCTGCGACGTGCAGCCGGGGATCACTCACGCGAGGGGCAATGAACTCGATGCGCCCTAGCATGTCTCCATGCGCGGTGATCGCGTCGAGATCGTGGTGGACGTCGGCGACGGGGTGCGCAACTTCGACATCGTTGCGACGAAAGCTGGCCGCCGCGTCGAAGTGAACGTCGGACGAACCACGGTCGAGGTCGTTGAAGTCACGCGCACCGGCAACCCGGTGCGTACCGCTCGATTCCTTGCGTCTCGTGTCGTCGCCATCGTCGAACATCCGATGGACGTCGACCCCGACGCGGCCAGCGCGACGAACAGACGGCGCAAGGCGATACCCGACAACCAGGCGTCGCTCGGGATCGACACCTGACCTCGGGGGTAGCGTGCCTTGATGACCACGCATCAGCAGGTGAAGGACTCGACTGCAGCCACCGAGGCGACGATGCGGACTCAGCAGGTCCCCGTCAACATGTACGAGGCCAGCGGTGCACTCGTCGTTGTCGCTCCGCTCCCGGCCGTCACCTCCGACGATGTCACCATCGAGCTGCGCGACAACTGTCTGCGCTTCTGGGCTCACCTCCGGAGCTCCGGCCCCCGCGAGTACCTCGTGAACGAGTGGGAGTACGGCGGGTACGAGCGCGAAGTCGAGTTGCCAGAGGGCTACGGCCGCGAGATCGAAGCGTCCCTCCGCAACGGGCAGCTCGCCATCAGGGTGCTGAAGGGTGAATCCGAACAGGTGCTGTCGGTCAAGCCGACGAGCTGATCACGACAGAGCCTGCGCGATCGTGTGCAGCGCGAGCCCCGCGGCGGCGCCGACAACGGTGCCGTTGATGCGAATGAACTGAAGGTCGGGCCCGAGCAAGAGCTCGAGGCGGCGAGCGGTCTCTTCACCGTCCCATCGAGCGATCGTGCTCGTGACCAGCGCCGCGATCTCGCCGTCGAAGCGCTCGGCGACGTAGCGCACTGCGGTCACCGCACCGTCGTCGACCATGGCCTGGAGCCCGGGATCGTCTCGCAGTCGCGCGCCTGCCGACGCAATCGCGTCGGTGAGCCGTCGTCGCAGCTCCGAGTTCGGATCGCCCGCGGACGCGCGCAGCTGGGCCTTCACCTCCGTCCATGCGCCCGCTACCCATCCCCGTAGCTCCTGTTGGTTGAGCAAGTCGTGCTTCAGCTGCTCGCCGCGGGCACGCAGATCTGGCGAGGTCTCCAGGTCGTTGATGAACGACGTGATGCGCTCGTCGAGCGCCTGGCGCATCCCGTGTTGATGGTCCTCGGTCATGTCGCGGAGCACGGCCTCGGCACCGTCGAGCAGACGGTCGAAGATGCGATCCTCGACCGCACCCGGCAGCCACCACGGAGACGTCGCCTCGAATCGGTGCTTGAGGTCGTCCTTGTTCTCGTCGAGCACGCGCTGCAGCCCGCGCAACGCCGAGTCGATGAGCTGTTCGTGCCGACCGTCGGCAGTGAGTGTGCGCAGCGTGCGGCCGGCGAGCGGCGCGAGCTCGACGCGGTCGATCTGTTCGCGCACGACGGCTTCGAGCGTGGTGTGCACGTCCTCGTCGTTGACGAGGTCCGCGACGGCAACGGCGCCGTCAGCGATGTGTGCGGAGAGACGTTCCGCGTTGCCGGGCGAGCAGAGCCATGCGGCGAGCCGGGTCGACACGTTGGCGGCGCGGACGCGGGCCACGATCGTCTCGGGCGTGAGGAAGCTGTCCTGGATGAAGTCGCCGAGCGTCTCGCCGAACTGATCCTTGCGCTCGGGGATGATCGCGGTGTGGGGGATCGGCACGCCGAGCGGATGGCGGAACAGAGCGGTCACCGCGAACCAGTCCGCGAGGCCGCCGACCATCGATGCCTCGGCCGTGGCCTGGACGTAGCCCAGCCAGCCGTGCGCACCGATCACGGTCACGACGACGAACACCGCTGTCGCCGCCGCCAGCAGCGCGCCGGCGGCGCGGCGCGTCACGACGAGTCGCCGGCGACGGACCTCCTCCGATTTGAGGCGGGGCAGGGACGCAATCGCCATGCCCCTTTGTTAGTGGTTACGAGCCGGGCGGCTTGTACTTCACGTCCTTGCCGACCGCGGCGTCGACCTCATCCGTGGTGAGCAGCACGACCGTCTTCACCGACGCGCCACCGGCAGCGCTGACCGTCAGTGCGAGCGCGGCGGCCGCTTCGTTGTTCGGCATGTCGGCGATGCAGAACACGTCCGTCCCGCCGAAGGCGAAGTAGAACGCGTCGAGTTTGCCGCCGACGCTCTTGGCGGCCGCAGACGCTGCGGCTTTGCGGGCCGAACCGCCCTTGGCGACCACCCCCTGCAAACCGTCCAGCGTGTAGTTGACCTCGAGTAGGTACTTCGGCATCGCCTTGCCCTCCCTGGTTACCGCCCCAGCAGGACCGCGATGTTGTCAGAGAAGAGTCCGGGCTGCTCGGCCGGATCGCATCCGGCGCGCTGGTAGTCGCTGAGCGGCGCGGCGGTGCCCTCCGAGTGCGGGAAGTCGCTGCAACACATGAACACGTCGCCGGTCTTGCGTGTCAGTCGCGCCGGATCCTCGTAGGCGAACGACGACACCCGCACATGGTCGAGCAGGTACTCGCTCGGCCGCTTGGACAACGTGACGTCCGTGCCGTTGAGCCTGCTGGTGAAGTCGAGCGAGCCGTCGAGCATCAAGAGGAATTGCGGTACCCAGATGGAGCTGAGCTCCACGACGCCGACTCGAAGCTGCGGGTGACGGTCGAACACGCCGTTGAGGATCATGTCGCTCAACGCGATCGCTGGCGGGACCCAGATGAACGCCGATTCGATGGTAGGGACGAACGAGTCCTCGTCCGGTGGGTACCAGCAGTCGTCGAACATGCGCGGCTGGTCGGCGACATGGAAGACGGGTGTGACGCCGTGCTCGACGAACGCCGACCACAGCACCTCGTGATCGGGGTGGCTCATCGGCCGTCCGTCGACCGGAGCCGGGGCGATCATCGCCATGCGCACACCGGCACGTTCGAGCTCGGCGAGCTGGGCGGTCGCCCACGCTCGATCGCGCAACGTGAGGTGTGCGACCGGATGGAGCCGTCCACCGGACTCGCTCACGATCGACGCACACCAACGGTTCCACGCGGTCATGTTCGCGGTGAGCGCTGGCAACGACGACGACAGGCGACGTTCCCACAGGAGTCCGAAGTTCGGGAAGCACACCGCCTCGTCGAGACCGACCTCGTCGAGCCACTGCACGCGGGCCGCGGGGCTCCAGTACGCATCCGGCAAGGCCTCGTCGTACACGTAGGACGAACGGCGTCCGCTGCGCAGGTTGCGGCGGTGGTCACCGTTGCTGTTCACGTTGCCGGGCAAGTGCACATCGGCGAGCTCGAGGCGTTCGCCGCGCCACGTCACCCACGTGAACCCTCGTTCGTCGTCGACGAGCTCCAGCGCGTCGTCGACTGACGAGGGATCGATGTGTTCGGCCCACATCCCCCGTGGTTCGTACAGATGTTGATCGCTGTCGATGACCCCAGGCATGGCCTGGAGTCTCGTCCCGTCAGGGAGCGAATGCCAGGAGATCGAGGCGTACGAACCCGAGGTCGTAGGTCCCGTCGGCACGACGCAGTTCGTCGACGCGCGCCTCGACTTCGCCGCGGAACGGTGCCCTGAGCTCGGGTGCGAGGTCGACCTCGTACGCCTGCACCGCTTGACTCATCAACCAGCCGAGCACCGCCGCACGATCGAACGATCGCCGCTGCGCGACCGTGTGCACGAACCCCGCATCGACCGTGAAGCCGCAGTCGATCAAGAGGTCGAGATAGGCACCGGCGTGCACGAAGGTCCACGGCGCGCTCGGTGCGGAGGCACCAGCGACCGACTCGGCGACGGCATCGAGGAACTGCACCACCTCGCGAACGTTGTCGCCACCGCCGCATTCGACGCGCAGCGCGCCACCGGGGCGCAGCACCTCACGACACTGGCGCAGGATCGCCGGATGATCCGGCCACGGCACCCAGTGCAGCACCGACTGACTGAAGATGACGTCGAACGGCCCCTCGACTGCGTGAGCGAGTCTCTGCGCGGGTGCCTCGACGAAGGACTGGTTTGCCCGTGCTCGGGCGCGGGCCTCGGCCAGCAGACTCGGCTGCGGCTCGAGACCGACGACGTGCCCGTCGGGGACCAGTCCTGCGACCGTCGCAGTGAGATCGCCGGCGCCGCAGCCGATGTCGAGGACCCGATCGGCGGGCCGCACCGGGAGGCTGGAGAGGAACCGATCGTCGTAGCGCCGATGGTGCCCGGTATTGGCCGCGTAGGCCTGGCCGTCCCACTGGGGCAGCCAGGGCTGTCCCATAGTATGAGATTGCTGTCCCGACATACGGACAGAGTACCAACCATCACTCCGAACGACCGCGTCATTTGTCGCTAACAAACGAGCGACAATGTGGGGGTCATGAAGAAGGTCATTGCAGCAGTCAGCATCATCACCGCTCTGGGGGCAGGCGCGTTCCTGCTGAACGCCGTGCTCCCCGCCGGCGCGTCGAACAGCTCGGTCTTCCAGACGAGCTCGAGCTCGTCTGATCCGGGCTCGCCGAAGTGCATGGGTCCAAGAGCGAGGTTCAAGGATGTCCTCGACGGGCTGGTGCAGAACGGCACGATCTCCCAGGACCAAGAGGACAAGATCGTCCAGGCGTTCAAGGACGCGAAGCCCAATGCGAAGCCCGACGCGCAGCCCGGCAAGGGCCCACTCGGTCGTCGGGGCCGTGGTGGCCCGGCGGCTCGCATCCTCGACGGCATGGTCGACGTTGCCGCCAACAAGATCGGCGTGCAGCCGTCTGATCTCACCACCGCGCTGAAGGACGGCAAGTCGGTCGCCGACGTCGCCAAGGACCACGACGTCGACCCGCAGACGGTCGTGCAGGCCATCGTCGACGCAGGTACCAACAAGGTCGACGAGGCCGTCAACAACGGCAAGCTCACGACGACGCAGGGCGACAAGATCAAGTCGCATCTTTCCGACGCCGCCTCGAAGTTCGTGAACCACACCCGACCCAGCTGCTAACAAGCCGGGGTGGTCGCTGACGGCCATCCGCTGCTCGAGATCCTGACGGAGGCCGCCCGCGGGCGGCCTCCTGTCGCGGACGGGGGCTTGACCGTGTTGCACGCGCTTGCGGACGGCCGTCACTGCGTCGTCGCCTTCACGGCGCATCACGTCATCGCCGCCGACATCGACGAAGACACGGTTCGGCAGCGGCTCGATCCCAGCGACCTGAGCCAACCGCTCGGGGCGCACTTCCTGATGTTCCTGGCCGGCTGGGTCGGCGCGAGCCCGGGGCCGATCGACATGGTGATGGCGGCTCCGCCCACCGAGTTGGCGGATGACTCGCTCGAGCTGTGGCGACGTGACGATCTCGCGGATCACCCGCGGGTGCGACGGGCCGGAAGGTACCGACCGGAGATCGCGGTGTACGCCGAACGGCAACACGGTGAGCCCGACGGCGTGCTCATCTTGGGACGCGGGGTCGCCGGGCGCATGGAGATGGCGTATGAGGTCGCTGCATCCGCTCGAGGTCACGGCCTCGGACGACGACTGGCCGGTGCGGCGTCGACGCTGGTGCGCGACGAGCCGGTGTTCGCGCAGGTGTCACCCGGCAACGTCGCGTCGGTTCGAGCGTGCCTCGCCGCCGGCTACCGCCCGTTGGCGAGCGAAGTCCTCTTCACCGCTCACTGAACCGCGGATGACGCGCGCGTGGGCAATGGGGTCAGGGGTCGGTGCCGTAGAAGAGGCGTTCGAACACGCGACGGGCTCGGCGGGTGACGCGGCGGTAGTCGTCGCGGAGCTGGCGTGCCGTGGTCCCGAGTGAGACGGCGAGGCGTTCGAGCTCCTCGAGCTGCGGCGGCAACGTGTCGCCCGGCGCGCTGTTGACGAGGAACCAGCGGTTCCGCGTCCGCTCGCAGAACGTGTACGACGCAGTGAGGATCTCGTGGTCTTCCGTGGCGATCGCATCGGCCGCGAGCAACGCGTCGAGTGCCGCGAGCGTCGATGCACCGCGGATGCCGTGTTCGAGTTGGAGCAACTGCGTTGCGAACTCGACGTCCGAGAGGCTGCCACGACCGAGCTTCAGGTGATACGTGGCGTCGTCCTTCGCCGAGATGCGCTCGTTCTCGACGCGGGCCTTGATGCGCCGGATCTCGCGACGTTCGGTGTCCGACAGGCCGTCGCGCCATACGAACGCGTCGAGCACATCGTGGAATCGATCGACGACGGTGGCGTCTCCGACCACCGGGCGCGCCCGCACCATGGCCATGCGTTCCCATGGCTGTGCGTACTGCTCGTAGTAGCCCTTGTAGGCCTCGAGGCTGCGCGCCAGTGGGCCGTCCTTGCCCTCGGGTCGAAGGTCGGCGTCCAGGTCGTAGATGTGCGGTCGGTTGCCACCGACCGTGCGCAGCAATGTCGTGGCGACGCGCTCCGCCACCGCGAAGTCGTCGGCGGTCGAGCCGTCGTACACGAACACGAGATCCAGATCGCTCGCGTACGACAGCTCTCCACCGCCGAAGCGACCCAGCGCGATGACCGCGAACGGCAGTGAGGGCTCGATCACGTTCACGGCTGCATCGAGTGCTGACTCCGCGAGATCGGTCAGCGCAGCGCCGACTGCGGCGAGGTCCAGGGCGCCCACGATGTCCGCACTCGCGATG